>CAYLZG010000150.1:0-6657 GCA_964387985.1 uncultured Anaerolineales bacterium | reverse complement strand
ATGCCCAGGCGATTGGATGCATCCTGCTGCAGCGTGCTGGTTGTGAAGGGCGGATTTGGCCGGCGTCTTCGTTCGCCTCGTTTGACGCCGGACACAACGTACTCGGCGCCCTCGAGCTCGCGCACCACGGCATGGGCGTCATCATGATTCTTGAGATCCGCCTCTTCACCGCGTATACGTACGAGGCGCGCCAGGAAACCCGGACGCGGCTGCTGATCGCGGGTCACGCGCTGAGCAAGCTCTGCATCGAGTGACCAGTATTCGACCGGCACAAACGACTGAATCTCGCGTTCGCGCTCCACAATCAAGCGAAGTGCAACGGATTGCACGCGGCCAGCCGATAGCCGACTCTTGACGCGATCCCAGAGCAATGGACTGATCTGATACCCTACCAGTCGATCGAGAATTCGACGCGCCTGCTGTGCATCGACAAGCTCCATGTCGATTTCCCGGCCATGGTGAAATGCATCCCAAATGGCGCTCTTGGTGATCTCGTGAAACACCACGCGGCGAACTCTCTCTTGAGGGATATGGGCAGCCTGCAGCAGGTGCCATGCGATAGCTTCGCCTTCGCGATCGGGGTCAGTGGCAAGATAGACCTCTTCAGCATCTGCGGCCGCGGCCTTCAGATCTTTGACGATGTCCTTCTTGTCATCCGGCACGCGATACTTCGGTGCAAAGCCTCCCTCGATGTCAACAGAGAGCTGGGAGCGCAGCAGATCACGCACATGTCCGATGGATGCGCGCACGTCGTAGTCCCGACCAAGATACCTACCAACCGTGCGTGCCTTGGCCGGCGACTCGACGATCACTAGCTTAGGTCCGCGCAGTGCGCCGCCATATGCGCGGCGCCCACTCCCGCCATGGCGCGCAGCGCCAACATCTGCAGAATTCTTTCCTTTAGCCGCCCTCGTGCGCGTAGATTTGCCACGCTCCGAAGGTGCAGAACCTCCCGGAGATTTGGATGCCGGCTTCGTGGCAACCTTCTGCCTGGCGGCCCCCTTCCGGGCTACCTTTTGCTGGGCTGCAGGTTCGGGCTTGGGAAGACCAGCATGCGCGCCGGTCTTACCGAGCCGCGTAAGGGTCGTTCCACAGTCAGGGCAGCGGCCGCGCGTTGCAGCGCTGCCATTTGTGAGGAATACAGCCTGCGCGTCCGCCAAAGGACGCATAGCCTTGCATCGAACGCAGTAAGCATTCAGGGAATTATCACTCATACGACTCAATCACAGATAGGATGTCCGCCTCTCGGATTCGAGTTGCTTGACCAACTCGCGAACCTCTTCTGACCGGGAGCGCGGGCAGACCAACAACACATCAGGCGTATCAACGACGACCATGTCCTCCATGCCGATGAGCGCAACCACGCGCTCGCTGCGCACGTAGCAGCCTCTTGCCTCTCGCGCCAGCAAGGGACCGGCAGCCACATTGCCATGCTCGTCGGCAGGAAGCACATCCAACAATGCACCCCAGCTGCCGATGTCGCTCCAGCCGATATCCACGGGAATTACCGAGACATTCCTGGCATTCTCCATCAGGCCATAGTCAATCGAGATTCTTCGCATGTTGGGCCATTCAGCCTCCAATACCCGCGCAGCCTCGGATGTCCCCACAGCCTGCCCGATTCGAACCAGCGCCTCATAGGACTCCGGCAACTGGCGCGCAAATTCGCTCAGCAGACGATCTGCACGCCAGATGAACATGCCGCTGTTCCAAACGTGGCGACCGCCCTCAACGAAACGAAGTGCGGTCGCGCGGTCAGGCTTTTCGCGGAAGCCAGCGCAAGCGTAAACCCGAAAACCATCCACAATCTGCTGCGCGACCCCGAGCTCGAGGTATCCGAAGCGCGTGTCTGGCTCAGTCGGCTGGATGCCGAGCGTCACAATCGTGCCATCCGCTGCTACCTCGCCTGCAGCAGCCAGAGCCGCGCGAAACTGCGCGGTGTCAACGATGAAGTGATCAGCGGTAAGCATCACCATCGTGGCATCAGCGTCACGATGCAGCAGATTCGCCGCTGCCAATCCAGCGGCGGGGGCCGAATCGCGGCCCGAGGGCTCAACGACAAAATTCTCAGCCGGAATCGCAGGCGCCTGGGGACGCAACAGGTCTGCGGTCTCCCTGTTTGTGCCAACGTAGATACGGTCAGGCGTAAACAGCGGCGCCAGCCGATCCACCGCATGTTGGAACATGGTGCGACCGCCGATCAGCTCCAACGCCTGCTTGGGCCTGCTCCGCCGGCTCAAAGGCCAAAGACGGGTGCCAGATCCGCCTGCAATGATCACAGCATACAACATCGTGCAAATCCCTCCGCGAGGTTTCAATCGATATGATACGCGGGGCCGGCCTCACGAGCGCGCACGTAGGTCATGCCACCTGCCCCGTGCACCAGGCCCTTGAGTTCCATCAGCGCCAAGGTGGCGGTCACACTGGCGACAGGCAGCCCAGTGGTCCGGCATATTTCGTCTACATGAACAGGATCATCGGACAACTGGTCAAGCAGTGACGCTTCGGTGGGATCCGTCGGAAAGAGCATCTGTGCTTCGACGTGAACTTGTACCGATCTGAGATTCAGTGCTTCCAGAATGTCGTCGATCGAAGTGACCGGCGTTGCACCATCCCGGATGAGGCGATTCACGCCAGCACTATTATGAGCGAAGATGCTGCCGGGAACAGCAAAGACCTCACGGCCCTGTTCCGCCGCAAAGCGGGCCGTAATCAGCGCGCCACTTTGCTCGCCAGCCTCAACCACCAAGACGCCGCGGCTTAAGCCGCTGACGATGCGATTGCGCGGCGGGAAATTGCTGGCCTCAGGCTGAGTCCCGAGGGGATACTCGCTCAACAAAGCGCCGTTCTCGATCAGGTCCGCTGCCAGCCTCTTGTTCTCCCAGGGATAGATCACATCTACACCCGATCCAAGAACCGCGATCGTCCGGCCGCCAGCGTCCAGCGCCGCGCGATGCGCGACGGCGTCAATGCCGCGCGCCAAACCGCTGACGATCGTGACTCCGACCTGCGCGAGGCCCGAGGCCAGAGTTCGAGCCACCTCGCGTCCGTAGTTGGATATGTTCCGAGTACCAACCACCGCAACTGCGAAGTCGTCCTCGGGTCGCAACTCACCTCGCGCGTAGATCAGGGGCGGCGGATCGTTGATGGCCATGAGCCTGGAAGGATAACGCGGGTCATCCCAAGTCAGGAGACTGATCCCGGCCTGCTGCACGCGAGCTAACTCCGCGTCAAGGTCAAGCTTACCGCGGAAGTCCACGAGATTCTGGATCGATCGCCGATCCAGGCCCACATCGCGCAGGGCGCCGGCAGGTGCGTTCCAGGCAGCATCAATACTGCCAAAGGCATCCAACAGAGCTCGCAAGCGGGCTGGGCCGATGCCGCGTACCTTGTTGAAACCGATCCAAAAGGCGAGAGAGTCCAAATGAACACCTTTCAGGGGCGATCATCCATCAGATCTTGCCGGTCGGCAGCATAAACGATACAGGATTCTTTGTCAACAACCCTCAAACTTCGCCGGTCTCGCGGGAAGGAGCTATCAATCCGGCGGGAAGGGCTACCTTCATGACCCTTTCGGCTAGATCCACGCTGAGAACAACCTCGCGTGTCGCAGGAATGAGCACCTCGGCGTTCGCGTCGCGTACAACATAGACATCGTTTGCCGCCGTAAAGAGGATCTCGGTGATTTGACCGAGCAACTGGCCCTCAACCGTGTAAACCGCAAGCCCAATCAAGTCGTGAGCGTAGTTCTCGTGGTCTCCCAATGGCATCGCATCCTCTTCCGGAATGAGGACGTACAGATCGCGCAAGGTCTCCGCGGCATTGCGGTCCTTGATATCCGCGAACCGGATCAACCAACGATCCTGGTGAGGTCTTGAGGCTGCAATTTCGGCCGGAACGACGTCTGTCTTGCCAGTCTGCACACCCAAAAACACCTTGGCGCCGTTCTGAAACCGTTCGGGGAAATCGGTGAGCGGCGCAACTTTGACCTCACCCCGAATGCCGTGCGGCCCAACAATCTGGCCTATGGCCAGGTAGTTTCCTCTTGTGTCGATCTTGGCCATGGAGCCTTCTCAACCCTTCCTTCACACAAAAAAACGCGGGCGGAGATGCCAGAATGCGCCTCCGCCCGATCCTTCAGCATAAGTGTAGTCCATCCAAGTCGACTTCAACGCCGACACGATCAGAAACCACAATCAGACGATCTCGAGAACGACCCTCCGGTCCTGCGAAACCACCCGCAAGAGTGTGCGGAGTGCGTTGGCAACGCGGCCGTCCTTGCCGATCACGCGGCCCATGTCCTCCCGGTCCACGTGCAGTTCCAGGACTGTGACACTGCTGCCGTGGGTCTCCTTGACGAAGACCTTCTCCGGCTTCTCCACGAGTTGCCTGGCTATGTACTCGATGAGCTCTTTCTCTTTCACCTGTCAGCCTCCACAAGTGCCAGTGGCCCGGCCGGTGCTGCAGGCTGTGCCGCGCTGGCGCGGCGGGTTGACCTGCCCTGGCCGGTGCCCAAAAGCGAACGGCTGACGGATTAAGCCGCCTGCTGTGCTTCGAGCAAGCCGTGCTTCTTGAGCAGGCGTGCGACCGATTCGCTGGGCTGCGCGCCTACGCTAAGCCAATAGCGCGCTCGCTCCACGTCGATGCTGACCGTCTCGGGATCGGTCCTTGGGTTATAGAACCCAATGTTCTCGAGGATGCGGCCATCGCGAGGTGAATGCTGATCGGCAACCACCACGCGGTAAGACGGCTGTTTCTTGGCGCCCTGCCGGCGCAGACGAATTCGTACCATTCCTGACTAACTCCTTAGTGTATGGGACACAGTGGGTCCCGAATGCATGTAAACGCTCACGAGCGAGGAAAGCTTCGCTGCGCGAAGCGCTATCACCTAAACATATCCATGATGTTACGACCGCCGCGGCCGCCCGATCCAAGTTGCTTCATCATGCGTTGCATCTGGCGAAACTGATTCAGCAGATCGTTGATCTCAGGAACCGTGGTGCCTGAGCCTCGTGCTATGCGCCGCTTGCGGCTGCCGCTGATTATCTTGGGATCGCGGCGCTCAAGTGCCGTCATGGAGTTAATGATTGCCTCTATGCGCTTGAACTGCTGGTCTGTGACATCCGGCTGGAGCTCCTTTGACAGACGATTCATCCCCGGAATCATGTCCAGAATCTGGGTCAGGGGACCCATTTTCTTAATCTGCTGCATCTGCTTGAGGAAGTCGTCCAGGTTGAGTTCGCCTTTGACCAGGCGCTTGGTGATCTTTTCGGCTTGCTCCCGATCTACCGTCTCTCCAGCCTTTTCCATGAGCGTCATCATGTCGCCCATGCCCAGAATACGGGTAGCCAGACGATCTGGATGGAACACCTCAAGTGCATCCAGCTTTTCGCCGATGCCTAGGAACTTAATAGGGACGCCGGTCACCTCGCGCATGGATATGGCAGCGCCCCCTCGAGCATCGCCATCCACTTTGGTCAAGATGAGGCCTGTCAACTGGACGCGCTCGTGGAAGCCCTTAGCCACGTTAACCGCTTCCTGACCGGTCATGGCGTCAGCTACGAGCAGGATCTCCTTTGGTTTCGCGAGCGCCTTGATCTGTTCCAGCTCAGCCATCATTTCATCACTGATCTGAAGCCGGCCAGCTGTGTCCAGGATGACGACATCCATGGCCATCTCTCTCGCGCGCTGGATGCCGCGGCGCACGATCTCGGGAGGTGGCGGCTGAGTGCCCTCACTGTAAACCGGCACGTCAATCTGCTTGCCGACTACTTCCAGCTGGGTCACAGCGGCCGGGCGATACGTGTCGGCCGCGACCAGAAGACTGCGTTTGCCTTGTTGTTTGCGCAAGGTCAAGGCAAGCTTACCCGCAGTAGTGGTCTTGCCGGAGCCCTGCAAGCCCACCAACATGATCACGTGTGGCGGCGTGCCAGACAGGTCAACCCGTGCGGCTTCGCCCAATGTGGTGAGCAACTCATCGTGGACAATTTTGACGACCTGCTGAGCGGGAGAAAGGCTCTTGGCAACCTCCGTCCCGACAGCTCGTTCGCGCACTCGCGCCACCAGCTGCTTAACGACTTTGAAGTTGACATCGGCTTCCAACAGCGCCAGGCGAACCTCGCGCAGAGCAAGATCGACGTCCTCCTCAGAGAGGCGACCCCGAGCTGCGAGCTTGTCAAAGACCGCATTCAGCTTGGATTGCAGGCTCTCAAACATCCAGGTTGTCCATTCACACGCGCATGGGCCGACCCATAGGCCGGCCCATTGGCATCGCTCACTAATATGTGCTGAATTCTACGAGACATTGCTCTTTTCGTCAAGTAGATGCTATAATCGCGGCGCACCCCATCGCCGCGGCGATCAAATCACAGGAGAGCATCCCATGATATACAAGGAATCGCTGCCAGACGGCACAAGTGTACGGGTGACCTTTGAACTCCCATCGAGCTTGTGGGCAGAACGCGTCAACCTGGTCGGTGATTTCAATGACTGGGACACAAACCGCCACGAAATGTCCCAATCGCGCTCAAATGGAAACTGGCGCATAACCCTGGTTCTGCCGGCTGGTAAGGAGTATCAATTCCGTTACCTGGTCAATGGACGCGACTGGCACAACGAATGGCACGCCGACAAGTACACTGCGAACAAGTATGGCTC
>CAYLZG010000149.1:0-10513 GCA_964387985.1 uncultured Anaerolineales bacterium | reverse complement strand
AGCGCCGCGCCGAGAGTGGCAAGCTTTTCGGGCGTGATCGGGTTGTGGATGCGGTGAGCACTTTCGGTGATGTTGAAGATTCGTGGAATATCCATTGTGGAAAATCTCCTTACGAGTGTAAATTGAAGTCCCATATCTCACCATGTTGGGCGTCAGTGAGCACGCCGCGCACGATTTGCAGGTTCCGCTGCCAGGACCGTTCGGGTCCATCCTCTCCCACTTGACCGGCCGCGTCCCCTCCCCGATAATGCCCCTGCCAATCCATTCTACCTGCAGAAGCTTGAGGTGAGCATGAACGGGGAGTACGCGTTGCTGCGCCAGCGTGGACAGTGGGGACGAGGATTGAGATGCCAGGGCTGTCCGGCCCAGAACGCAGATGTCCGGGACGCGGGTGAAATCCGTGCCTCCGCAGACAGAAGCACGGAGATTTCACCCTACGATCGGTTCAGGGGTCCCCTATTTCGGGCGGAACGCGACCCGATACAGCGCAAAGGCGACCAACAGATAGGCCAGGGTCCGCACCACGATCAGCAGCCCGGCCATGGAATCCTTCCACCCAAGAAGCGTCGCCAGATGGGAAAGCCCAAAGAGACCAAACGCTATGCCGATGTACAGGGGGAAAATCTCTCCTGAACGGCGATAGCCTACGATCGCAAACGCCAGAATGATGATGCAGAGTATCAGGTTGACCGTGGTTACCGGATCCCACACGAAGCTCATGCTGTGCCTCCTTGTGTCACCAGTGCTCTTGGGGGGAGGGTGCTCTTTTTCACCCGTCACCAAGTGTACACCTGACTGACCCATTTTGATACGATGAGTTTAAGAATTCCGGCTTGCGAATTGAAAGTCGGAGCTGACCCGATTCTCCAAGTTCGGCTATAATGGCGGCAACTGCATTCGCCCGAATCTGAGAGCAAGATGCACCAGATTACCGTCGACGGCCTGACCGTCCAAGTCACCCGCAAGAAAGTCAAGCACCTGCGCCTGACCGTCTACCCATCCGACGGCCGCGTCTGCATGTCCGCGCCACTGCGGGCCGACGACGAAACGGTGCGCCAGGCGATCGTCGCCCGGCTGGACTGGATCAGGCGCCACCTGGCGCGCAGCGGTGCCTGGCCCTCAGGCGGCGGCGCCTGGCCCTCAGGCGGCCAGGTGCTCCCCGAACCGCACGAGTACGTCTCGGGCGAGACCCACGAGTTCCGCGGAGTAAGCCACCTGTTGAACGTCATCGAACACGATGGACCGGGCAAGGTCATCCGGCGCCATGGGGATGAGGCCGATCACACCTACCTGGCCCCCCCACCCCTCATGGAGACCCGCCCACCCGTGATCGACCTGTACGTGCGCAGAGGCAGCAATGCGGACCGCCGCGGGGCCGTGCTCACTGCATGGTACCGGGCGGAGCTCAAGGCGCAGATTCCAGCCCTGTTGGCGAAGTGGCAGCCCGTGATCGGCGTCGAGGCTGCCGCGTGGGGCGTCAAGGCCATGCGGACCCGGTGGGGATCGTGCAATTCGACCGCGCGCCGCGTCTGGCTCAACCTGGAGCTGGTCAAGAAAGCACCCCATCTGCTGGAGTACGTCCTCGTCCACGAGCTCGTCCATCTGCTCGAGCTCGGCCACGGTGCAGCTTTCAAGGCCCACATGGACCGCTTCCTGCCTGGGTGGCAGCAAATGCGCGCTGAACTGGACCACGCCCACCCGCCCGCGCCGAAGCATTAGGCGAAACAAACCGTAGGTGCTAGATTAACCCTGCCACCATACAGCACACCCGGAGGCATGATGTCACATAGCCACGCTTCTCATCCGGCCATCCCCGCCAGCGAAGCGCTCGCGCGTCTGCACGCGGGCAACGAGTCTTTTCGCGCCGGCTGCTTCAACAATGCACTGCAATCGGGGTGCGCGCAGGATCTGCTGGCCGGTCAGCACCCGTTTGCCGCGATCCTCTGCTGCTCCGACTCGCGCGTCCCGCCCGAGATTCTCTTCGACCTGAGCCTGGGAGACCTGTTCGTCGTTCGCAATGCCGGCCATGTGCTCGACGACGCCAGCGTGGGCAGCCTGGAATACGCGATCGAGCATCTCGGGGTGCAGTTGATCGTTGTGCTGGGCCACGCGAAGTGCGGCGCGGTCACGGCCACGGTCGCCGCTGACGCGGCTGCAGCCACTGTATCCGGCGCCGCGACCGCTGCAGAAACAGCTCACAATGCGCCGGTCAAAGACCACATCCCCAGCATCATGAATCTCATCCTCCCTGCGCTGGAGAAGGTGCGCGGTCAGGCCGGCGATCCGGTGGCCAATGCCATCGACGCGCACATCGTCGGGACTGTGAACCAGCTCAAGGCTGAACCGGTGATGGCCGAAGCCAGCAGCCACACCGGCCTGCAGGTCGTAGGCCTGCGCTACAACCTGTGCGATGGGACGCTGACGCCGGTCGCTTGAGAGGCGTCGCGAGGGAGATATGCCCATGAGAAAAGGAACCCTGGCTCTCTGCGCCGCGATCCTCCTGATCCTGGCCTTCTCGGCTGCGCTTGTGTCTGCCTGCAGCCTGCAGGCGGGCCACCGGGACTCGCTGCAGGCCTCGACCCCGGCAGGGAGCCCAGCCGCGGCCATTTCGCCCGTCAAAGTCGTGCGGGAGATGCTGGGGCAGGTCGATCGTACAAGGGCGCTGGAAGACCTCCGCCGGCTGACTGGCGAAGAACCCATCTGCACCGCTGCAGACTGCTACACGATCACCAACCGGCTGACCGGCAGCGAAGGACTCCGCCGGGCAACGGACTATCTTGCTGGCGAGCTGGAAGACCTGGGTTACTCGGTGGAATTCCGGGAATGGTCGCGCCGCGGGCGTTCCGATCGCAATCTAATCGCCAGGAAACCAGGCGTGGTTGCACCGCGGGAAGAGGTCTACTTCGTCGCGCACGTGGATGGCGTCGGACCCAACAATGTAGACCGGTTTCCCGCGGCGGACGACAACGCGAGCGGCGTAGTGGATCTTCTGGAGGTGGCGAGGGTCCTCAGCAGCCACCAATTCAGCCGCACGTTGGTCCTGCTGTTCTCAACCGGCGAGGAACAGGGCACGCTCGGGGTGCGCAGCTATCTCGACGAACTTTCGGACCCGGAGCTGGCGGCCATCAAGGTCGCCGTCGACGTGGATGTGATCGGCTACGATGGCAACGACGACAGGGTGATGGAGCTGTGGCATGGCGATGGGCCCAAATCGATGGTCGTGACGCAGATGATGAGCGACACCATCAGGGCCTACGGGCTCGACCTGGTGCCTGCCCTCACTCCGGGCTGCGGCTGAGGGGACGAGCTCCCCTTCCGTGAGAAGGACATCCCGACAGGGCTGCAGATCGAGGACTACGAAGACGAATCCAACCCGTACGACCACACCACGGACGACACGATCGCGAACATGAACCTGGACTACTGGCTGGAGCAGGTGAAGGCCACCACGGCCATCGCCGCGCACCTGGCCGTTCCGGTCGAACAACGTCCCCGGGCCGAGGACGGAGGCTACCTGCCGCTCCTGATCCGGCTCAAACCCTACTGACGCAGAGCGGGCGGCCGCTCAGCTCTCCACGGGGATGCGCGCCGCGCCGCCCTCGACCATTCCGGCCAGGATAAACGCGCCGGCTCCCAGTCCGATCGGGGCTGCGACCGCGGAAATCCCCTCGCCCTCCAGCGGCTTCCACGTCGCGCCGTCATCGCGCGAAAGCCACAGGCGGTCATCGCACAGCACGAGCACATCCTGCTTGTGGGGATACTCCGGGGAGAGCAGCACTGCGTTGATCGAGCCGTCCAGCGCGCCGGACCCCAGCGCTCCCCATGTCCGGCCGCGGTCGCGCGAACGCTGGAGCGTCCCGGCATCGGTGCCCACGAAGAGGACGCCGTCCGTGGGGAAGGCCGGCGACAGGGCAAGGCTCAACGCGGGCGAGGCTTCGAGGGGCAGACCCGTCTCGCGCCAGGCGCGGCCGCCGTTGGTGCTGCGGTAGAGCGCAGTCTCAGTGGTAACGAACAGGGTTTCGTCTCGGGCGAACCCAGGCGAAGCTGCCAGCGCCAGGCAGCGCAGGTCGAGCAGCCCGAAATTCCACGAGTGCCAGCTCCGGCCCCGGTCCGGCGAGCGAAACACCCCATCCTCCATCGTGCCGGCAAAAAGGTAGCCATCCTGCTCGAAATCGGGCGACACCGCCAGGCACGAGACTACCGGCGGCGGCGATGGCAGAGGGATGGCTTCCCAGTTGCGACCCCTGTCGAGAGAGCGGAGCACGCCCCCGGCCACCCCGGCAAAGACCATCCGGTCGGCCCCGAATGCAGGTGAGACCGCCACAGCCAGCACCGCAAGCCCTGCGCCAGGATCGAGGTTGCCAGGCCCCAGCGTCCATGTGCGGCCGGCATCCTCGGAACGAAACAGCCCTGACGTGCGCGCGACGAAACAACAGCCATCCTCCGGGAACGCGGGCGAGACGGCCATGCCATAGACGAAGTCCAGCGCTGCATTCTCTGTCATGGATTGAACTCTTTGGCCGGGTTCTTGTGGTGCACCAGCACATCCGTGGTGAGCGCCAGGGCTGCGCCCGTCACCGCGCGCCACACCGCGGCCTTCTGAACGGAGGCCGGATCGAGCACTCCTTCGCGGGCCATGTCGACGATGCGGCCCGACAACACATCGAGGCCAAAGCCCGGTCCTGCGTCATCGAGCGCGGCCATGATCTCGGCAGGCTCGTGGCCGGCATTGCTCACCAGCGCGCGGAAAGGCTGCTCGATGGCTGCGAGCAGGATGCGCAGGGAGGCTCGCTCGTCCGCGCCGGTCACGGCGGCAAGACGATCGGCCAACGCCTTGCGACAGGCCAGCAGCGCCACACCGCCGCCCGGCAGTGCGCCCTCGATCAGCGCGCCGCGCACCGCCTCCGCCGTTCGTTCGGCCACATCCTTGCGGAAGTTCACCTCAGAGTCCGTCGCGCCGGCCAGCCACAGGGTGGCAGATCCCCCCATCAGCTTGCCGATGCGCGCGCGTATCCGCTTGCGGTCGTCCGGGCCGGTGATCCGGCTGTAGGCCGCGCGCAGCGTGGTGATATGAGCGCGCAGGCCGCGCGGATCCCCGCGACCGCCGGTGATGCCCCAGTAATCCTTCGACGCCCATGCGATGCGCGCCCGGCCAAAATGCTCGGCCGCGAAGCTCCCGAGTTCTGGGCTGGCCTGGCTCACCACCGGCCGGCCGCCGGTGAGGTGGGCCAGATCGTCCAACCCGTCGACTGCTTCGTGAAGGCTGGCGCCGGGCCGCCTGACCGCGAGGATCGCCATCTTGCCGGCCTGGCGGTTTGCCGCCAGGAGGCCCATCGCCCGGTCCGAGATCCTGGACGCGATGATGAGGAGTGCCCGGTAGCCTGCCTCAGCTGCGGCTCGCAGCACCGGCGCAAGCTGCTCCGGCTCGTCGAACTCGAGGTCGCTGATGAAGATGGCGGGGCTCTCCAGCTCGACCCGCGCCTTGGGCCGGTCCGCTAGCATCTGCCACGACAGCGCGCCGCCCTCCCAATAGACCCCCTCGACGTATTCCCGCTCCAGGTCGCGGCCGCGGCCCGTGCGCACCTCGAACCAGCCGTACTCGCCGATGATGTCGAAGATCTCGCCCAGGCGGTTAGCCAGCCCTGGATCGCCGCAGATCGCCAGTGCGACGCGCTCGATCGCCTCCTGGCCCTCCACGGGCAGAACCTGCCGGCCCAGCTCGCAGAGCAGGAGCCGCGCACCCTCCTCCAGCCTGCGCCGCAGGAGCATCGCATTTCCGCCCGCCGCCACGTAGGCCAGCCCGCCATCGTAGACCGCCTGGAAGAGCACAGCAGCCGTTGCGGTTCCATCGCCCTCGCGCTCGTGCTGCTGCCAGAGGATGTGCCTGAGGAACATCGCACCCGCGTCAGCATCGAGGTCGGGCAGTTGGTAGATGCGCCGCGCGATCGCGCCGCCATCGTCCAGGATCTCGGGTGAGCCGCTGGTGGCGCGCGGCAGCGCGACATGGCGCGGCAGCGGCCCCAGCGTGGGTCGGATGACCCTGACCAATGCATCGATCCCGCGTCTGAACCCGAGGCCAACGACAGGTTGGAACTCTACGCGCGGGACCGGCTTCGGCGCCGACTTCTGATCTCTGCTCAAGAGGAGTGCTCCCATACAGCAAGAGGATTCGACTGAGAAGTATACGGTGAAGTGGACGCCCCTGCAAGCGGCCGCGCGCACCCATCAGAAATTCCAACTGCAGCGCAGACTGAGCATCCTGAGCGGCGTACTGCCCCGATCAGGGGCAGTACGCAGTCGAAGGACGCGGCAAGGAACCGGAGCAAGTAGTACCGCGCGTCACAAATTTGGGACACCATTGACAAACGACAAATCCTGCGCGATACTTGGGTTGAATTATTTCTTCCTCTTGATTAATAAATTGGTGGTCAGCGTTGTCACCCAGACCAATCTCCGCACCTGCATTGACGGGCAGAAGCGTCGTCAATATGAAAGCGCATAACCTGCGGGCAGTCCTCCTGACGCTGCTCCAGGGCGGGCCCGCGTCGCGCGTCCACCTGGCCCGCGTCACGGGCCTGTCGACCACAACCATCACCAACCTGATCGGTGAGCTGGTGGGGCAAGGCATCGTCTTGGAGAACACCGAGCCGGTCACCGAGACGCGTGAGGGGAGCGGCCATGACATCAAACGCAGCAGCAGTTGCGTCCGCGGCCGGCCGGCAACCCCGGTGCAGATCGCACCCGGCGCGCGCTATGCGGTCGGCATCCATTTCGGGGTCGATACGCTGCGCGCGGGCATGGTCGACCTTCTCGGCAACATCAGTCTCTGCCGGGTGGTCCGGCACTCGATCGATATGCCGGCCGCGGAGTTATTGGACCAGGCGGTCGCCCTGGCCCAAGAGGTCATTGCTTCCGGGGATGTCGACCGCGAAGCCATCGTAGGAGTCGGGGTCGGGGCTTCCGGCCTCGTGGATCCGCAGACCGGGGTCAATGTGC
Organism: uncultured Anaerolineales bacterium; assembly: GCA_964387985.1. GTDB lineage: Bacteria > Chloroflexota > Anaerolineae > CG2-30-64-16 > CG2-30-64-16 > JALOOB01. The sequence continues at coordinate 3,517 of CAYLZG010000149.1, read as the reverse complement.
TTGCGCCCAACCTGGGCTGGCGGGATGTCCCATTGCGCGATGTCTTTCTCAGCAGGCTGAAGCTGCCGGTGCTCGTCGACAACAACGTCCGCGCCATGGCCCTGGCCGAGTCCATGTTCGGCGTGGGACGGGGCGTGGGCGTCGGCGCAGGATTTGTCGTGGACGGGCAGATCTACCGGGGCACGAAAGCAGGCGCGGGCGAGATCGGCCACAGCACGATGATCCCGGCCGGCGGTGCACCCTGCCGCTGCGGCAACAGCGGCTGCCTTGAAACCCTGGTGTCCGAACCGGAAATCGTGCGCCAGGCATTCGCCCTGGCCGCCCGCGCACCCGGCTCGATCCTGGCCGCTCGTCTGAACGAACCTGCGAAGTCTCACATCGAGGAGGTCTTCGCAGCAGCTCGTGAGGGCGATCGACAGGCCCGGACGCTGCTCGAGGAGCGCGCCCACTACATGGGGACCGCGCTGGCCAACCTGGTCAACCTGATCAACCCGGACGTGATCATCCTGGGCGGATTGTTTGCCACCGGGCAGGACCTGTTGCTGCCGACGATCGAAGAGACGATGCGTCGACGATCGTTCGCCGGATTGGGCAACGCGGTCGAGCTGCGCGTCACCGCATTCGGACCGGATGTGGGCGTGGTCGGTGCAGCCAGCCTCGCGCTGGATGCCTTCTTCTATCAGCAGGGTGTCGTGCCATGAACGCTTCATCGAGTTCCCAAGGGACCGTTCCGCGCGTCGGCCTCGTGCCCCTTGGGAGGCCAACCTTTGACACGGCCCTGGCTGCCGAGATGACGGCCCAGGCCCGGGCCAGCCTGCTCCGGTCGGGAGCGCTTTCGCTCGCCGGCCCCCCTGAGTTGGTGATGGACCTGCCTGGTGCGCGGTCTGCAGCACAGGCGCTGGCCGTTGGGGCCCCGGACGCGGCAGCGCCGGATCTGCTGGTGATCTTCCAGGCCAGTTTCGCGGACAGCACGATGGCCGTGGAGCTGGCGCGCACCGTGCACGCGCCCGTGCTGCTGTGGGCAGTGCCCGAGGAGCGGACCGGCGGCCGGCTCCGGCTCAACTCATTCTGCGGGATCAACCTGGGCGGCCACGGCCTGCGCCGCGCAGGTTTCCATTACGATTACCTCTATGCTGCGCCCGGCGATCCCCGCGCAGTGGAAAAGGTGCTGGCGCTGGCACGCGCCGGGCGTGCCGCGCGCCTGCTGCGGGGTGCACGCATCGGCCGCTTCGGGGTCAACCCGGACGGCTTCGAGCCCTGCACCTTCGATGGAGAGGCCCTGACGGCCCTGACCGGCGTGCAGATCGTGCAGCGGCGGTTGGATGAGGTGTTCGGCCCCGCGCAAGCAGCCGCAGAGACCGCGACCGGCCCGGTCCTGGCTGCGCTGGCCGAGCGCGTGGACGGCCTCGACGATCTGGACCAGGCTGCGCTGCGCAAGTCGCTGGGCGCCTATGTGACGCTGCGCCGCCTGGCCGAAGAGGAGGATTTCGCCGGCCTGGCCGTGCGCTGCTGGCCCGAATTCTTCACCGAGCTGGGCGCCGCGGCATGCGGCGCCATGTCCATGCTCAGCGATGGCATGGTCCCCTGCAGTTGCGAGGCCGACGTCAACGGCACCGTGACCCAACTCATGCTGCAATGGCTGAGCGGCGAGCAGGCATTCGACGAGATCCGCCGCATCCGCCCCGATGCCCGCGAGCAGGCATTCGGCACCGACATGGTCGGCTTCGATGTCGACCGCGACGAGGCCGTGCTTTGGCACTGCGGCCTGGCCCCGCTTTCGATGGCCGACCCCGGGTTCCGGCCGCGCGGCACGATCCACTCCAACCGTAAACTGCCGCTCCTGATGGAGTTTCCGCTGAAGCCGGGACGTGTGACGATCGCGCGGCTGAGCGAGTCGGCGGGCCGGGGCGAGTATCGCCTCATCGCCGGCCGCGGAGAGATGCTGCGAGCTCCCATGAGCTTCTCCGGCACCTCGGGTGTGCTGCGCTTTGACCGGCCGGCCGCAGAGGTGCTCGATACCATCATGGCTGAAGGGCTGGACCACCACATCTCCCTGACCTACGGCGATCACCTGGAAGCCTTGCTGGCATTGGCGCGCATGCTCGACCTGCCGGTCCTCCGGCTGGCATGAGGCGCCGGGAAGCGGGCATCCGCTCCCGGCGAACGAAAGGAGGAACCCAGCGCAACGTGAGATTCACCAGGCAAGTTCGGATCTCAAGCCTCGATGTACAACCACCCTGAAGGAGGGAGAGACAATGAGCGAAGACAAGAAGACCCGCAAGCTGTCACGCCGCGAGTTTCTGCTGGTGGGAGGCCAGAGCGTTGCAGCCGCAGCGTTCCTCGCGAGCTGTGGCGGGCAGGCGCCCGCGGCGCCTGCTCCTGCCGCGACGGCTGCACCGGCCGCAGCCGCGGCCGAACCGACCAAGGCGCCCCCCGCGCCTGCAAAGCCCCAGACCATCGAGTTCCTCGCATGGGGCGACACGACCGACGGACCCGCTTGGGAGAAGCTTGGCCCGGCCTACACTGCCAAGACCGGCGCAACGGTCAACATCAGCCCGGTGGCCGACCCCAACGCCAACTTCTACACCAAGCTACAGACCATGTTCGCAGGCGGCACGCCGCCCGACCTGATCTCGTTCCAGGGCTGGGAATGGCAGTTCTACGCGGATAAAGACCTCCTCTTCCCCGTCGACGAATGGATCACGCGCGATAATGCCGGCGCGGCCTACCCCCAGGGCTTCACCAGCGTCGAGCAGAGCACCAAGCGCGCGGGCAAGACCTACCTCATCCCGCTCCAGATGGGCGTGATGATCATGTTCTACGCCAAGAAGATCTTCGACGACGCGGGAGTGCCCTATCCCAAGGATGAGTGGACCTTCGATGAGTTCGTCGAGACGGCCAAGAAGCTGACCGATGCCGGCAAGGGCACGTTCGGCTACCAGATGAACGGCAACTGGTTCCGCGACATCGGCTGGATCGTCGGCACAGGCAAGCGCGAGTTCGACAACATCATCGACCCCACCAAGTCGCAGTTCAACACACCCGAGATCATCGATGCGATGACGATAACCAGCTTTGACATGGCCCACACCTTCAAGGCTGCGCCGAGCCCGGCCGACACCTCCGGTGCGAACACCATCAACACCGGCAAGTGCGCCATGAAGTATGAGGGCGCGTGGTTCCTGCCCCAGCTCAACAGCGCCAAGCTGCGCGACGAGAAGAAAGAGGTCCCGTTCGATGTGGTCCGCATGCCCAAGGGCCTGGCTGCGGGCCGGCCGCATCGCGGCTGGAGCGAGGGCGTCGCGGTAGGCAAGACAGCCAAGGCCGAGGATGCCTGGAAGTTCGCCGCGTTCCTGATCAGCGAAGAGGGCAACAAGCAGTACTCGGAGATCACGGGACGCATCCCCTCGAACCTGCAGCTCGCCGAGTCCTGGTGGGTGCCGCGCACCAAGGAGCTGTACCAGATCGAAAACGGCCAGGCGTTCATCGAAGCCTTCAAGGAAGGCCAGATCGACGT
>CAYLZG010000148.1:0-10671 GCA_964387985.1 uncultured Anaerolineales bacterium | reverse complement strand
TGGCCTGGCCGTCAACAGGCTCATCCGCGAAGGCGAGGTCAAGGGTCCGGTCGGCTTCTCGCGCGACAACCTGGATTCCGGATCTATCGTTAACCCGACTTTTGAGTCGGAGAAGATGCTAGATGGCGGTGACTTGATCTCCGATTGGCCATACCTGAACGCACTGTTGAACACCGCCGCAATGTGCGACCTGATCGCGATCCAGGCGAATTATTCGATGGGTGAGGCCGTACACACGGGCGTCACCATGATCGCGGACGGCAGCGAAGAGGCTGACCTGCGTCTGGAGGCCTCCCTCACCACCGACTCGGGCATCGGCGTCATCCGTCACGCACAGGCCGGCTACCCCATGGCCCGGCAGGTCGCCATGGGAGAGGGACCGCTGACGCAGGACAGCATCAAGGTGCCGCTCTGGTGGAGCCCGACCGCGACCTTTGGTCCGGATGATGGCACCGTCGACCGCCGAGCTGCGCACAGTCGAGGCTGAGCGGGAGGCGGCCGTTTGCAGGAGCAGCAAGTTGGCCCAACCAGTGTCCGGCCTGCGGGCAGATCTGTATGTCCGGGGCGGGCTCGTCCTTACGTGCGTCAGCCGTGGCGGCGATCTCATCGGTCGAATACCTGACGGCGCCATTGCCATCGCCGGCGATCAGATCGTGGCAGTGGGAACGCGCACCGAGGTGGAGCGCTCGGTCGATCTGACTGCGGCCGAATGTGTGGATGCCCAAGGCTGCGTGGTGGCGCCCGGATTTGTCGATAGTCATACGCATCTTGTCTTTGGCGGTTCGCGCGTGCAGGAATATGCGGCGCGCATGACGCACACCGCGGCCGAGGTGCGCGGGATGGGCATACCCAGCGGCATCCTCGCGACGGTTTCGATGACCCGGGCTGCATCGATGGACGAGCTCTTCGAAAGCGCCCGGGCGCGGCTGGATGGGATGTTTTGGAGCGGCACCACCACGGTCGAGGCCAAGAGCGGCTATGGGTTGAACACGGCGGAAGAGCTGCGAATGCTCGAAGTGGGCCGGATGCTGGACCGAGCCGGCCCAATCGACGTGATCAATACCTTTCTGGGCGCGCACGACTTTCCCCCGGACACGCCGCGCGAGCGCTACATCGACAGCATCCTCGACGAAATGATCCCCGAGGTTGCAGCCCGCGGGCTGGCGGAGTTCTGCGATGTGTATCTCGACGACGGATACTATACCGTGGCCGAGTCGCGGCGCATCCTTGCGCGGGCGCACGACGCCGGCATGCGCTTGAAGGTCCATACCGATGCTTACTCGGATATCGGCGGCGCATTCCTGGCCGCGGAGATGGGGGTTGTCTCGGCCGATCATCTCAACTACACGACGCCTCCAGCGGCCCGCGCCCTGGCCTCGAGGGGGGTGATCGGCGTTGTCATGCCCGCGCTCGACTGGGCCGTGGCGCACAAGAGGCCGTTCGACGCTCGCATGCTGATGGCCGAGGGTGTGACGCTCGCCCTCGCAACCGATCTGTGTCCTGGATGCTGGGCCGAGTCGATGCAGTTCGTCATGCAGCTCGCCTGCCGGCTGTACCGCTTTTCGCCTGAAGAGGCGCTGCTTGCCGCGACCACCGGCGGCGCGCGGAGCCTGGGCCTGGCCGATCGCGGGACGATCGCAGTGGGCCAGGTGGCTGACCTGCAGATCTGGCGCCTGCCCACGTTTGAGGATGTGATGTACCGGCTGGGCAACAATGCCGTAGAGCGCATGATCAAGCGCGGCCGCGTGGTCGCTCGCGACCAGAGGAGGTTCTCATGATCGAACTGAACGGCGAAGGCCTGACGATCGAGCAACTGGCGGTGGTTGCCCGCGAGGGCGTAACCGTCGCGCCCTTGAGCGAGGCTGCCAGGGCGCGCATGAACGCCAGCCACCAGTGGGTGATCGACGCGATCGAAGGGCAGGGCCGGGTGATCTACGGCGTCAATACTGGCTTCGGGTCGCTCGCCAGCCGTCAGATCAGCGCGGCTGAAGCCCGGCAGCTTTCCCGCAACCTCGTCGTGCTGTGCGTGGTTGGGGTCGGCCAGCCGCTGCAGCAGGAGATCGTGCGCGCCATGATGGCCATCCGCGCAAACATGCTGGCGCGCGGCCATTCTGGCGTCCGTCCACGAATCGCGCAGACACTGATCGATATGCTGAACGCAGGCGTCACGCCTCTCGTTCCGGCCAAGGGATCGCTCGGCGCGAGCGGCGACCTGGCGCCACTGGCACATATCGCGGTCGTCTTGTCCAAGGATGGCGACGCGCCCGATGGGGGCTACAGCGGCAAAGCGTGGTATGGCGGAGAGTTGCTGGATGGCGCGGAGGCCATGCGTCGCGCCGGGATCGATCGGCCGGTGCTTTTGGCTAAGGAAGGACTGGCGCTGTCCAACGGCATCGACTTCATGGCGGCCTGCGGTGCGCTCGGGGTGGACGAGGCTCAGAACCTTTTGGCCCATGCGAAGGTGGGCGCAGCACTCTCGCTGGAGGCGTTGGCCGGGCTCTCTGCGGCGTTCGAGCCAGATATTCATGCGGCCAGCGGTCAGCCTGGGCAATGCCGCGTGGCCGCTCAGATTCGCGCATTGACCGCCGGAAGTCGCCTGGTGGACTCGGACACGGGGCGCGTTCAGGACGCGTACAGCCTGCGCTGCACACCCCAGGTGATGGGCCCGTCGCTGGATGCGCTGGCGTTTGTTCGGGAGCGTTTTACGACTGCCATCAATGCGGTCACCGACAACCCGCTGATTTTCCCTACCAGGGATGGCTCATTCCGTGCGCTCTCCGGCGGCAACTTCCACGGTCAGGGTCCGGCCTTATGGCTCGATCTCCTGGGCATCACGTTGGCCGAGGTCGCGGATATCGCGGAGCGACGCATCTTCCGGATGCTCACGCCCGAGCTGAGCGGTGGGCTGCCTGCCATGCTCGCGCGCAACAGCGGCCTCGACGGTGGGCTGATGATGGTGCAGTACACTGCGGCCGCGCTGGTCTCGGACAACAAGACCCTGGCCCATCCGGACAGCGTTGATTCCATTCCGTCTTGCGCCAACCAGGAAGACCACGTGAGCATGGGCGCCAACGCCGCCCGGCATGCGTTGGAGATCCTGGAGAACGTCCGTCATGTGCTGGCAATCGAGTTGATGACTGCCGCCCAGGCGATCGATCTGCGGGAGGATGGCCCCGCGCGGCTGGGACAGGGCACGGCAGCGGCTTACGGACAGATCCGCCGGACTGTGCCTTTCCTCGAACACGACCGAGAGACGACGCCGGATATTGAGGCGTTGGTTGGCTTGATTCGTTCAGGTGCAGTGATTGAAGCTGCATCGGCTGCGGCCGGTGTTGTGCTTCCATAGCGTTCTGGCGAGCGAAGCTTCGGGGACCGGGCGTGCGAATGGACGCCCGGTCCTTTTGTCTTGCGCGGCTCGAATTGACACGAGGCGTCTAGCGGAATAAACTCCTTGTATAGTTACACCGAGACAACCATACAGCTAAGGAGAAGCCTCTCATGTTCCGCATCGTTGCATCCATATGTCTCGTCTTGATACTGTTGGCTGGTTGCCAGCCAGTTCCTACGGCGGCGCCCGCTGCTACGGCGCCCCCCGCTGCCGCACCCGCAGCCACGGAGCCACAGCCGGCGGTCGCGACGGTTCCTCCCAGCCCAACACCCGTGCCGGTGGCGGACACCCCTGTGCCTGCCGAGCCTGTAGCCCAGCAGGTGCTGGAGATTGTCGGTCCCGAAGCATCGAAGTCCCTCACTCTCGATGAGCTGAAGGCGCTGCCCATCACAGAAGGCAATGCTGGGTTCAAGAGCAGCACGGGCAAGATCACGGCCCCATTGCCCCATCGCGGCGTATCCCTGCAGGACCTTGCGGAGCTCGTCGGTCCGCTTGACGAGACGATGGGCGTGAACGTGGTCGCAAAAGATGGCTACGGCATTACCTTCTCGTACGATCAGCTCGCCAATGGTGCATTCACCGCCTACGATCCGGCCACGGGAGATGAGATAGCCGCTCCTGAGGGCCTTACTGCCATTGTGGCGTTCCAACGCGAGGGGCAGCCGATGCCCGAGGATGCTGATGGCACCCTGCGGGTGGTGATCATCAGCCCGAAGGATGACCAGGTGACAGATGGACACTGGTCGGTGAAGTGGGTCGTCAAGCTGGAGGTCAAGCCGCTGGGGGCAGACTGGGACGTCACCTTCAAAGGCGCGATAACTGAGGTGATCGATCGGGGCAGCTTCGAGTCGTGCGTGCAATGCCACAAGGCCACCTGGACGGATGACAAGGCCCAGGAGTGGATCGGCGTGCCGCTCTATCTGCTGGCCGGCTACGTAGATGACGAGATCAAACACCAGGGTCCGGCTTTCAACGACGCGCTGGCGGCGGCGGGCTACACCGTGGATGTGGTGTCCGCAGATGGGTTCACCGCAACATTCGACAGCGCGCGGGTCGCCCGGAACAACGACATCCTGGCCGCGTATCTGGTGAATGATAACCCGCTGCCCGAGCAATATTTCCCCCTGCGCCTCGTCGGTGATCAGGTTGACAAGAAGGAGCAGGTGGGCGCGATCGAGGAGATCCTCGTCGTGCTGGACGGCCAGCCCGCAGCAGCGCCGGAGCCAACTGAAGCGCCCGCCCCTACTGCGGCTCCTGCTGCAGAAGCCGCTCCGGCGGATGTGAAGGGCGATATCGTGCTGGTGGGCATGGTGACTGCCCCTGCAGGTTTCACCGAAGCTGAGTTGCGCGCGATCGAAGTGCTCAAGGTCACGGTAGAGCATCCGAAATCGGGCCCGATGGCGGCCGAGGGGGTGCGGCTGAGCACATTGCTGGCCCGGGTCCAGCCCGCGGCGGATGCCAAGACGCTGGTCATCACTGCTGCGGATGGCTACTCGGCGGAGGCGGCGCTTGCAGATGTACAGGCATGCGCTGACTGCATGGTGTCATTCACCGAGACGCCCGGCAAGTTCAGGCTGGCGATGCCTGGCCTGTCCAGCGGTCTCTGGGTCAAAGACGTGGTGAAGCTCGAGTTGAAATAGTGCGCAACGTCGTTCTTGCATTATTGCTCTGCAGCTTCCTGGTGGGATGTGCTGGCGGCATGCCCGCAACGCCAGCACCATCCCCTGCGCCACGAACACCCCTCGTCGTATTTGCCGCGGGGAGCTTGATCGTGCCGTTCGACGCGCTCGAGGCGGCTTTTGAGGCCGCGAATCCCGATATCGACGTACGTGCCGAGTATCACGGCAGCATACAGGTCATTCGTCACGTAACGGAGCTGCGCGAGCCGATCGACGTTGTTGCCACCGCGGATGCCTCTTTGCTGCCCATGCTGATGTATAGCACTGCCGTGCCGGAGACCGGCAAGCCTTACACCGACTGGCACATTCGCTTTGCGTCGAACCGGCTGGCGCTGGCCTATACGAAAGACAGCTACTATGGGGACGAGATCACCTCGGAGAACTGGCCGGATGTCCTGGCGCTTCCTGACGTCAAGGTGGGGTTCGCGGATCCCCGCTTCGATGCAGCCGGGTACAGAGCGCTGATGGCCTTTGCGCTTGTCCAGGAACGATCAGGCAAGTACGTGTTTTTCCGCCCCATGTTCGATGGGCAGTTCAAGTCGCCGGTCACGCTTTTCCTGGAAGACGATCTCGCCACGATCACCGTGCCTGAAGTGCTGGAAACCAAGCCGGGAAGCCATGTCGTGTTGCGCGGGGCAAGCATTCAACTGGTGGCGCTTCTCCAATCGGGCGAGCTAGACTACGCCTTCGAATACGAGTCGGTCATCCGGCAGCGCGGTCTTGAACTTCTGTCTTTGCCCGATGAGGTCAACCTGGGTTCTGCCGCGCACGAGTCGTTTTATCGCAAGGTGCAGGTCAACCTGGACTTCAAGCGTTTCGCTACGGTCAAGCCGCAATTCCGTGGGGAGCGCATTGGCTATGGGATCACGATCCCGACGAATGCTCCGCATGAGGAGGCGGCCGAGAGGTTTGTCGCCTTCTTGTTGGGGCCGGAGGGACGCCGGGTCATGGAGTCGAACGCCCACCCGATGTTCGAGACGCCGGTGGCCGATGGCTACGACCGGATGCCGGCCTCACTGAAGCCCCTGTGCGAGCCGGCTTCCTTCCCGTGACCAGGCGGCCGACGACTCTCGAGCTCGTTTTCGCCGTGGCCGGCGGCGCGCTGTTGTTCTTCCTTGTCGCACCGGTGGCCACGGCCCTGTTTTCGAACAGCCCTGGCTCACTGTGGGATACGCTTCGTGATCGTGAGGTGCTCGCCTCGATACGCCTGACCTTTGGCGCCGCGCTGGCTGCAGTGGTGCTGGGGATGTTGACCGGTGTGCCGCTGGCCTATCTGCTTGCACGTAGGTCGTTCCGGGGCAGGGGGCTGGTGCAGGCTGTGGTCAGCCTGCCGATCGTCATCCCGCACACGGCCGCGGGTATTGCCCTGCTGCTGGTATTTGGTCGTCGCGGATTCCTGGGCATGCCGCTGGGTCGCCTCGGCCTTGTCTTCACCGACAGCGTGCCAGGCATCGTGGTGGCGATGTCCTTCGTGGGCCTGCCCTTTCTCGTCACAGCCGCGCGCGATGCCTTCGCTTCGATCGAGGAGGAGTATGAGCTGGCTGCGCTCGCGGATGGCGCTTCGCGTTGGCAGGCCTTCAGTCGCGTGGCCCTGCCGTTGGCGTGGCCGGGAGTGTTGAGCGGCGCGCTGATGATGTGGGCGCGCGGGGTCAGCGAGTTCGGCGCAGTCGTGATCCTGGCATACCATCCCAAGGTCGTGCCGGTGCTGGTATACGAACGATTTGAAGGCTTCGGCCTCTCAGCCGCACAGCCGGTTGCCGCAATCCTGATCTTTGCGGCGTTGCTGGCGTTCATTGCCCTGAACCTGTTGGCGCGGATACGGCGGTAGTTATCCGCGCCAATCCAACGGAGCCGGTCCTCTTCTCGCCGCCGGGGCTGCTAGCTCTGCACCGGAGAAGGGGCCGCAACGACCGGTACTCCGTTCGTGTGGGCAGCCAGGGCCACGCTCGAGGCAATCCAGGCTGATCTGTCCGGCGTTTGCACGTGCCACCAGGTGCCGTCGTCGTTCCGACCGATAATGGGAAGGCTCTCGCCGATGCGAAGTTGCCCCACCACCTCGAAGTTGGTCCCCGGACCGCCCCTCAGATTGACCCCATCGACACGCGGAAAGACAGTTGCCCCACTGATTTCGTGCAGATTGACCGGCTGCTTGACCCAACGGTCGAAGAAGCTGACCGAGCTGGCCATTGCGCGGTTGAAGTTGCCCGAGATGTTGTGATTGTCTCCTGGATAGGCAAATAGCTCGATGGGCATTCCCGCGGCCTGCCCCTGCTCGACCAGGACTTCCGAAAGCTTGGCCGGGACCGATGCGTCGCCTCGCGCATGGTGGAGTTGGATCGGCCCGGCAAGGTCGGTAAGGTAATGGTTCGGCGAGAGCAGTTTCCATAGCTCAGGGTTCTCTTCCGGCTCGCCGTACTCCGCCACGAGTCCCGAGCGCCAACCACCTCGCGAGGTGCTCGCGCCGGGTGGGGCGCCGGGCCGGTTGCGGCGCCAGTGTTCGAGCAGATCTTCGTAGGCGCCGACGACCCCGCCCCAGATCACGCCGGCCTTGATGTCCGGTGAGACCACCATTGCCCGCAAGGTAATCCACCCGCCCATCGAGTGGCCCCACATGCCGATGCGATTCGGGTCCGCGGACTCATAGCGTTTCACGGATGAGACAGCATTCAGTACGTCGATCACGTAACCTGGCGAGCCATACGCCCCGGTTGCTGCGCCTTCTGAATTGCCGTGGCCGCGATAATCCGGCCGGAGGACGATGTAGCCGTTGCGAGCGAACCCGTCAACATAGGCAACGTAACGCTCGGTGGTGCGATATTGGGCAGGCGGGATGTAGCCATGGTTGAAGACGATCACCGGCCAGCCGGTCGCGGGGGCTTGTCCCCGCGGCACGGTCAGCAGCGCGTAGATCTTCAGGCCCTCAGATTGGTAGGACGTGATGTACCGGTCATAGTTGGAGCCCGGAGCAAGCTTCTGCTCGATAACCAGGTCACTGCCAGGATAGTCCTGTTGCCGCAGGTACTCGATCGACAGCCGGCTGATGGGCGTCGCCGTGGGCGTCGGGATTGCTGTTGGCTGAGAAGTGGGCGCGGGCAGCCTGGTTGGAACCTGCGCAGGTCGTGCCGTTGCCGTTGCAGCAGGTGCATGCGTGGCCGGTGCGGTGCTGGATGGCAGTGCCACCGGTGCGGTCGCCTGCGGCAGGGTCTGGGTTGGCGCCGGCGGAACAGCGTCCGAATTGGTGGACGCAGGCAGGGCGTTGCTGCATGCAGAAAACGCCAACAGTGCCACCGCTGCCAGCAACAACGTATAGAAATGACGATGTCTGATCATCTGTTACATCCTGACATTGAGTTCGAGTAACTTATAGCACACTGATATAAAGATACGATAAAGAATAGCCCCTGCATGTCAGGTTTCTTCCAACGAAATTCTGACCCGTCCTTTATCACGTCTTTACAGCGACCGGTTAGAGTGGCAGTTGCAGGCGGGCGATGTCCCCCTGAAAGATTCACAAAGGAGCAACCAATGATTACGAAAAAGGTAGCGCTTACGCTTTCCATGATGGCCCTCGTGACCGCTCTCGGCGCTGGAACGGTGGGCACTGTGCTTGCACAGACGACCACTCCCCCCACTGAGGCGGCGCCCGGTGTGGCTACGCCGGATTCCGGTTCGAGGGTCAAGCCGGATGACGGAGGTCTCGGTCGCAGCTTCGGTTTCCTCGGCCGCGGCTCTGCGACCTACGACCTGCTGGCAGAAAAGCTGGGACTGACACCGGTAGAGCTCTTCGAGCAACTGCACGATGGGAAGACCCTCGCCGAGATCGCCGAGGCGCAGGGTGTGGATCTTGAGGCGATCCAGGACGAGATGAAGGAAGAACTGCGGGCAACGCGTGTACAGGCGATGAAGGATAAGATCGCCCAGGCAGTAACCGACGGCGACATGACACAGGAGGAAGCGGATTGGTGGTTACTGGGGATCGAGAAGGGCTGGGTTGATGGCGGACGCGATGTGCTTGGCGTGAAGGTGCCGGGCGGCCGGGATGGGATGGGCCACCGTCCAGGCCAGGGCGGCCGTGAGTTTGCGCCCGATGCAGCCCCGACCACGGGCACCTCGTCGTAAGGGAAATCAGGGTGGCGCTGGGCTCAGAGGTGGACAGTCTCTCCTCTGAGCCCTTCACGTTTAAGATGGCAGGCGGATCAATCCAGGTGGAAGACTTCCTGAAGCTCCATCATATTCTCGTCTGCATGGCCACCGCTGCCAGCGAACAGCGAAGCCATGAAATCCTGCCATTTGGCATTGATCTCCTCCCGGCTCATGCCGTCCAGTGCTGCCTGAAAGCTTTCCGGCGTCTCGAAGTAACCGAAGAGCAGGCCGTCTGGCCGCATGAACAAGGAGTAGTTGTGCCAGCCCGTGCGGCGCAGCGCATCCTGCATCTCCGGCCACACATTCTGGTGGCGCCGCACGTACTCGGGGATCATCTCTTGCTTGACCTTCAGCAGAAAACCCACGCGTTTCATCGAGTCTCTCCTTTTCAAGAGCCAGGCGGGCTCAGGTGTACACGCCGTGCTTCTTCACGGCAGCAATGAAGGCTTCAACGTTCTCAACCGATGTATCGCTCTGGATGATGTGCGCGGGGGACACCATGTATCCACCGCCGCGCCCCAGGACCTCGATCTTGGCTTTGATATCCTGCTCGATTTCTTCGGGCGTGCCGAACGGAAGCAGTTTTTGCTGGTCGATCGCGCCCCAGAAGGACATTCGATCGCCAAATTTGCTCTTCAGATCCTCCGGCTCATGGCCCGGAACGTTTGGCTGCACCGGGTTGAACACTTCTAGCCCCACTTCAATCCAGTCGTTGAGGATGGGCGCGACAGCCCCATCGCAATGCTGGCAGATGATGACATGGGGATTAACTGCCTTCAGGTCTGCATAGATCTGGCGATAGCGCTCCTTGAAGAAGCGCCGCCACATGCGCGGGGAGATCAACATCCCGTTCTGGGCCCCGAAGTCGTCCCCCGTCCACACTGCATCGACGCCGAGGCTGATCAGCTTCTTGCCGACTTCCGTGGCAAAGACCCGGCATTTGTCCATGAGCGGTTCCAGATATTCCGCACCCTGTGCCAGGTCGATGAGGAGCTTCTCCAGCCCAACAAGCTGCTGCATCATATCGAACATCGTCAACTCGATATCGCCGACGATGAAGTATTCGTCCTTGAACTTCGCGATATCGCGCATCGCATCATCATAACGGCCGCCGGCCAGGGGATCCGGGAATGGGAAGTCCTCGATTTCAGCTGCGCTCTGGACATTAGCCAGCGGGTGGACAACCACCTCCATGTAGATCGCTCCCTCGCGCATCTTCATTCCGAATTCGTTGATGATGAGGCCGTTTTCGTCGACCGGGTGCTGGTAGCCGCGCGGGAGGCTGGCGCCGACGATGACGCAGTCGCTGCCCATAGCGACGCGCAGGTCGTTATTGGAGAGCCGGTAGGTCACGTCCTCGTAGTAGGATGTGGTGAAATGAGGCTTCATCCCGTACTTGGCCGCAAACTGCTCGGCCAGGGCGCGCGATAGGTCAAACTGAAGCGGCACCCGATCAGGCAG
>CAYLZG010000147.1:0-10710 GCA_964387985.1 uncultured Anaerolineales bacterium | reverse complement strand
AGGAGGTGACTCATGAGCGAGCAGCGCGCAAGTTGGCCCAGGCGGTTCTACCGCTGGCTTCTGGGCGGCCCGTTCCGCCAGTTGCCGCCGGCCTTCGGCAATCCGGTTCCACCTGATCTGCAGAAGTTCGAAGCGGAGGCGGAGGAGGCGGGGCGCCGGGGCATCGGCGGGGTGGCGCGGCAGGCGCCGGCCCACCATGCGAAGACACACCCGGCGCGCGTGGACGAGTCGCTGGAACGGCAATAGGCTTCTTGCCGGGAACCGTGCGAACGTTTACGGAATATCCCCATAACCGGCGAACCGGTTCGCCACCGGTGGGAGCGCGCCCTGTCGTCGCCGGTTGGAAACCGGCGCCTGGTACGACTCAAGTACGCTGAAGCGCACTTAGCTATGACGGCAGCCTGCTTTGAGCAGGTTGAACGCACGGTTAGTGGGTTTTGAGGGAGTGACAGCGAGACAGCTCAGTCAGGGGACCAGGACGCACCCAGGGCACAAAACCTGGGATGGCAGTGCAAGGAGCGAGCCATGCCGGACCTTCGCTTTGCAGAACTGTGCGGATTGATCGAGCGCGAGGCGCCGCAACTGCATATACCCGGGGTCGCACTGGGGATCCTGCACGGCGGCGAAACGTACACGTCAGGGTTTGGTGTTACGAACGTCGAGCACCCGCTGCCGGTCAACGAGGATACGCTGTTTCAGATCGGGTCGACGACGAAGACCGTGACGGCGACGGCGGCGATGCGGCTGGTCGAGCAGGGACGGCTGGACCTGAACGTGCCCGTGCGCACGTACATCCCGGAGTTGCGCCTGCAGGACGGGGATGCGGCCGCGCACGTGACCATGCGCCACCTGTTTTCGCACACAGGTGGCTGGCTCGGGGATTACTTCGCGGATTTCGGGAACGGCGACGACGCGTTGGCGCGGATGGTGGCAAAGATGGCCGATCTGCCGCAGATCACTCCGCTCGGCCGCTACTGGTCGTACAACAACGCGGGCTTTTACCTGGCCGGGCGGGTGCTCGAGGTAGTGGCAGGAAAGCCATTCGAGATGTTGGCGAAGGAGCTGGTGCTCGATCCGCTGGGGATGAACATGTCCTTTTTCACGGCTGCAGAGTGCATCACGCATCGGGTGGCTGCGGGACATGAGGCGGTCTACGAGGGGCAAGCAGGCGCCTCCTCGAAGACGCCCAAGGTGGCGAGACCGTGGTGGATCGCACGGACGGCGGTTCCTGCGGGCAGCATCGTGTCGACGCTGCGCGACCAACTGACTTACGCAGCCTTCCACGTGGGCGATGGGCGCACGCCGGGCGGGGAGCGGATTCTGTCGCCCGAGTCGCTGGCACTCATGCAGCAGCCGTATGCACCTGCGGCAAACGGCGAGTTCAGCGGGGTGGCGTGGTTCATCCGGGACGCGACAGGCACGCGGATCGTGCGGCACGGCGGGGCAACGAACGGGCAGATGTCGGCATTCGTCCTGGCGCCAGACCGCGGATTCGCCATCACCGTGTTGACGAATTCGGATCGGGGTGGGGAGCTGAACATGCAAGTCGTCCGGCGAGCGATGGCGGCATTCCTGGGGATCGAGGAGAAGGACCCCGAGCCGATCGCAGCGGATGCGGCGCAGTTGCGCGAGTACGAGGGGTACTACGTCAGCCCTTTGAACCACGTGGAGTTGAAGCTGCACGACGGCCGGCTGGTGATGGAGCAACATCCGCAGGGTGGGTTTCCCACACCGGACTCGCCGCCCGGTCCAGCGGAGCCGCCCATGACCGCGGCGCTCTCGGCGCACGATTGGTTGGTGTTGCGGGACGAGCCGGAGAAGGGGATGCGAGGGGAGTTCATGCGGGAGGAGGGGGAGGTGCGGTGGTTGCGGTTCGGTGGACGCATGTACCGGAAGAAGGAGGAGGGCTGAGGCTTTCCAGTAAATCCATCCGAATCATGTCTCGACGTTCATCACGCCCGGCTGTAGCCCGGCGATGAACTCTCCCATGAGGCGGATCAGCACCTCGGGCTGGTCGGCGTGAGGCGCGTGGCCGCTGCCTTCGACCAGCACCCCGCGGCGCTCTGGCCGGCCGCCGGCGATCGCGGCCACCTGGGCGGGCGTCCCGTATTGGTCGTCCTGGCCCTGCAGCACGAGGACGGGAACCTCGATGGCCGGCAGCGCGTACTCGATGCTCCAGGAGCGGAACCAGGGCGCGGACCAGGTGGCCGCCCACGACCAGAATACCGTGTCCGTCTTCTCCCCGTGATAGCGCGCCAGCGCCGCCAACTTGCCGGCCCGGTAGGCTGCTACGGCCGCCTCGAGGCCATCCCTCGTACCGGTCTCGACGAAGACGTGCGCGGCCTCGGTGATCACCCCGCGCAGCCCGGTGGGGCGCTCAGCGGCGTAAAGCAGGGCAATGGTTCCCCCGTCCGAGTGGCCGGTGAGGATGTACTCGCGGCCGGGGATGGTCCCCTCGAGCACCTCGGGGAGCTCCTGCAGGCTGGCCTCGTGCAGATAGTGGATGGTGCGAGGCTGCCGCGCGGGGGATGACCTGCCGTAGCCCACCCGGTCGTACACCAGCCCCGCGCACCCCGTGGCTGCGCAAAGCTGCTGGGGGAAGGCCTTCCACATGGCCGTGCAGCCCAGCCCCTCGTGCAGAAAGACCAGGACGGGCCGGTCCGCGGGCCCGTCGATGAGCTCGTAGTAGATCCGGTCGCCGTTGAGCCGTTCAAGGAATGCCATCTCATCCTCGCTCAGCGGTCAATGCATGAGTTCATGCTACCATCTTGCGGGCCGGCCTGGCAAGCCCGTTGCCGTCTCCGTTTGCCGGCGCTGCATGCCAGTACAGATCGGCCGAGCCACTGACGACCTTGCGCAGGTCGATCTCTTCCGATAATACCACGGCATCCCAGAAGCAGACGTCCAGGCACAGACGGCAGTTGGTGCAGTCGGCCAGCTTGAACGCCAGCCCCGTTCTGCCGTCGCGCTCGATCTTTTGAAGTGCGCCGGTCGGGCAGAAATACGCGCACATCTGGCAACCGGTGCAGGCCTCCGTCAGGCTGAACTGTGCCCACGAGGACCTGGCCGCCCCGGCATCGCCGGTTCGGATGGGCCAGCGCTCTGCGAGTGATCTGAGCGCGGCCAGCAGGCGGCGGCGCCGCGACGGCAGGCGCACGGGAAGGTGTTCCTTCGGCGGCTCCTCGGCGCCGTCGATCTGAACGTATCCGCCTCCAGGGGTTGCGGCCGCAGGCCCGAGAGGCGCCGCCAGCCCGCCGAGCAGGGCGGAAAACAGCTGGCGCCGCGAGAGGCCTCCGGACGGCGCGGAAGGGGGCGGCGCAGGCATCCCTGCGGAACGCGACGGTGCATCGCCATCCAGGTCGAGCCGGCCCCCCTGGCCGAACGCGGCCAGGAGCGCCTCGGATCGCCGCACCGTCTGTTCGGCCACTGCGTGGGCCGTCTTCGATGGACACGAGCTGCACGCGTTCGCGCGAATCACGACCGTCTCGTAGGGGCCGGTCGCGACCGCCTCCAGCAACAGCGCTTCATCGAGCCGGCCGACGCAAGGAATCTGGACGCTGGCCCCATCCCCGGCCGGGGTCGCGTTGCGGCCGCAGGCCAGCGTGAGGGTGGGCTGCGGCTGGCCTGGGGCAGGTTCGCCCCAGGCCTTGACTGCCGGTTCCGTCTCGAATGCACCGCTGGGGCACACCGCGGCGCAGGCGCCGCAGCCAGTGCACCGGTCGGCAGCAACGCGCAGCGGCGAGGCCCAGGCGATGGCGCCGGTCGGGCAGATGTCGGCGCACAGCGTGCAGGTCGAGCGCTGGTGCCTGGCCCTGGAACATTGCCAGGGCGAAAAGCGCAACTCGTGGAGCGTCATGCGGTCGCGCTCTTCGTCCGCCGCCTGATCAGCCAGGCGACAAGGATGGCCAGCGCCACGAGTACGCTGACCGGCGCCAGGACATAGGTGACGAGGGTGAGGATCTGGGCCGCGCCGATGCCGAGCCGCGCCAGCGCGGTGCTGGCGGTCGAAGCCAGGCCCGGCTCGATCTTGAAGTCCAGCGGTTTGCGCACACCTGCCTGCAGCAGTGCGAACGCCACCGGATCGACCGGCACGGACTGCGCAGCCACCGGCGTCGTTTCGCTGGCCAGCCTGACCATCTCACCTGCGGAGACGAGCACGCGCTCGGTGCGGCCCGCGGCCATGACACGCGCCTGGCCGCTGCGCATGTAGAGCCAGGCGGTCCGGTGAGCAGGATGCTCCACCGCGAAGTCGCTGCCCGGCTCGACCGTTATGCTGGTGGCGGGCGTCCCGAAGGTGTAGGCTGCCGACCCCGTATGGCCCCAGATCCATCCATCGTACAGCTTGAGCATGTCTCCCGATTCGTCGACGGTGCTCTCCTGGGGCAGGACGACCCATCCGCTGCCGTCGAGGGTGAGCTGGCGGCTGTCAGGCCTCAGGCCGAGCGTGATCTTTGCCGGCGCATCATCGCCGGTCCGCACAACTTCGGCCTTGCTCCAGTAGCCGGGCGCGAGGATGTTCAGCGTGCGCGTCCCGCCGCCTTCCAGCGGCAGGGTGAACTCACCGTTGGCCGGGTTGGTGCGCACGGTGCTGCCGGTGGCCTGGCCGGTAATCCAGGCGAAGGGCAACGGCCAGCCCGCGCTGTCCAACACGACCCCGTGGACCGAAGCGACGGGCGCAGGCTCGCCGCGCAGATCGAGCTGCGCCTGGGGGGCGGCTGCCAGGTCGACAGCTGAAACGTTGGACAACACGTGTGCGCCGGAGGGTGCATCCACCACGCCGACGAGATAGCGGTCGATAGGCAGGTGGCTGAAGCCGTACGCGTTTGTCTCCGGCTCGGCGGCTGCCGCATACACGCGGCCGTCCGTCTGTGAAACTGCGTAGACCGAGCCTGCGCCCGCGGCGGGCTTGACCGCGCCGGAGAGCTGGGTGTTCGCAGCGTTGATCCGGATTTCCACGGGCCCGGCCTCGAGCGTGTTGGCCGGCACGGTCAGGCTGACCGCTTCCGACGAGATAAGGGCGTTGCCGTGCACGGTAGGCGGCACGTAGACCCGGTAGTGCAAGTCTGCGGTTGCCAGGCTTTCCACCTGCATGTAGACGCGGCCGGCTGCGTCGGTCTGCGCGCTGAACTCGCGCGTTTGCACGCTCGTGGACTGGCTGGCCGTGACCGGAAACTCCGTGGCGGCCACCACCGGGATGCCTGCCAGGTCCTGGATGGCTGCATCCGCACCCGCGACGCTGACCGGCAGGTTTGCAAAGCCGCTCTTGTCGACGATGATGCGGCGATGGACGACGGCCTGTGCCCCATCGGGCGCAGTGGCAGTGACGACCAGCAGATTCTCGCCTTCCGCAAGGTCTGCCTTTCCTATCTCGACATGGCAGCTCTGGCAGTAGTAGTGTTCCGGCGGCACCATCAGGGCCGAGGCTTCGGGATTGACTGTGATCCGGAATTCGAAGTCCCCTGTTTCAGCAGGGCGCTCATCGAAGCCGGTGATCGGCTGGTCACCCCGGAAGAGATCGACCCGCAGGCGAGTACCGGCGAGGCTGGCCTCCGTTCCCTCTACCCGCCCGATGACCGAAACAACGTAGCGCGGCACGCCCGGCCCGGCATAGAGGATCTGGCCCTCCACCGGATAGGTGAGCGTGAGGGTGTAGCTGGCCTGTGAGACGGGCGCGGCGAAGCCCAGCAGCCCTGGCAGGAGCATGATTGTGAGCAGCCAGTGCAGGCGTATCAAGGCACCCCCCTTCAAAAGACTTTTCGAGGTCCTGCCAACCGAAGACCGGCAAGACCTCGAAAAGTTCGGTGAAATATCCCTTTTGGGAGCGTCTAGATCCCGATTTTCACGGCTGAGGCGTAGAACAGCAAGCGTCCCAACACCTCGGCCACCAGGACCAGGACGAATGCGCCATAGGCCAGGTTGCCGGCAACGCGCTCGCGGCCTGGGCTGCTGGCGTTCTGGAACATGAAGACACCCAGGATCGCCACACCCAGGAACACGAGCACCAGGCGCAGGATGAAGATCCAGCGGTAGGTGGTGACGACGGCCATGGCGCTTTGAGCTGCTTCAGCGCCGCCTGAGGCCCAAAGTCCCAGCCGCAGCGGCGTGGCCACAAACTCGAAGCCGAGCAGGACGATCGAGATAACGGCGATCCAGCGCAACGCATCGCGCAGGAGCGTGCATTGTGCGTCGGCGCAGGCGTCTGCTTTCCGCCGCAGCCAGCCATAAGTCGCTGCGAAGGCTGCGCCGATGGCCAGTGCGCCCAGCAGGAACGTGGTGACGAAGAAGGTCACGGGCGTGAAGAGGCTGTTCCAGGACGGCATGGTGGGCAGGCTGTAGGCCTTGGACATGGCGAAGACCAGGCCGATGCCGACGAGCGCCGTGATGACGGCCAGGATGCTGCGAAGCTGAGCTGAGCCGATCTTTCGCCACTGCATGATGGCGAAAAGGAAGCCCAGGCCCGCGAACAGGACGCCGAAGAGGATCTCCCGGCTCAGCCAGGATGACTTCACGTTCAGGATGGCCAGGTACGCGTTGAGCGGATTGCCCAGGTGGCCCAGCGAGGCGATCAGGCCGAGCACGAGCACCGGCCCGATGGCCAGGAGCGCGCGATCGGCCAGCCGGTCAGCCTCAGCTTCCCCGGCCCGCCGTGTGGCCCAGAAGTGGAAGATGCCCAGGAAAATGAACGCACCCACCGACATCTGGGCACAGATCGTGAAAGCGACGAGTGCAAGTTCGGGCACGTTCATCAGATTTCCTCCGGATTGGCGATGCGGACTGGCTCGGTCGAGACTCGAATCGAGCTGTCATGCGGCGTGATTACGAGCGAGGGCTTGGCGATCGCAGGATCGGGCAGTGGGTAGATATCGTTCGTCGTGCCGTACCTGGCCTGCAGATCGGCCAGCTCGCCATAGTCCAGCACGCGCATGGGGCAGGCCGCGACGCAAGCGGGCGGCTGATTCTGGTCCAGGTAATCGACGCAGAAGTCGCACTTGGTCATCTTGCCGATCGCAGCATTGTACTGCGGCGCGCCGTACGGGCAGGCCCACTCGCAGTAGCGGCAGCCGATGCACTTGCTCTGGTCTACCAGCACAACACCATCTTCCCGCTTGTACATCGCGGTGGTCGGGCACGCCTTGACGCAGGGGGCTTCCTCGCAATGCATGCAGGCCGTTGGCAGGTAGTAGGCGAAAGCATTGGTGGTCCAGGCGTCGCCTTGCTGGATCCAATCGCCGCCTGTCACTTCGACGACGCGGCGGTAGACCCGGTCCGGACCCAGGTCATTCTTGTCTTTGCACGCGATCTGGCATGCCTTGCAGCCAACGCAAGAGCGCAGATCGACATAAAAGGCCATTTGTTTTGCCATCTGTCATCTCCTCCTTTATGCCTTCTCGACCTGCACCAGGTTAGTGTGCTGCGGGTTGCCCTTCGCCAGGGGCGAGGGCTTGTACGCCGTCAGGGTATTGGCCGAACCGCCGGTATCGACGCCATCCGAACCCGGTTTATACCAGGCGCCCTGCGGGATCGCCACCACACCGGGCATGATGCGTGGGGTCACCCTGGCCGGCAGCTCCACCACACCGCGATCGTTGAAGATGCGCACCGGGTCTCCCTGCTTGACGCCGCGGGCCCGTGCATCGATCGGGTTGATCCACACGATCTGCGGAGCGGCCTCGATGGTCCACTCATCGTTCCCGTAGGTCGAGTGCGTGCGCTGCTTATAGTGCGGGCTGATCATCTGCAGCGGGTACTTCTCGTGCAGCGGATCGCTGGGCATTTCCCAGGTGGGCGCGTATTCGGGCAGGCCGGTGATCACGTCGCCCTTGGGCAGCTCCCACGTCAGGCCCATGGTGTACAGCCGCTCGGAGAAGATCTCGATCTTGCCGGACGGGGTCGTCAGCGGGTTGGCTACGGGGTCTTCCCGGAAGGTCTTGAGCGCAATGCCGCCCGCGCCGGGATTTTTGACCTTGTAGATGCCCTGCTGCTTGAAGGTCTCGAAGTCGGGGAAGTCGGCAATCTTCTTCCGCGTTTCATCCACGATGAAGCGCAGCCATTCTTCCTGGGTCTTGCCTTCCGTGAATTCCTGTTCGATGCCCAGCCGCCGGGCGATCTCCGTGCACATGTCGTAGATCGTGCGGCATTCGTACATCGGCTCGATAGCCTTGCTGCAGAAGATAGCGTAGGCCTGCGCACCCGCGCCGCCCGACGTGATGTCGTCCTGCTCGAAGTTGGAAGTGTCGGGCAGGAGGATATCGGCGAACTTGGCGCTGGAAGTCATGTGGTTGTCGATGACGACGATCATCTCGCAGGCCGTGTCATCCTCGAGCAACTCGGCTGTCTCGCCGTGGGCCGAATGTTGGTTGATCAGGCAGTTGCCGGCATAGTTCCAGATGAACTTGATGTTCTGGCTCAGCTTCTCTACCCCGCGCACGCCGTCCCTGGTCGCAGTCATCTCCTTGCCGCGCGCGATGGCATCGGGCCACATGAAGACGGAGATGCTCGCCTTGACAGGATTGGTCAGCGTCGGCCAGGCAACCACGGGGATGCTGAACGCGCCCTCGCGCGCGCCCGTGTTGCCGCCCGCGATGCCCACATTGCCGGTCAGGATGGGGATCATCGCAATGGCCCGGCAGTTCTGCTCGCCGTTGGCCTGGCGTTGAGGCCCCCAACCCTGGAACACCGCACACGGCTTGGTCAGGGCCATCTCGCGGGCCAGGCGGACGATGGTCTCCTTCGGCACTCCCGTGATCGAGGAAGCCCATTCCGGGGTCTTCGGGGTCTTGTCCGCGCCCAGGCCCAGGATGTAGGATTTGTAGGAGTTGTTCGCCGGGATGCCAGGGGGCATGTGTTCCTCGTCATAGCCCACGCAGTACTTGTCCAGAAACTCCTGATCCACCAGGTTTTCCGAGATCATCACGTAGGCCAGCCCGCTCACCAGCGCGGCATCCGTGCCGGGGCGAAGCGGCACCCACTCGTCCGTCAATGCCGCGCAGCTGTCCGAGAGGCGCGGGTCAATGATGATGATTTTGGCGCCGCTGCGCTGCTTGATCTCCTTATAGTAAATGTTGTTGATGCCGCTCTGGCGGGTTTCGACGGGGTTGTTGCCCCAGAAGACGATGAGCTTGCTGTTGACCGTATCGTCCAGGGCGTTGCCTGCGCCGCTGCCGTAGGTATAGGGCAGCGCGGTCGAAATCTGGGCCGTGCTGTAGGTCCCATAATGATTGAGATAGCCGCCGTAGCAGTTCATCAGGCGGGCAATCGGGCTCGAGGCAGGGGGCCAGGACTTGGCAACGGAACCCCCCAGGGTGCCCGTGGCGTAGTTGATGTAGATCGCCTCGTTGCCGTAGGTTTCCTTGACGTGCTTGAGCGAATTGGCGATGGTGTCGAACGCCTCCTCCCAGGTGATGCGCTCGAACTTGCCCTCCCCGCGCACACCGACGCGCTTCATGGGATACTGCAGCCGGTCCTCGTTATAGATGCGCTTTCGGACGCTGCGGCCGCGCAGGCACGCACGCACCTGGAAGTTGCCGAACTCCTCGGTTCCGGTGTTGTCCGTCTGCACCCGAACGATCTTGCCGTCGCGCACGGTCACGCGCAGCGGGCAGCGGCAGCCGCAATTGACCAGGCAGGCCTGCCAGACGATCTTCTCCTCCGAATCGGCTCTCGCGATCCTCGCGGGCGTCAGGCGGAGCTTGACGCCGGTTGCGGCGAGGGCAGCCGTGGTGCCAACCAGCGTGCTCGACTTCAGAAAGCCGCGCCGGGTCACCCTGGCCTTCGGTGGAGTGTTCCTTTGGCTGCTATCAGTCATGAATTCCTCCGTTTCGACCATAATAAGGATAAGATTGTAACTTCTCAGGAAAAAGTCCGGACGTTGGTGTTGCTTCAATCGCCGGCGGTGGGAAAGTCACCTCATTATATATGAGTCTTAGAAAGCGAACATGATGCACGTCATAGTAAATTTATTTACCCAACCAACTAATTAATTCTTAAGCCTGCCTGCCCATGATTGCTTGCCTGTCTGCATCTTTCGATGGTGTGCTAAGGCCGCGCGGCCGAGAGGCCGGCCAGGAACTGCGCGACGGCCCGGCTTTCCTCCAGGCCGAACTGCGGGACTGCCGCGGGGAGCGGGAATGTCACATCGGACACCAGGGCCAGCAGCTCATCGGGCCGGCACAGGAGTCCTGTGTCCCGGCCGTCTGCCGCGGCCCATTCTGCCCGGTAGACCTCGATCTTCGGATAGCGGCCGCGCTTGTAGCCCTCGGTGATGACCAGGTCCATGTCGCCCAGGTGATGCCGGATGACGCTCTCGATGTGCATGGAGTTGCACGCGGCCACGACGAAATCCGCGCCGGCCGCGGCCATCCGGTAAGTGTCCTTGCCGGGCACGTCGAATGTCGTCGCGTGTGCGTGGTGCTTGAGCACGCCGACCTTCAGGCCGAGCGCCTTCAGCTCGGGAAGCAGCCGCTCCAGGAAGGTGGTCTTGCCCGTGCCGGACCACGCGACGAAGGAGACGATCAGGGGGAGGGGGGCAGTTGAAGCATCCTGGGCGAAACGGAGCGTAGTGGGAGCATCCTGAGCGGAGGCCGCACGCAGTGCGGACGCAGCCGAAGGATGCGCTGGCTCGGTGGCGCCCGGCTCCTTCGACTCCGGGCCTTCGGCCCTCCGCTCAGGATGCCTTGAATCCGGACCTGCGGCCCTCCGCCCAGGATGCCT
>CAYLZG010000146.1:0-10721 GCA_964387985.1 uncultured Anaerolineales bacterium | reverse complement strand
GCCGCGCCGCCACACGATGACACCCAGAATGGCAATGGGAATGATGGTGGACAGGGTTTGAAGCATGGCACCCTCCCTTTCAGTGACCGGTCAGCACTGGCGCGCCTACACAGCGTGGGCGTGGGCGTCCTACGCCTTCCGAAATCAGCCCCACGGTGTCAATTGTACCACGTTTCGCAGACAACCTGGGTGGTGAAGGTGTGATGTCATGGGAGACATTGGTTGTGTGCGACGGCGATGCCGCGCGTCTCTCCAAACTCAATTTCGCCCTGCCTCGGGTCATGCGGATGGGAGACGGCGCAGTAATAGTGGTACAGCACGCCATCTCTGGCGATGACGCCGGGCTTGTGTGCATACACGGCATCAATGCTGCCCGGCACTCCGACATCGATGAGGATCTCGCCGGACTTGGTCCAGTGCAGCAAGTCGTGCGACCAGGCTACCCCGTCGCGCGCGTGATGATCGCGCGCCAGCCCGTAGTAGAACAGCCACCAGATGCCATTGTGGTGCAGGACACACGGGTCGGACGCGAAGAGGGCGTCGAAGTCGCCCGCTGCGCCGTTGGGAATGACCGGGTTGTCCACATACCGGTTCCAGTGCACCAGGTCCGGCGAGGTGGCCAGCCCGGTCTGCTCGTTCCAGCCCCGTTCGGTCCGGACTTTGGCGTTATAGAACAGGTAATAGAGGCCCTCATGCTTTAGCAGCCACGGCTTATACAGCCCGCCGTTCTCCCAGTCCGCGCCGTCCTCCGGCCGTAGGATGGGCGGGCCGGCCTCCCAGTGGCGCAGGTCATCGCTGTAACATAGCCCGATGATCGCCGGTCCGGCCTCGTAGCCGGCCTGCGGGTAGGCATGGTAGGCGCCCACGAAGTGGCCGTTGACTTGGCGCAACTCGCCCGCGCCATACAGTGCGTTGTCCCGCAGGATGGAGTTGAGCGCGGCGTTATACTCCGTGATGGACCCGGCCGGCCCGCGGCCGAAGATCACGCCTTCTTTGGTCCAATGGACCATATCGGTTGAACTCGCCAGGCCAGTCTGGTAACCAATGCCGTCCCAGCCAACAAAGGTCATGTAGGTGCGGCCTGCATGGGAGAACAGGAATGGGCAGTCTGCCGCATGGCTGTCGAACGCGCCCTGCCGGAATGAAGGAGCCAGTACAAGATGCGGCACCTTGATGGGCGTGCGCACGGCATTGAGGTCAGGTTGCATTTGCGTCCCCATGCGAGCGACTCAGATTCTTCCAGCGCGCTGGCTGTCCATTGGACCCGGCTCCGTTTCGCCTCTCAATGAATAGCCCGGCGCTCAGGCGGCCGGGCCTGACACCAGGTGGCACGCCGTCAGCACGCCGTCGACAACGACATCCTCGGGGACCGTGTGCCGGCAGATATCCATCACCTGCGGACAACGGCCCGCGAACTTGCAGCCGGTGCGCAGGTACTCCTCCGTGTCGCTCTCGGCCAGCTGCACCTTGCGCTGCCAGCGCCGCTGGGGGTTGGGCTCGGGAATCGACTCGCGCAGCAGCCGGCCGTAGGGGTGCCGCGGCTCGAGCAGCACCTGGTCCACGTCGCCCATGGTCATGATGTCGCCGCGGAACATGATCGCGATGCGGTCGCAGACGTAGTACGCGGTCGCCAGGTCGTGCGTGATGTAGACCACACCCAGCCCCAGCCGGTCGACCAGCTCCCGGAACAGGTTCATGATCGACATGCGCAGCGAGGCATCGACCATCGACACCGGCTCGTCCGCGATCAGCAGCGCGGGCTCATTCAGCAGCGAGCGGGCAATGGAGACCCGCTGGAGCTGCCCGCCGGAGAACTCGGCCGGGTAGCGGCCGGCGATGGCCTCATAGCTCATGCCCACCAGTTGCAACGCCCGGTCGATGCGCGCCAGCGCGGCGGCCCGGTCGTCGGCCAGCCGGAAGTAGCGCACGGCCGCAAAGAAGTAGCTCTCGACCTGGCGCAGCGGATTGAAGGTTTCGAACGGGTTCTGGAACACGGCCTGCACCCCCGCCTGGCGCCAGATCTGGCGGCCCGCCAGCGGCTGCCCGTCCTTGCCGCGGTGGATGATGCGGCCGGTCGTCGGCTCTTCGAAGCCCAGGATCATGCGCGCCACGGTGCTCTTGCCCGACCCGCTCTCGCCGGCCAGCCCGAAGATCTCGCCGGGCTGCACGTGCAGGGACACCTGGTCCACGGCGGTAATGCGCAGCCGCGACAGCATGCTGCCCACATGGAAGACCTTGCTCACGTCCTGTAGCTCGAGGATGCTGTCCATGTCAGGCCTCCTGCACCAGCCAGCAGGCCACCCGGTGCTGGCTGGCCACCCGCAGCGACGCCGGCGCCTGCTCGCGGCAGACCGGCTGGGCCCACTTGCAGCGCGGATGGAACGCGCAGCCCGGCGGCAGGTCGACCAGCGACGGCGGCGCGCCCGGCGCACTCTCCCGCAGCTGTTTGTCGCCGAACTGCGGCAGCGAGTTGATCAGGTACTGGGTGTAGGGGTGCTGCGGCCGCGCGTAGATGTCGTCCACCGGCGCCTCCTCGATGATCTTGCCGGCGTACATGATGCCGACGCGGTCTGCGATGTTGGCCATCACGCCCATGTCGTGTGTCACGATGACCAGGGCGTTCTGCTGGCGCTCCTGCACCTCCTTGAGCAGTTGCAGCACGCCGCGCTGCACCACCACATCCAGCGCGGTGACCGGCTCGTCGGTGATGACCGCCCGCGGGGAGAGGAAGGAGGCCAGCGCAATCACCACCCGCTGGCGCATGCCGCCGGAGAGCTGGTGGGGGTACATCTCCAGCACGTTGGTCGGCAGCCCCAGTTCGACCAGGTGGCGCCGGGCGCTTTCCAGCACCTCGCGCTTCGAGCGCTGCGGCACGTGGCTGACCAGGAAATCGCTGAAGGTTGCCTTCAGCTTGACGACCGGATTCAGGTTGCTCATGGAGCTCTGCGGCACGTAGGAGATGAACGACCAGCGCAGCTCGGCCCGCTCCTTGGGCTGCAGCGCAAAGAGGTCCAGTTCCTGTCCGCCGACCCGGTACCAGACCTGACCCGCGACCACGCGCAGCGGCGGCTGCACGTCGCCGAACAGCGTCTTGACCAGGGTGGTCTTGCCGCAGCCGCTCTCGCCGGCGATGCCGTAGACTTCGTTCTCCTGGATCTCGAGGTCGACGTCGTTGACCGCCTGGACGACCTTTTTCGTGCCGAAGATGTCCAGCACGTAGGAGGACTTCAGGCCGGCGACTTTAATCACCCACATAGCATGCCCCTCACTTCGCGCCCACCCGCTGGATGCGGGCCCGGGGATCGAGGTACTCGCTGACGCTGATCGACAGCAAGTACAAAGCCACGAAGAGGGCAACCGAAGCGCCTATCGGGGCAAAAATCCACCACCACAGGCCGAGCAGAATCGCCTGGTAGTTGAGGGCATAGTGGAGCACGGTGCCCAGAGTCGGGATGGTCACATCGGTCAGGCCCAGATATGCCAGCGTGACTTCCATCCCCGTCACCCAGATCATGTTGCCGATCAGGGTGGCCATGGTCAGCGGCATCACGAACAGGAGGTATTCGTCGAATATCAGCCTGAACGAGGGCGTTCCCGAAAGGATGGCAGTATTGGTGAACTCGCGCTCCCGCAGGCTCAGGATCTGCGAACGGATAAATCTGGCGTCAAGAGCCCATCCAAACACTCCGAACAGCAGCGCCATCGTCAGCAAGCTGAGTCGCTCCTGCAACATCATCGACAGGAGTATCAAGACCAGCAGCAGGGGCAGCACGATGAACCCGTCGTTGATGAACATGAGCACCCGGTCGAGGAGCCCGCCGCTATAGCCGGCCACCAGGCCAACCGTTAACGCAATCACACGGGAAATGGTGGCAGCAACGACCGCCAGCAGCAGGGAGTTGCGGATGGCGAACGTGAGCTGCCAGAATACGTCCTGGCCCAGGGAGCTCGTCCCGAGCCAGTGCTCGCCGGAAGGGGGCAGGTCACGCGGCACCAGGCGCCACTCCTGGGGATCATACGGCGAAACGAACGAGAGCAGGGCCATCACGATGAGCACGAACATAATGGCCGCGCCGATGCTGAACCGCCCATCTCTCAAGAGCGCTCTCAGTGTCTTCATGCGTCGAATTCTCTGTTCATGTGAGCCTGATCCTGGGATCAAACAATGGATTGAGCAAGTCCATGATCAGGGTGCTCGTAGTGAGCGCGAAGATGGACAGGGTCGTAATGCCCATGAGCACGTTATAGTCGGAAGCCTGGATGGCACGGTAGGCGAGGAACCCGATGCCGGGATAGGCAAACACGACTTCCGTAATCAGAGCGCCGCTGAACAGCCCCGCAAACCCCATGGCAAACCGGGTGATCTGGGGCAGCATGGCGTTGCGCATCACGTACCGGGCGAAGACCGAGCGCTCGTTGACCGCCCCAATCTTGGCATAGCGCACGTAATCCTCTTCGTTCACGCCCTGGACGATGAGGCGCATGATCTGGTGGGTGGTGGCCACGCCCAGCGCGATCAGCGATAGGGCAGGCAGAAACGCGTGCCACAGGACATCCTTAATGAAGGCCCATGAGAACCCGATCGGCGCGCCGATGGTATACGCCCCCCCAACCGGGAAAGCGGGGATGATGTACGCGAACACGATGATGAGCATCAGGGCCACGATGTAATAGGGCATCGGGGCCAGAACCATCGCCCCGACATCAACGAGTTTGTAGAGTCTGCTCCGCCTGAAGTAGCCGGCCAACCCGCCCGAGATATTCCCCAGGATGAAGACCAGCACCGTCGTCGTGAGGAGCAGCCCGACGGTCCAGGGCAGGGATGTGGCAATCAGGTCGGTGACAGGAGTGGGGAATGCCACCAGCGACGGCCCGAAGTCGCCCGTAAAAAGCCGCTGCCAGAAGTTGAGATACTGCTCAGGCAACCCCTTGTCCAGCCCATACATCTGTTTCAGTGCGATGATCGTCTGCTCGGCCGCCTTCGGGTCGGTGTATGCGCCGCGGGCTTGGATCTGCGCGACGGCCTTCTCGACGGGACCGACGGGCATGAGCCGGGGCAGGAAAAAGATCATGGTGATCCCCAGCCAGGTCACCCCGAAATATTGAACGAGGCGCGGGATGAGATATCGGCGTACGAATCTCACTGTTCCCCCTTTTCCGGAGCCATAGGTCGGTGTACTCGCCGTAGTGTAGCCCCTCGCGGGCGTACGGGCACGGGCACAAGGCGACGGGCACTCAGCCCCAGACTACGGGCGTATTGTCACGGGTTACACGGTCCACTGGCAGGGGAACCCTGCCAGTGGACCTTTAGCGTACCTTACTTCCCGGTCGGCTGAATGAACGTCAGCAGATACTTGAAGTTGGGATAGTGATGGTACGGCACGATGAAGTGGTTCTCGGCGCTGGGCCAGCCGGTCCAGTAGTAGTCGGAAACGGCGTAGGGATCCAGCGATGTGGTGGCGGAAATGCCCGGCAGCTCCTTGATATAGGTCTGCAGCATCTCCAGGCCCAACGGCTGCAATGTGGCCGCGTCGTTCGGATTGGTCACCTGGATGGTATCGAGGATCTCGTCCGCGCGGGCATTGGACCAGCGGGATGGATGGCCGAACTGCCGCTTGGTCAGGTCCTTCTCCAGGTAGTCGCTGTGGAAGGTGGTAAACGTGCGGAACAGGTCAGGGTTCTCCAGGTAGTTGCTGCCGTGGGTCTGCGCGCCTGCGACATCGAACTGGCCCATTTCGATCCGCAACTGGCCGGCATCGCTGACCTCGAACCGCACGTCGAACCCGAAGCGCTTCCATTCGACGAACGCAGCCTGTGCGTTCTGGTACGCCCACCGGCCGGGGATGGTGTTAGTGTGAACGGCGAACTGGAAGGGTGTGCCGTCGGGCAGCAGCCACTTCCCGTCCGCATCCTGGGTGAAGCCGGCCTTCTTCAGCAGCTTGGCCGCGGCCTCGGGGTCATACTTGAACGCGCCCCAGCCGAACGCATTCTTGATTCTTTCGGGGTCGTCGGGGAATTCGAACCCGCGCGACCGCGCTTCTTCGACGAGCCGGGCGGGGGCGGTCGGGTCCCAGACCTTGAGCGTCTCGCCGTTGCCCAGGTCGAGGGTGAACTCCTCCTCCAGCCACTTGACCAGCGGCGCGATGTACGGCTCCTGCATCTGGGGACCGTTGACCACGATAGGCAGGGGGTTCAACGCGGCCGCACCGTCGTAGGCGGTCGTCTGGTAGGACACGGGGTCGATGGCCAGTTGGAGCGCCCAGCGCACGTCCGGGTTATCGAAAGGCGGCTTCAGGGTGTTGAAGACGACGCCGCCGACGCCTGGATGCCGGTTGGACTGGATATACGGGAAGTCCTGGTCCGCGAAGTAGCCGCGCGCGGACTCGTCCGCCCTGATGACCGCGCGGATTGCGGGGAGGTCCAGGTCGACCATATCAACTTCGTGGCGGGTCATGGCGATAACGCGTGCAGTGAAGTCGCCGTAGTCCACGAACACCACATACTTCGGCTTGGGCTCGCCGAAGATCATCCCGGTGGGGGTCTGGGCCCAGTCCTCGCGCTTCTCCCAGGCGGTCCAGTTGCCGGCCGGATCGAAGCTGTGCAGCTTGTAGGGTCCCGAGCTGAGCGGCGGGTTGTACTCAAAGGCGAAGAAGGCCTCGGTGTCAACCGTGCCGTCATCCTTTACAAACTGTTCGAACACGTGCTTGGGCATGACCCACAGGCTGCCCCACAGGTCGGAGAAGTTCTCGTAATGGAACCGGGGGTTGGGTTCCTTGAGCTTGATCTCGACGGTGGTCTTGTCGAGCGCGGTGGCGGTCTCCACCTGGCGGGCTACGCTGGCGTTGTACGACGCGGCCGGCGCGTTCTTGATGAACTCGACCGTGAACGCCAGGTCCTCCGCGGTGAGCTCGGTGCCGTCGCTCCAGAACACGCCCTCGCGGATCTTGATCGTCATGGTCTTGAAGTCGTCGCTGATTTCGGGCTGGCTCGTGGCCAGCGCGTTGATGATCTCACCTCTTTCGAAGTCATCGACCCACAGCGGCTCGTTCATGATTTGCTGCATGCCGCGATCCTGCTGCCGCCAACCCGCCCAGTAGTTGAAGTTGCTGGGGGTGGCGTTACGGCCCGTCAACTGCTGGGCGAATACGGTCTCGCGACGGGAAAAACCCAGAAGAGAAGCGGCTTCGGGCGCTTCAGCGGCGCCAGGGGTGGCCGTCACGACCACCTGCTGGACGCCCTGCGGGGCTGGCACGGTGCATGCTGCCAGCACACCTGCGCTCCCTAGCGCGGTCAGACGGATGAATTGGCGTCGGGACAGTTTCTTGTTCATCTTCTTCCTCTCTTGTTCGCATGAAGCGTATACGATAGACCCGGAACCAGATGTGAAAGGTACCCGGCTACTTCAATTGCGCGCGTGTACGCATCACCTCCTTCGGCTGCCGCGCCAGCAGCCGGTGCATCGAACGTACAGGGGAAAGTCCTGATGGATGGGGAACAACCTGCTATCGGTCATGCAGGGCATCTTGATATTTGACACTCCCACCGGCCTGGTGAGATCGTCCTGGGTTGAGATCATGAGTGTGCGCACCTTTGCAGCAACGGAGGAACGGAAATGCTAGCTACGCCAATTATAGCATCCGGACTGAGAGTGTCAAGCAGGATTCGAAAGTTGACAGAGGTCAGGTAATCCTAGACATCCGCAGGGCCGCGAGAGCGCTAGCCTCGCCCACCTGCTGATTGTCCTGGCGGCCTAAGCGTTCTCCTTCAGTGCTTATGCGAACATTGGGGCGGGGTGGTTGCGAGCGGTCGTGTCGGCGACGATGAGGGAATCTCACGGACAGAGGTTCCCTTTCCTCCTGCCACGTACTATGGAGAAGTCACAAATGGCGCCAGCTTCACGACCGTAACGGATATGCCGGTCGTAGCAAGGATCGGCGGCAAGACATGCGTGGTCGGGCCGCGAGATTGCCGACGAGATCATGAACCGCGGCATCGTGGCCCAGATTTCCCCCCGGCATGCCGCACGGCTGCCAAAAAGGGGGATCTTAAGCCGCACTTGATCCGCTACTGGCTGACGCCCGAGCCCGATCCCCAACTCGAGCAGAAGGTAGCGGACATCAATACGCTGTTTTGGGAGGCCCCGGCGCTGGCGGCGCAAGGTGAACGCACCCTGAGCAGCGATGAGTTGACCGGCGTCCAGGCGTTGGAACGCAAGCATCCGGGTCTGCCGCTGGCACCCGGCAAGGTCGAACGCCGGGAGTTCGAGTACATTCGGCACGGCACGCTGTCGTTCATGATCAACTTCGACGTCGCCACCGGCCAAGTCGTGACCCCTTCGTGCGGTCCGCCGCGCACGGAAGCCGACTTTGTCGAGCACGTTCGCCAGACGGTCGCGGCTGACCCCACGGCCAAGAAGTGGCATTTCGTCGTGGATAACCTGAACATCCACCAGTCCGAGTCGTTAGTCCGCTATGTGGCCCAAGAATCCGATGTGGCGGACGACTTGGGCGTCAAAGGCGAGAGCGGTATCTTACAGTCGAAGGCGACACGGGCGGCGTTCTTGGCCGACCCGGCGCACCGCATCGTTTTGCACTACACGCCCAAGCATGGCTCGTGGATGAATCAGGTCGAAATCTGGCTTAGCATCTTGGTCCGCAAGCTCCTCAAGCGCGGCAGCTTCACCTCCGTCGCACAGCTGAAAGCCAGAGTGCTGGCCTTCATCGAGTACTTCAACCGCACCATGGCCAAGCCCTTCAAGTGGACGTACAAGGGCAAGGCCCTGGAAGCTTAACCCAAGGCCCAATTCAGCCGAGGTGTACTAGATACCAGCGGGTTGTGATCGAGTGAGGTCATGGCCATCCTCTCTTCGTCGCTGGGTATCATGTTGTTTTTACTGCGGACACCCCTCTAGCCGTGCGAAGATCAGTCCGCTGCGGCCCGATGCTCATCCATGCATCGTCTTGCTGCACAGACAACAATGCTTTCAAGTCTGTTCTTCATCATGTGGTCGTGCAAATGACTGATAGCGCTTTTCTCCAACCGCTGAACGTTTGCAGGGGAGAGGCGCAGTTCATGGGCAATCTCTATCAATGGGCGAGGCGGTTCGCCATCCAGGCTGTAAAGCCTGACCAAGACGGACCACTCGGGTGTGGGCAAGCTACGTGTGAAGTCTGCGTACCAGCCTTGCACGATATCCTGCAGGAACGACACCAGGTAGCGCTGCCCGATCGCACTGACAGTTGCATCGTCCAGGCCGCCGTCACGCAGAATTTGGCTCAGGAAGTACGGGCCCTCGTAGATGGCAGCGAGAAGCCGATTGATGCCCTGCCGGCAGCACCGTTGTTGCTGCGGTGACCAGGAAGCAGGCCGTTCAATGAGTAAGCGAGAGGATGTGTCAGGCGGTGGTCCCTTGGCCGGCCGCACTTTCCTGGTAGGAGGACGCTGAGCGGGTTGTGGGGCCGGGAATTCGTCGTCTGGCTTATGGTGTGCCTGGGCATACCCGGAAATGTGCCGACCATACCGCCGTTCTTCGCGGCTGATCCTTCCGCACACGTAGCAGATGTCGTTGGCCCAGCTTGGTATCTCGTTGCCGCACTGAGTGCATCTCATTCCAACAAGCCCTCCCGCGCAGAAAGAGCGCCCGCTCGTCCAGCTTGCGCTACGGAGTCAGGTGCCTGACTTATCGGCTGCCGTCCAGGCATTGTGATGAAACGCGATCGATCCCCGGGGTGTTGGAATGCGCAGGGTGTGGAGGAACACTTTGTACTGGGTCGTGTCGCCCATGTACGCCAACCAACCGGTCCGGTGGGACGATGTCTGCTGTGATGGTTCTGGCTATGACGTTGGTCCTGTGAGAGAATTGCTTCGATGAATCTCTGATTAAGAGTGGTCGGTATCAAGCTTCGGTCGCTGTGGTCGTGCGGCTCGCGGCAGCGTTTGCTCCAACTGGGCAATCAGGGGCGGTAAGTCGTCTTGCAGTATAGTCCAAACAATCTCGAGGTCGACGTCGAAGTAGCCGTGGACCAACCTGTTGCGGGCGCCTGAGGGTTGCCGCCAGGGGATGCCCGGCAGACTGGCTTGAACTGGTTCCGATACATGGCTGGCAGCTTCGCCGACGATTTGAAGCAGCCGGACAATGGCAAGAGAAAGCATCTCGTCCGACTCCAGGTCAGCCCGCGTCCGATCTTCCACAAATCGACGGGCCGTGCGTGCGGCATCCAGCATGTGCTGAAGCCGGACACGATCAACCTTAAGGATATCGGACATCAGCCATTCTCTCCACCTCGCGACGGAAATACGGACTCAGGAAAGCAGGCGTGTGCATCTCGACCTCGCGCTGGAGGAGTCTCGAAAGCTCTTCCTGCATCGCAAAGAAGGCCAGGCCGGGCACATGACCCGCTTCAAACTCGACAAGTACATCCACGTCGCTGTCCGGCCGGAAGTCATCGCGCAACACCGAGCCAAATAGCGCCAGCTTGCGGATCGCGTGGCGGCGGCAGAAGTCAGCGATGGCATCCTGTGGCACGTGGATCTTGGATGCTGCCGATATCGTTCGATGTGGCTTTGGAGTCACTTTCGCACCTCTGCCTGGAGACACTGGCCGAAAAACAGAAGGGCCACCGGACCACTTATCTAGTGGCGGTGGCCCTTCTCTGTCCATCTTAGCGTATGAGTCGCCAGGGACTCGAACCCTGAACCCTCTGATTAAGAGTCAGATGCTC
>CAYLZG010000145.1:2835-10723 GCA_964387985.1 uncultured Anaerolineales bacterium | reverse complement strand
CCGCGTCGACACTCCAGCTCTACTCTCTCCACTCCCCCCCCTTTAAGGGGGGGAGTGGAGAGAGTAGAGTAGAGTCGATTGGGTGTTGCAAGGGGAAATCCGCCCCCTGAGAATTCTCAGGGGCCTTTTAGTTGTCCGGCGCCAGCTGCGTGGTTATGTGGTGGAAGGTGCGCTGTAGATTTCGGTCTTCCTCCTAGCAGCGGCCAGACGCCACTGTGCGGTGAGCGCGAGGGATAGCTTCTGAGCACGGTTGGTTGTTGCACGCCGGGTGAAGACGTCGTAGTCGTTGCGGCGGATGCTCCCGAGGAGCGCGTGGTACACCTCCAGTGCGGCCATGACGCCCAGCCGGCCCTGGGCCAGCCGCGGCACCCCAAGCCTGGCGTGCCGGTAGTACTTTTCCGTGCGGTCAAACTCGAACTCCAGCAGAGCGATGAACTCGGGGGTGATCCGGCCCTGGTCCAGATCGTCCTCGCTAACGCCGAAGCGCGCCAGGTCCTCGCTGGGCAGGTAGACGCGGCCGATCCTGAAATCCTGCCCGATGTCCCGCCAGAAGTTGCTCAGCTGCATCGCGATCGAAAGGCTGTCCGCATAAGGCAGTGTGTCCGCAGTCGTGTGCGGCGGCAGCACGCCGATCATGTAGGTCATGGCGCGTCCCACGGTCAACGCGCTGCCTTCCATGTAGTGGAGCAAATCAGCGAAGGTGGGGAAGCGCGTGATGGTGAGGTCATCCCGCATCGCGCGGAAGTAAGGCGCCATCACCTCCGAGGGAATGTTGCAGCGCAGGGCCGTGTCGAGATACGCGCGCATCACCGGGTGGTCGCTGCCACCGGACCGAAATGCATGCCAGTACCTGCTTTCCCAGTCGTCGATGGCTGCGAGCGGCGATGCGAAGCCCTCGCACGACACATCCACCCGGTCGTCGCCTACGCGCATCAATGCGTAGAGCGCCTCGACGTGCGGCAGGATGGGTGCGGGCAGGAAGCGACTCGCAAAAGAGTAGTTCTTGCTGGCCGCACGCATCACGCGCCGGCATTCGGCGTAATCCTCTGGAGTGGCGATAGCTCCGGCGCTGGTGGAGCGTGTCATGGCGACCATTCTAAACCTCGCTGCGCTACAGCCGGTAATCCTTCGCCAGGCGCTCTTCCAGGAGCCTGGCGGATATGAGGACCATCGGCATGCCAATGCCGGGATAGGTTCCCTGGCCGACGAAGTACAGGCCGGTGATGTCCCGGGCTTTGTTGTGTGGCCTGAAATACGAAGACTGGAAGAACCGCTGCGACAGTGAGCCGAACGCGACGCCGTAAGGTGCATTGATGTCGCGCTCCCAATCCGCGGGCCGGTACTCCCGTTGCCATACTACATGCTTGCGGATCTCCGGGTCGACGATGCGCTCGAGCTGGCGGTAGAGCTTCTCGCGGACGACGGGAACCGCCGTATTCCAATCGTTGCTGCCCTGGAGGTTGGGCATGGGCGCGAGCAGGTAGAGCATGCTGTGGCCCGGAGGCGCAAGCGTGGGATCGGTCACGCTCGGGTTGTTCAGGTGAAACGACGGATCGTCCGGGATAGTTCTGGTGCGGAAGATCGCGTCCAGGTTGGCGCGGTAGTCTTCTGAGAAGTAGAGCGCCTGGTGGCGCATGTGATCGTACTGGCGGTCGACACCCAGGAAGAGCAGGTAGCCCGAGCAGGCGTAGTCCAGGCGGTCCAGCTTCGCGTCCGTGTAGACCTTGCGGAACTCCGGGCGGAGCAGGTTCTTGTAGGTGTAAACCAGGTCGGCATTGGAGACGACGATGTCGGCCCCGACGAATTCGCCGGATTCCAGCACGACGCCCGTCGCGCGGCCTGCCTCAACCTTGATCTCCTTGACCGCAGCGCCCGCCCGCAGGGTGACTCCCATCTCCCCACATAGCGCGACCATGTCTTCGATGATGCTGTAGATGCCGCCCATGGGGTAATGCATGCCCTCGACCAGGTCAGCGTAGGTAATCAGGCTGTACATGGCCAACGAGTCGAAGGGCGACAGGCCCAGGAACATCGAGTGGAACGAGAAAGCCTTGCGCAGCTTGTCTGTCTTGAAGAACTTGCCCACCTGGCCGTAGAGGTTCTGGTACGCACTGGTCTGCACCAGCCTGATGCCTGCCATGGGGTTCGCCAGGTCGCTGATGTGATCGTAATTGCGCACGACGAAGTCCATGCCGAGCTCATACTTCTTGGCGCTCTCGCCGATGAAGCGGAACAGTCGCTCGGTCACGCCGGGCTCCACCTTCTCGACTTCGGCAGACAGCTTTGCCATGCTGTTGTAAAGGTCGATGTGCGTGCCGTCGTGATAGTAGATGCGATAGTTCGGGTCGAGCGGCCTGAACTGGATGCGCTGGTTCAGATCCTGGCCGATGGCCCGGTAGGTCTCCTCGAAGGTGTCCTTCATGACGAGGATCGTGGGTCCGATGTCTACGCGGAAGCCCTGCTCCTGCAGGACGTTGGAGCGTCCGCCCGGCCGCTTCAGTTTTTCGATGACGGTGACCTCGAGGCCCATGCGCCGCAGGCGCAATGCCGCGGCTAATCCGCCCAAGCCTGCACCGATGATGACGACTGATTTCATGAACGATTGCTCCTGATGCGCGCTGGTTTGGGGCGCCATCCCCACAAAACAAAAATTCCCATGCCGGCGAAACCGGCTGCGGCAGGGCCGTACAGGCCCCAGAAAAGGATTAGGCCCACGGTTTCGATCAGCCAGGTGAGAGAGTAAACGACGAGCAGCGGCCTGGTGGGCAAGCTGGGCGGGCGTGCCAGGAGGGTGATCAGCCCAGATACGAGCAGCCACCCCGCATAGTTGACCAGCGGGATGCCGAAGTACTGGCCCGGCTGGTCCCACGCCCAGAGGCCCCAGTGCACCATTTGCGGATCCAGGAAGAGATCCCACGCGGTGAAAGCCAATGCGCTGGCTGCGACGAAGGCCGCCCCGCTGGTCCGCGCCGTGATGCGCTGCGCTACAGCCCACGCGGGCGGCAGCATCATCAGCCAGGCGAGCGGAATGAGCACCGGCACGTCCAGGAGTTGAGGCTGCAGCCGGTCCGTGTAGTGATAGGCGCCGAACGGAATGCCGGTCCTTGCACCGATGGCCTCGGATGCCCAAGCCGTGACCACTACGGTGGCCACGATCGTCACGGTCCTCGGCCAGCCTGCTGCCTGGCTTAAGAAAAGGACGGCCAGTGCGCCCTGCATGAGAACCGATAGGACGATGCCGGCGGTGAGCCCATCATCGCCGGTGATCCACTGGATGATGGGCATGGGGATCATGCACGCGATCCAGGCGAAGAGGAGGATGCGTGTGCCTCCGCGCCAGTCGGACGAAGCGAGGTAGTTGCGCCACATAAAAATCAGGGACATGATGATCGCCGACTACCCAGAAGCGGCCGCCGCGCCAGCGCAGCCTGAAAATCCCAAATCATCGAACGACCCCTCCCGGCATGACGTTGGGACCGGAAGGCGTGTCTTGCACTTGCCAGCCGAGTGCCTCGATCCTGCCGCGCAGAGCATCGGCCGCGGTCCAGTCTTGCGCTTTGCGCGCAACCTCGCGCGCGGCGACCAGGGCCAGAACCTCATCGGGCGCAGGAACGATGGCCGCGACTGCTGCTGCCGCGGAGCGAGCTTCCTCGACTACCGCAGCGGGGAGCAAGGTCAGAAGATCTGCGGCATGGAACGGGCCAAGCTGATCCAGGCCGAAGGTGGACCCGTCCGCATAGGGCCGCTCTACGCCGGCACTTACTATGGTGACGCGCCCCGGGCCGAGCACATGTGCCTCTGCGCGAGCCAGGTCGAACACCAGGCTCGTGTGTTCATCCAGGCCGATGATGGTCGCATCCAGCGGCAGCATGGCCGCCAGTGCGTCGAAGCGATCCCGGCCCATGAAGCAATGGCTCGTGTCCAGCTCTGCGCCTCCATCGTTATTGTTCCAGTGCGGGATGAAGACGATCGACAGCCCGAACGGTCCGAGAAGGTCCAGCCCTTCCACCCAGTGGATATCGTGGCCGGCCTTGTAGATTTCGTAGACCGGCAGCGAAAACCGGCCTGCCGTGATGGTCGCGGCGGACGCAAAGACCAGCGCCGCGCCCAGCGCGTGGCGCGCGCGGATGCGATTCCACGCCAGGCTGTCCCTCAGCTGGCGCGCGGCATAGGTCGGGCTGCCTGGCCCGGCGAAGATCATGCCGGCGTGGAGCAGGGGACGTGTGATCTCATCGTCATCCGGCGAGAAGGGCGTGCCGCGGCGCCGGGCCGGCAGCACGGCGACCTGCGGCGAGTAGTTGCCGAGTCGGACGCGGATGTAATCGGCTACCCGGCCTGCCACACGGGCGCTGTTTAGCTCGAAGCCGGCCGGCGTCTCCAGGATCGCGACCCGCAGCGGCTGCGGCAGGCCTTGGGCGAGCGCCTCGAAGACGCGGCCGCCCGCGGGCGCGGTTTCGCCCGACCCGAGCAGTGCCAGGCGTCCGGGCAGGCCTGCCGGCATCATGCGGACGCTCCCAGGGCAGGCAGATCGCCGACTACCTCCAGGCCGGCGTGGCGGCCCTCATCCTCGAACACTACCCGCCCCGAGTCGATTTCGATCAGCTTCACCCGGATCTTTGCGGTCAGGCTTTCCGTGACGCGTTGGAGCATGGCCACGCGCTCGGGCGAGTGCAGCAGGCCGCCGTGTGCGCGCGTGGCGACGATCTCCAGCCGGTGGCCTTTGCGCCCTCCATCGACATAATGCAGCGTGACTGACTGGTCCGTGGTCTCCTGGCGCTCGATCCGCGCGCCGGTATACGTGGCGAAACGGTAGAGACGCCCTTCATGCCAGAGGCCGGCAATGAACCCGGTGAATGAGTTCCTCAGCCAGGGAATGATCGCGACCGAGGCGGTCAGAGAGGTGCCTGGGGCGCCGAAGTGGTTGCTTTGCATCCAAATCCACGCCTTCGGGAACGACTGGCCCCAGTCTTTCTCGACGTAACCGCGGCCGCCGGAGAAGTCGAGCATCTTGCCGTCCACCATGAGCTGCCCTGAGATCGTATGGTCGTAGCTGAGCACCCCGTGGTAGCATTCCATGAAGGGGACCAGCGCATACCAGCCCATGATTCCGGGGGATGTGAGCGTCACGGGCTACGGATGGCCGCCGTCGAACCTGAGCTCGCCCTGCACCGTCTGCTGAGGCCCAGGGATATCCAGGCTGATCACGTCGCGACGGAAGCGACTGGACCCGATGCGAATGTCGAGCCTGTCCTGCGCGGCGACGAATGCCTCGGAGGGGTAGCGGTGATACGTGCTGCGTCCCGTTACGCCATCCAGGGTCTGCACAAAGGCGTGCGAGGAGCCCCACTCGGCGCCGATGAAGACGCCGGGGATGATCGCATACGGATGCTGCTCGGCTGCGTCGACCATCTTGAAGTACCAGCCTTCGAAGAAGGGTGGGCGCTTGCCGAAGCCGTGATATGTCTCAGGCCGCCAGATGTTGCGCAGATTGATCACCGGGTCCTCCTACTACACGTCCAGGTTGCCCTGGTGGCCGTCACGTACCGCAACAAGCACCTTCTCCGCCACCGCCTGGGGAGTCAGCGCGCTGGCCGGCATCTTGAACGGCACCTTATTCCAAAAATCGGTCTGGACGGCGCCTGGACGAACGACGATGACCTTGCGTTTGCGCTCCTCCTTGCGTAAGGCTTCCGCAAACGCCTCCAGGCCTGCCTTTGCAGCTGCGTAAGCACTCAACCCCGGAAGGCGCATACGCTCGCTGACCGCCCCGATATAGACCAGCGGCGCAGAGGCAGTCAGGAGCGGCAGGCTGTGGTGAGTGGCATAGTACGCGCCATCCAGGTTGGCCTCGAGGATCCGCCGCCACGTCTTGGGCGCCATCCTGCCTGCCGGCTCCGAGGTGATGTCTCCCGCCGCGTAGATGAACAGATCGATCTCCGGCGCCTCCTGTCCGGCAGCCATGACCGCGCGCTGCACGTCAAACTCGTCGCCGGCATTCGCTTCCAACGACACGGCCGCGGTGTCGATGTCAGCAGCCTGGTGGGTCACTGCAATCACCCGCCAGCCGCCGGCGCTCAATTGGTCTACCAGCGCGCGGCCGATTCCGCCTGCCGCGCCCCACACAATCGCCACCCTGTCACTCATACTTCGACCATCCACTCCTCAGGATTTCGCCACCACGGAGCCTTTCTGCCGGACCCTATTATCAGGCATTCCACAGCACGGCGAATGTGAGCATCATACCATAATGCACAATGTTTGTCAAGTGTTTGGTGAAACTCTGCTCTTCGGGCTCGTTGTGGCATTGGCCGCACCGCGGGCTGCCGAGCATTACCGCATCAAGCGCCGGTGGACCAGGCGGTGCGGCGTCTCTGCGGCAATGCCGAGACGCTTGCGGCGGTCCGCTTCGTAGTCCGCGCAGTTACCGGCGAACCAGTGGGTGCTGCCGTCTTCTTCGAATGCGAGAATGTGTGTGCAGATGCGATCGAGGAACCAGCGGTCGTGGCTGACGATCATGGCGCTGCCGCCGAAGTCATCCAACGCCTCCTCCAGCGCGCGCAGGGTGTTCACGTCGAGATCGTTGGTCGGCTCATCGAGCAGGAGGACATTGGCGCCTTTCTTCAACACCTTGGCCAGGTGGACGCGGTTGCGCTCGCCACCCGACAGGTCGCCCACGCGCTTTTGCTGGTCAGAGCCGAGGAAGTTGAAGCCGGATACGTAGCCACGGCTGTTCACCTTGCGCTCACCCAGTGCGATCGTCTCCTCTCCGGCTGAGATCTCCTGCCAGACGGTGTGATCGGGGTTGAGGGAGTCGCGGCTCTGATCGACGTAGCCCAGTTCCACCGTCTGGCCGATCCTCACCGATCCGCTGGTGGGCTGCTCCTGCCCGGTGATCAGCCGCAGCATGGTGGTCTTGCCTGCGCCGTTAGGACCGATGACACCAACGATCGCGCCGGGTGGCACCTGGTAGGTGAGGTTCTCAAAGAGCAGGCGGTCGCCGTAGGCCATGCTCACGGTGTCGAAGTCGATCACCACATCGCCCAGCCGCGGACCGGGCGGGACATAGATCTGCATTTCTTCGCGACGCAGCTCGGTTTCCTGGCTCAGCAGTTTTTCGTATGCAGAGACACGCGCCTTGCCCTTGGCCTGCCGCGCACGAGGTGACATCCGAATCCATTCGAGCTCGCGTTCGAGGGTGCGGATGCGTTTCGTGTCCGCCCGCTCCTCTTTGCGCAGCCGTTCCTGCTTCTGCTCGAGCCACGATGAGTAGTTGCCGCGCCAGGGAATGCCGTATCCGCGGTCCAACTCCAGGATCCATTCCGCCACGTTGTCGAGGAAGTAGCGGTCGTGGGTGACCGCGATGACGGTGCCTGCATATCCCTGGGGGTGCTTCTCCAGCCACGCGACCGACTCCGCATCGAGATGGTTGGTCGGTTCGTCTAGCAGCAGGATGTCCGGCTCGGTGAGCAGCAGACGGGTCAGCGCGACGCGGCGCCGCTCGCCGCCCGAGAGCACCGAGACGGGCGTATCGCCCGGAGGGCAGCGCAGCGCCTCCATCGCCTGTTCGAGGCGGTTATCCAGGTTCCAGGCGTCGTGCTTGTCAAGTTCTTCCTGCAGCCTGCCTTGTTTTTCGATGAGCGCGTCGAAATCCGCATCGGGCTCGCCGAACGCGTTGGTGACCGCGTCGAAGTCGGCCAGGAGGTCCACGATGGGCTGCACCGC
The DNA here is from genome assembly GCA_964387985.1 of uncultured Anaerolineales bacterium. GTDB lineage: Bacteria > Chloroflexota > Anaerolineae > CG2-30-64-16 > CG2-30-64-16 > JALOOB01. The sequence continues at coordinate 3,001 of CAYLZG010000145.1, read as the reverse complement.
CTCCTCGATGATCTGGCGGACCGTCTTGCTGGGGTCGAGTTCCGGCTCCTGGGTCAGCAGCCCGCGCGTGTAGCCCTTGGAGAGCATCGTCTCGCCCAGGTAATCCTCATCGACGCCGGCCATGATGCGCAGGAGGGTGCTCTTGCCCGCGCCATTCAGTCCCAGC
>CAYLZG010000145.1:0-2825 GCA_964387985.1 uncultured Anaerolineales bacterium | reverse complement strand
TAATAGAAGCCCAGCGAGATATCGCGCAGCACCTGCCGGTTGGGTGGATGCACGCGGCCCACGCGGACCATCGAGTAGATGACTTGTTGGGTTTCGGCCATGTGAGGCTCCTCCTCTATCGTGTTGCCCGGCGATTCACTACCTGCCGGGCGCCTCTGAAGTGCCGGCAGCTGTTTCCGGCTCAGTGATCCGCTTTGACGGGCTCCACCGCCAGTTCTGCCACGGCCGGATCAGGGTGGACGATCAGCCGGAGCCAGCTGAACGCGGTGATTCCGGCCATGATGACCGCGCCGGCCAGCCCGGGCGCCCACAGTCCAACCGAGCCCAACAGCCACCCGCCGGCTGCCGGAGAGACGACCCGGGAGAGGCTTTCCAGCGAGCTGGCAATGCCCAGCGCACCGCCGATCTCCTGGGGCGACACGACGCGGGTGATGGCCGAGTTGATGACCGTGTTCAACACGCCGGTGGTAAAGGCCATGGGAATCATGACGACCAGCAGAACGGGCACGCTGAGCGTGAAGGCCCAGGCCAGCATGGCCAGGCCGTTGATGAGCGTGGACCAGAAGATCAGCCGCGGCTCGCTGAAACGCTTCGTCAGTGGGCCGATCAGCCCACCCTGCACGATGACGGACAGGACGCCCACGTAGGCGAGCAGCAGCGACGTCGCCTGCGCGTCCAGCCTCAGACGGTCCTTTGCCCAGAGGGTGAACATGGTCTGAAACAGGGCCGCGGAGAGCGCGAAGAAGAGGCGGACGGTCAGCAATGGGCCGACGCGCGGGGTGAACAATGCCTCCCACATGGCCGGCAGACTGATGAGCGACCGGCGCTGGTGGGTAAGCGACTCACGGAGTTCGGGCGTTAGTGATTCGGGCAGCGTCAGGAGGACGCCGATCAGGTTCAGTGTCGCCAGGCCCGCCGCGACGAAGGCGGGCACGGCGTAGCCCCACCGGCTAAGCAGGCCGCCGGTTGCAGGGCCCAGGATGAAGCCAAGGCCGAATGCCGCACCGATCATGCCCAGTCCTCTGGCGCGGTTACTGGCGTCGGTGACATCGGAGATGTACGCCTGGGCGACGGTGATGTTGCCGCCTGCCAGCCCGCCCACGATGCGGGAGATGAACATCACACCGATGACTGTCGCGTTCGTGAGTGCGGCGAGCTGTTCGGCGGTTGCGCCGGTCAGCGGCAGGCCCGCCAGCCAGCGGCCCAGGGGATCGGCAAGGCCGAGAAGAACGAAGCTGAGCGCTGTGCCGGCGATGCTGACCATCAGCACGGGACGCCGGCCGAAGCGGTCAGAGAGGCGGCCCAGAAACGGCGCGCCGAAGAATTGCGCCAAGGCATAGGCCGCGGCCAGCAGGCCGACGACGAAGTTGCTGGCCCCGTACTCTCCCGCGTAATAAGGCAGAAGCGGGAGGATGAGGCCGAAGCCGAGCAGGTCGATGAAGACGACGAGGAAGATGCTGAGCAGGTGTTTACTCTTCAAGGATCACTTCCCCTACCGGTTGAGGTGTGTGTCGCAGGGTGCGGCTGGCGAACCGCTTGACCGCTGCGTTGTCCGTGGCAATGAACAGCACGAGGCCGAACACGATCAACATGTTTGTGAGCAGGAAGAACAGCACTTCTTCGGCCGGCAGCACCCCGCCGATGATGATGCCTGTGGTCTGCGCCGGATCGATCGTCCACGTGCCCGATCCGATGGCCAGGAAATCGGTCGTAGACAGGTAGAGCCACGGCGGCAGGAGGCCGAGCAGGACCAGCCTGCGGTGATGCCATAAGGTGTCTGCGCCCAGCAGCATCTGCGGGATCACGGGGAAGAGCAGCCAGCCGGCCTCAAGCGCAAGGTACGTGCCGGGTCGCCAGCGCGAGAAGAACAGGATGACTGAGGCCAGCCAGATGATCGCCGTGATCGCGGCTGCGATCAGGCGCATGCGGGGCATCTTTGGCGCTGGCTGCGGTGCTGGCGGCAGATGGCGCGCCAGCCAGAGCACCCACAGCCCGGTGAGCAGCGTCTGCACGACGAAGAAGGTGTATTCCTCGATGGGCACCCAGCCCAGGGTGATGCCGGTCACCAGCGCGGGATCGTAGAACCAGACGCCGGTGGCGACCAGGTAGTTATCCCAAGGTGTGGTCCAGACGACTGCCACAATGACGAGGGCCAACACCATGAACCAACCGGGCATGCTGTCCAGCCCAGGAGAAACGCGGCGGCCGCGCGCCCTGTCCCACAGGGTCAATACAATCAGGATCAGAAGCGGCACGCCGATGAAGCGCACCAGGAAGCCGAAGTAGGTCAAGGAAATCGTCCTCGAGTCACCGGTATTGGTTGCCGAACCCGCTTACGCATCGAGACTGTCGATTGCTTCGCGCACGGTCTGTGCGCTTGCTTGCAGCGCGGCTGTCTCTTCCGGACTCAACGCAATCGGGAGCGTCGCAATGACGCCACGGCCGCCGACCAGGTGAGGAAGGGAGACGGTCACGTCCCGCACACCTGCGACATCAGCCTGCGGCGTACAGACCGTCATGATCGCACGTTGGTCATGCAGGATGACGTCTACGATACGCGCCAAGGCACTGCCGATGCCGTAGTAAGTCGCACCTTTCCCGGCAATAATCGAACGGCCGGCAAACCGGACCCGCTGATCGATGTCGGCCCGGATTTCTTCGCTGAGGGGGATGCCGCGGATCTCATGATACTCGGACAGGTGGACGCCGCCGATGGTGACCTGCGACCAGGTGAGCACCTGTGAGTCGCCGTGCTCGCCGACGACGTAGCCGTGGACATGATGCGGGTCGACGCCCAGGTGGTCGCTGAGGAGCGCGCGGAAACG
>CAYLZG010000144.1:5270-10902 GCA_964387985.1 uncultured Anaerolineales bacterium | reverse complement strand
GAGAACCGCCACGGATGATCCAGTGCAGGCCAAGATGCGTGGCAGCAAAGGGCAGCGCGATCTCGCCCGAGACGAATTCTCCTCCTTGCCCCTGCAAGCGGGCTTGCTCGCCGTCTCCGGCTACAGCAATCCCCCGCCCCTGGCCGCGCGCGAAATCGGCGGCAGTTGACTCGGTCAGATCTTCCACCAGAACCTTCACTGGCTCGGGACCGTTGCCCTGGGCCAGCGCCAGTTCGAGAAACGGCATGGTCGCAGCAATCATGGCGACGAGGAGCGTCATCACAACCAGGCGCGCCACCATGTGGCGAGCGCCACGGGCAGTGCTTCTGCCGAGAAACCTTCGTATCAAACGGAAGTGCGCCATCTTCAACCTCCTGTAGACAAACCTGGCTGGGCCCAGGGCGGACGGTTTGGAGTTGCCGGATGCAGAGGGCAGCCAGTGTTACGCCTTGCTTCCAATGCCCGGCGCACAGTCACAAAAAGGCAAACATTCAACAATGGCAAGCGGGGAAAGTGAACGGGCTTGCCTCCTTGCTCGCTGCGTTTCATGCAGTATAGCACCCTGCTGTACTTTAGGGATTTCTTTGTGACAAACGCAGCATACCACCTCGGCTGGCCAAATGCAATGGGAAATGGTTCCGGGCCTTACGCAGAGTTGACAGTGGAACCGAAAGACTTATAATGAAAGCTGTCTTTATTATGTCGCCTGATAATGACCGGCGGTTTTTGTAGGCGGCGGGACCCTCCGAGACCAGCCAAGAGGTGACGGAGCCGGGAAGGTCCGTGTATCCGATCTTCATGGAGGAAGATTATGAATCTCAGTGCACCTAAGCAAGTGACTTTTTGGATTGCGGTCGTCCTCGCGGTTTTGGGTATCCTGGCACAACTCATAACGATCCCGGTGCTTTCGGGATTTGCTTTCTGGCTGGTAGTAATCGCATTCATTGTTCTGGCAATCGGCAATCTCGCCGAAGGCATCTAGAAGTTCAGTGAGGGTGCAGGCCGGGGCTGTTGGTCGGCTCCGCAGCAACACCGGTCTGCACCCTTCAGGTCACAAAAGTTCCGTTCCCCGCCTGCTGAAGTGATCCACCGTGACTATATCCCCGGCCCGGATGCTCCCTCTTCCTGGGCCGCACACCTCCGAACCAACTCCCGGTAGAACCAAACAGCCGTCTCACCCAACGCCAGGACCAACGCCTCCTGAGAATCCGTAAGCCGCGCGAGCGCGTGACGCGGCAGCGAGCCCGGCTGCGCTTCGAGAAACCTGGCGCCCTGGTCCAGGAGTTGTTGCAGCGGCATGTCCTGGCGGGCAACGAGCAGGATTTGCTCCGGGCTGAGCCAGATTGCAGCCGGCAATTCGTCTGTCGGTGCGGGCTGGCCGTCCAGGTCGGCAAGGAAGAGGATGAGACACGACCGGCCCTTGTGCTGAGTATGCCAGGGCTCGTGCGGGGGCGTGCGGTAGTGACGGAAAACCACGACGGCGGGCCGCTCCGGGCCGAGAATCCGCACCCATTCCATGTGGGTCTCGTCGTGCACCACGAGCGTCTCGCAACAGGGCGCGAAGCGCACGGTGCAGCCTATCTCTTCCTGAGATTCGCGCAGCGCGCCCGCGCTCAGCGATGCGTCAGACGTTTCCATCGCGCCACCGATCGCAGTCAGCTCGAGAACCGGCAGTGAATGGTCGAGCTTGGGCGGCCGGACGCCGAGGAGAAAATGGCCCTCGCAGGGCAAGATCATGCCGACGCCGACGAACACATCGGGCGGAATCAGAGCATACACATCAGGAACGGAAACGGTGGGTGCCGGCATCTTGTCACTCCCAGGGGCGATTCGATCATTATCGCACGGAACGGGAAAATGGTATCATCGGAACGGAAAGGAAAAACCAGATGACCGCCAAACCGCATCTCTTCGACCCCGTGCAATTTCGCTCCATCACCGCTCGCAACCGGCTGTGGATTTCTCCGATGTGCCAGTATTCTGTTTTCAAGGAAGATGGCATCGCCACTGACTGGCACCTGGTGCACCTGGGCAGCCGCGCCACCGGTGGTGCGGGCCTCATCATCGTCGAGGCGACCGCGATCGAGCCGCGCGGCCGGATCACTCCGCAGGACCTGGGATTGTGGGACGACGCGCAGATCGATCCCCTGGCGCGCATCGCGTCATTCATGAGCGACCACGGCGCGGTTCCCGCCATTCAACTGGCGCATGCCGGGCGCAAGGCAGACGATCGGGAGGCCATCGCGCCGAGTGCACTTGCATACTCCGAGAAGTTATACGTGCCGCGCGAGATGGGGACTGAGGACCTCCAGGCCGTCATCCGTGGCTTTCGGGATGCGGCGAAACGCGCCGCGGCGGCAGGCTTCCAGGCGGTCGAGATTCACGGGGCGCACGGATACCTGCTGCACGAGTTTCTTTCGCCCATCAGCAACCACCGCACCGATAACTACGGCGGGAGCTTCGAGAACCGCACGCGGCTGGCGGTGGAAGTGGCCCGCGCGGTGCGCTCGGTCTGGCCCGAGCGGCTGCCGCTGTTCGTCCGCATCAGCGCGAGCGACTGGGCGTCCGGGCCGTCATGGGACATCGAGCAAAGCGTTGCGCTGGCAGGCCTGCTCAAAGCGGAAGGTGTGGATCTCATCGACTGCTCGTCCGGTGGCCTGACCCTGGATCAGCAGATTGCACTGAAACCAGGCTACCAGGCGCCTTTCGCCGCGCGCATCCGCCGGGAAGCGAACATCGCGACGGGTGCGGTCGGCCTGATCACCACGGCAAGTCACGCGGAAGAGATCGTTCATGAAGGCAGCGCGGATGCGGTTCTGGTCGCGCTCCAATCGCTGCGCGATCCATACTGGCCGCTGCGCGCCGCGCGCGAGCTGGGACAAGATGCTGCGGTGCCGCTCCAATATCGCCGGGGATGGTGACGATCCGCCGGTCGCGGGCGTAGCGGCCCTCGCTGCCGCTGCGCTGCTCCTGGAAAGTACGCTGACGCGGCTGCTGGCCGTCGCCCAGTTCTACCATTTTGCCTTCCTGGTGGTGAGCCTGGCGCTGCTCGGCTTCGGCGCCAGCGGGACGCTCTTGAGCCTGCTCCCCAGGCTCGGCCGGATCCCCACAAGGACGCTTCTCAGCTGGTCGGGCCTGGGCTTTGCGGCTGCGACCGGCGTGGCGTACGCGGTCGTCAACCTGCTGCCCTTCGACAGCTACAGCATCGCGTGGGATCGCCGGCAGATCTTTTACTTCGTGTGCTACTACCTGGCCCTGACGCTGCCCTTCCTCTGCGCCGGGCTGGGCATCGGGGCGACACTGGCAGCCAGCCCGGGCCGCAGCCACCTTGTCTACGCGGCCAACCTCCTCGGCTCGGCCGGAGGCGTCCTGCTGGCGCCTGCGTTCATGGTGCTGGCCGGGGTGCCTGGCGCCGTGTTGGCAAGCGTCCTGCTCGCGCTGCTGCCGGCCGCGGTTGCCGAAGGAAGAAGGAAAAAGGAAGAAGAAAAAATCTGGAGCCGAATCTTCCTTCTTCCTTTTTCCATTTTCCTTTTCGCCGGGGCCGCGGCACTCATCGTCCTCGGTACGCTCAACCTGTCCGGCCGCGGCGAACTGGGATTGGCGCTATCGCCTTACAAGGGCCTGTCGCATGCGCAACGCTATCCCGGGTCGGTGCGGCTGCTCGGGCAGTGGGATGCGGTCTCCCGCGTTGACGTGCTCGAAAATGCGGGCACGCGCCTGCTGCCGGGCCTGAGCTACACCTATGCCGGCAAGCCGCCCCACCAGCTTGGCCTGTCGGTGGATGGGGACAGCGTTCTGCCGCTGCCTCTCGACCGGCCAGAGGGATTTGAAGCGGCGGGCTACATGCCGGAGGCGGTGGCATTCGCCCTGCGGCCTGGCGCCAGGACGCTCGTGCTGGAGCCGGGAGGCGGGCTGGGGATCCTGCAGGCATCGGTGCCTGAGGGCCAGGCACCGGCGCCTGAAGGCCAGGCACCGGTGCCTGGCCCAGGCGAGCGAGAGATCACGGCCGTAACCGGCAACTCGCTCCTCTGGCAAGCGGCAGCAAGCCAGCAGGCCAGCCCTTACAAACATACAAACGTCGACGCCGTTGTCGCGGCCCCGCGCGTCTATCTCCGGCAGGCAGGACCCGCGTACGGCATCATCTTCCAGCCTCTCACCGACGCTTACCGGCCCGTGGCCAGTGGCGCTTACAGCCTGGCGGAAACCTATATGCTGACGGTCGAGTCGTTCGCCGCGGCGCTCGATCGGCTGGAGCCTGGCGGCATCTTCGTCATCAGCCGGTGGCTGCAGATACCGCCCAGCGAAGACCTGCGCCTCGTGGCGACGCTGATCGGAGCGCTCGAGCGTTCTGGGGGCGATTCAAAGGATCGTGGCGACCCTGCCAATGCACTGGCGCCTGGCCCTCAGGCGTCGGCGCCTGGCCCTCAGGCATTGGTGGCCTACCGCGGCATCCAGACGCTGACAGCCCTGGTGAAGCCTGCCGGCTGGACCGCAGAGGAACTGGCGACCGTGAGGGCGTTTGTCCAGGCACGGCGCTACGATTTGGTTTGGGCGCCGGACATCCTCCCGGAGGAGACCAATCGCTACAACCGGATGCCCGCGCCGGACCACTATGAAGCAGTGAAGGCATTGATTAAATCCGGCGACCCTGGCAGATTCATCGACGCCTACCCTTACATGATCGAGCCCGCGACCGATGACCGGCCATTCTTCTTTCACTTCTTCCGGTGGTCCCAGACCGCGGCCGTGTTGGCCACCCTGGGGCGAACCTGGCAGCCATTTGGCGGCAGCGGCTACCTGATCCTGTTTGCTCTCCTGGCCCTGGTGCTGTTGTTGAGCCTGGTGCTGATCCTTCTGCCGCTGCCCCTGCGCAGCAGGGTCCTGCGCAGGACCCTGCTGCGCAGGGGAGCGAGCTCAGGCGCCAGCGACCAGCCGCGCGGGGGCGCGTCGCGGGGCGGTATCGCGGGCTATTTCGGACTGATCGGGATTGCGTTCATGTGCGTCGAAATCCCGTTGATCCAGCGCTGGCTGCTCGCGTTCGGACACGCCACTTATGCCTTCACCGCGGTGGTCCTGGTCGTCCTCGCCGGGTCGAGCCTGGGCAGCCTCGCCGCGCCCACGATTGCGCGCCTGATCGGGAGATGGTCTGAAGTTCTCGTGCCGGTGGGCGTGGCCGTCCTTAGCCTGATTACTGCGCTGGCAGGGGGCGCGTTGATCGACATGGCTCTCGGCTGGCCCGCGCTGCTGCGGCTGGCAGCCCTGGTGTTGAGCCTGGCCCCGCTCGCGTTTATGATGGGGATCCCTTTTCCGCTCGGCCTGGCCTGGATCGAGCGTGCGGCGGCGTCCATCGACTACGCTCCCGATGGTCGCTCCGCTCAGGATGATGCGCGGCCAACGGCCGCAACGCCGTGGGCATGGGCCGTCAACGGTTGCGCTTCCGTCGTTGCATCGGTTGCTGCGGCGATCCTGGCGCTCAGCTATGGATTTACGGCCGTCCTTCTGCTCGGGGCGCTGGCCTACGCGCTGGCAGGCGTTGTGAGGTTGAAGATGGAAGATGGAAAAAGGAAAATGGAAGATGTGGCGGAGGAGCCGAGAGGAGTGCGGCAGTGATGGATTTTTGTGTTAGTGGCCC
>CAYLZG010000144.1:0-5260 GCA_964387985.1 uncultured Anaerolineales bacterium | reverse complement strand
CAGGCGTTGTGCTGTGGCGCGCGGGACGCGATTCCGAACCTAGTGGCCCTTGCCCGTCAGCGGCACGAAGCTGACCGCGCCGAGATTCGAGGCCAGGAGCTCATCACCGTGCTTCTCGAAGAGCCACAGTGTCTGCACCGCGCCCTGAGGGCCAATCGGCACGACGAGGCGACCGCCCTCTCTCAACTGAAGAGGAAGCGGCTGGGGCAGGTGGTCGGGCGCCGCGGTCACGATGATCGCATCATAGGGTGCGTGCTCTTCCCAGCCATAATAACCGTCCGCCTGCAGCACCCAAACGTTACGGTATCCCAATCCGGGCAATCGCTTCGCGGCCTGGTCCGCCAGCTCGGGCACGATCTCCACGGTGTACACGTCTGCACCCATCTCGGCCAGCACGGCCGCCTGGTAGCCGCTGCCGGTCCCGATCTCCAGCACCCGGTCGCCGGGCTGAATCTGCAGGGACTCGCTCATCAGGGCCACGATGTACGGCTGAGAAATGGTCTGGCCGTAGCCGATCGGCAGCGGGTGATCTGCATAGGCCTGGGAGAGATATTCGGGAAGGACAAATTCGTGACGCGGCGTCCGGCGCATCGCAGCCAGCACGGCTGCGTCTGCGACCCTGCGCTGCTCGATCTGGTCGCGCACCATTGACTCACGCGCGCCGGTGTACGGGTCCGCGGTCGCTGGCGATCCAGCGGTCCCCGGCGCCAGCGCTGCCCGAGGTCGGGCCAGCTGGACCACGAGAACGATCAGCAGGGCCAGGACGAACAAGCCGGCGGCGGCTGCGCGGCCGGAGCCCAACATCACGCGCCTGGACTTCAGGCGCCAACGCCCGGGCATTGGACCTCCTGATCCCACCGGGACGGTTCCCGGCAGCGACAAATTTGCTTGCCTGCATTATAGCACGGCAGGTGTACAATGAGAGACGGATTTTCGACTGCAGATGTTTTACTATGAGTGAAGAAGGCTCCTGGTGAGCGAACGCAAACTCAAGCGCCAGTTGAAGCTGGGCCAGGTGGTGATGCTGGGCACCGCCGGAACGATTGGCGCACAGATTTTTGTCCTGACCGGGCACGCGGCTGGGATGGTCGGGCCGGCCGCGGTGCTGGCGCTGCTGATCGGCGGCCTGCTGAGCTACAGCGTGGCGCTCAACTACTGCGAGCTCGCGACGGCCTATCCCGTGACCGGCGGCGCGATGAGCTATGTTCGTGAGGCCTATGGCACCGGACTGCTCTCGTACCTGGTCGGCACGATGGACTGTCTTTCCAGCACCTTCTACGCGGCACTGTCCGCGGTGGGATTCGCTTACTCGCTGCAGCTTCTCATCCCCGGAATACCTCTCGTGCCGACAGCAGTGACCATTGTGCTGCTCTTCGTGGGGCTCAACCTGTTCGGCGTCACAAACGTTGGCAACGTGCAGATCGTCCTGGGCGCCATCCTGCTGGCCAGCTTCGCAATCTACGCGGTGGCGGGTTTCGTCCGGCCCGGCGGCTTCAGCTGGGAGACATTCTGGATGGGCAAGAGCGTCCTCGCGGACCTCAGCCCCTGGAAGACCCTGGCCCGCATCCTGGCGACGACTGCCCTGATGTACACCTCCTATGTGGGTTTCGAAGTGATTGCCGACGATGCCGAAGAAGTCAGCAACCCCAGCCGCAATATCCCACGCGGGATTCTCATCAGTCTGACCGCCACCATGGTTGTGTATCTGGCCGTCGGCATGGTCACGCTGGGCGTCGTGCCCTGGCAGGAGCTTGCTAGCACGGAGACTGCGCTGACCGACGCAGTGCAGCGCTTCATCCCCGGCTGGGGCGTGCCGTTCATGGCCGTGGCTGGGATCATCGCGACACTCACCTCGATCAATACGGCGATGCTCAGCGCCACGCGAGAGGCCTTCACTCTTGGCCGCCACGGGGTATGGCCGGTTGCTTTCTCCAAACTGAACCGCTTGCGGACGCCCTGGGTCGCCATTGTTATCATCGGCGGAATCAGCGCGCTCATCGCTGCGATCGGAGTCGTTGACTTCCTGAGCTATATCTCCAGCAGCGGTTATCTCTTTGTGCTGTTCTGGGGCAGCCTCTCCATGATCCGGCTGCGCAAGGTCTACCCCGACCTGCAACGGCCCTTCAAGGTCCCGCTGTTCCCTCTTACCGCGTACGCGGCCGGGGCGACGTGCATTCTGATCATCGCGTTCGCCGACATCCGTGCGCTGGGCTTCGGCGCCACCGTCCTGGCCCTCTTCACCGTGTTGTATTACGTTGCGCCCGCGCTCAGGCACGCCATGGAACGCCGTCTGAAGTCCATCCAACCCGATCAGGATCGCATCGTAGTCGCGGTCGCAAACCCGAGGACGGCAAAGAGCCTGGTCTATGTCGCTTCCGTCATCGCCCAGGCCATCGCTGACACCTATATCTGCGTACTGACTGTTAATCCTGCGAGAAACCCGCGCGAGGCTCAACCGGCCCTAACGCCGGCACACGCCGCGGCCAGCCCGACCCCGACGTCCGACAAGCGGTCGCGCTACCTGTCCCCGCGGCAGAGGGCGCTGCTGGACCAGAACCTGGCCCAGGCGCGGGAACGCAACGTCGCGCTATACAACAAGGCACGCCAGGCCAGCAGCATCAGCGAAGGCATCCTGGAGGAGCTGGCCCAACACAGCAACGTCGGATTGCTGTTGGTGGGCTGGCCCGGTCCGCTCAAGCCCGAGCACCTGGCTGAAAATCCGGTCAAGCAGATTCTTCAGAAGGCGAACACCAACGTCGCCGTGCTCCTCAACCGCGGTCTGCTGTTGCAGCCGCTGCGGCGGATCCTCGTCCCGGTGGGTGGTGGCCCCCACTCGCGTCTGGCCCTGAGGCTGGCCCACGAGCTGGCCGATGCCGAAGGTGCGCAGGTAACCGCGCTGCGCGTGCTCAGTGCGCGAGCCACCCCCCAGGAGACAGGCGAAATCCCGGACGAATCCGAAGAGTTGGAAGACCAGACCAATTGGCTGGCCGAGATCATCGGAGAGGTGCTAGGCGGTGTTCCCGCCAATTTCACCCTGCTGGCACGCTGCGCCGGATCGATCCAGGAGGGGGTGCTGCGCGAGGCCGAGCGGCAACCATACAATCTCATCGTAATGGGGGCGTCGGAGGAATGGGCCTCGGCCACGCGACTCTTCGGCGCGGTGGATGACTGGGTGGCAGACCAATCGCCTTGTTCTGTCCTGCTGTGCCGGCAACACGAGCCAGCCGGCATTTCGTGGTTGCGGCGACAGGTAAAATACATCGAACGAGAGTACGAACGCGATCCTGCCTGAAGTGTAGGCGCCAACTGCCTTGGCGGCGCCAATTGCATTGGCGTGGATGCTGTCAGGACTGTCGCCTTTTCGTCGGTCACACATCCGAATGCGGTAGCCGAGATGCAATATATTGGTGAAGAACCGTAAATTGCAGGAGGCAACCAAATGAAGAAGACGCTTGTCCTCGGGCTGCTGATTCTGGCAGTCGTCGTCCTGGCCGGCTGTACTGCCGGTCCCAACACAATGGTCAACACTCCAACTGAGGAGGGCACCGTTGCCGGTTTCTGGCTGGGGCTCTGGCACGGCATCATTGCGCCGGTGACGTTCGTGATCTCGCTGTTCTCAGACACCGTCCACGTTTACGAGGTCCACAACAACGGCAACTGGTACAACCTCGGCTTTCTGCTGGGCATTGTATCGGTCTGGGGTGGTGCGGGGCGCCGGACGGCTTCCCACGGGCGTTGAGGGTCCAGGGGAGGTTTGGGGTTGGGTGGTCACAGCCGAATCACCGCCGGGCGAGCAACCCCCGCCCGGCGGTCTGGTTGGACGGATCGTCTTGCCGTTGCTCGGTTGACTTCTTAACACCCATGCATTGGCGCCTACGCCTCTACGGGGCGCCGTCTGTGTCTAAGTCCCCGCGGGCCCCACGTTTGGCCGCAACGACCTTGACAAGCTCGGCGCCGAAGAAGAAGATCTGCGCTGAGTAGTAGACCCACAACAGCACCACAATGAGCGACCCCGCCGCGCCATAGGCAGAGCCGACCGCGAATCTATTGAGATACAGCCCGATGACGTAGCGGCCGATGGCAAACAGGAATGCGGTGACTGCTGCGCCGCCCAGCACGTCGCGCCACGGCATCCGGATGTCCGGCAGATAACGGAAGTTGAACGCGAAGATGAGCAGGGTGAGCACGAAAGCCACACCCTCCGCGACGATGCGGGTCGAGGAACCTGCACCTAACCGGTCTACGGCTGCGGCCAGCCAGGGAGTCAGCACGACCGATGCAAGCAGCAAGATGCCTGTGGCGAGCATCATCAGCATCGCCATGCCGCGGTTGATCAGGAACTGCAGGACGGGCTGTGCCCGTCCCGCACGACGCAGCGCGCGGGACCGCGGCGCATCACGGTAGACCTCAGGCACGTTCCAGATGTCATCGAGCGACAGTTTGAGCACACCGAAGAGACTGGATGCGCCCCACAGGAGAACGACGACGCCGATGACGGTGGACACGGTGCTGGCGGCGGGCCGCGCGGCCTGGTCGAGGATCGTCTGAACGAACGCCGCAATCTGCTCGCTGCCCGTGTACTGCCGCACCTCCACGACGAGACGTTCGCGAGAGGCGCTGGGGCCCAGCACGAGGCCCGCGATGCCCACGCCGACGATCAACAGCGGCGCAACGGCCATCAGGGTGTGGTAGGCCAGCGCAGCCGCGATGCGAGGGACGCGATCTGCCTGCCAACCGGCGACGGCAGCCTTCAGGACATCGAAGGGATAGCGTACGGCCTCTGGCAGCTTCACCGGACCGACCTGGATTTCATATGCTGGGCCTCTTTGCCTGGCTGGGGGACTTCACTCGTTACGCAGCATCTGCCGGCTGATCGCGTTGTGGCGCCGCACCAGTGCGCCCAAATCCACGTCGACGATCTGTTGATCCTTCACGCGCACCCGGCCATCGATCACGCTGAGATCGACCTTGGGCGGAGTGCAGAAGACCAGCGCTGCGAGCGGATCGTGCAGCGCACCCGTGAAGTCGAGCGTCTCGAGGCGATAGCCGATGAAGTCCGCGGCCATGCCAGGCGCCAGTGCGCCGATGTCATCGCGGCCCAACACGCTTGCGCCGCCGAGCGTGGCAATCTCAAGCGCTTCCTGCGCACCCAGCGCACCCGGGTTGGGGCCGACCATCCGCTGCAGCAGCAGCGCCTGACGAGCTTCTGCCAGGAGATGGCTGGAGTCGTTGCTGGCCGAGCCATCCACACCCAAACCCA
>CAYLZG010000143.1:2456-10990 GCA_964387985.1 uncultured Anaerolineales bacterium | reverse complement strand
GCTGCGTTCGGACTCAGGACCGCTGCGTTCGGACTCAGGACCGCTGCGTTCGGACGCCGCACGATCAGCGGCCGGATCGCTGCGGAAACGTTTGAAGATGCCCTGGTTCGGGTCGAGGCGATCCAGCCTGCCATCTATGTGGCGCACCCACAGGTAGCCGCGTGCGTCTTCATAGAGCTCGACGATGCGAGTGGTCTCGTCGATGCTCTGCGGATTTTTCGCATCGTACACGTAGCGGCTGACGCGGCCCGATGAGCGATCGAGCAGGTTCAGACCTGTGCCGTAGGTGGCGATCCATATCCGGCCGGCGCGATCCTCATAGATGAGCTGGACTCGCTCGCCTGCGAGCGTGGTGGGGTCTGCCGGATCATGCTGATAATGGGTGAAGGACGCGTTATGCGCTGGCGCAACCTGCGCCTGGCCGGAGCGCAGATCCAGCCGGTCCAACCCCTTGGCCGTGCCGATCCAGAGCTGTCGCTGGGAGTCTTCTAAGATGGTATAGACCCGATCATCGCTGAGGCTGTCGGGATTCGACGGGTCGTGCTGGAACCGGTCGAAGCGGTCCTTCTCCCTATCGTAGCGGAACAGTCCGCTCAAATAGGTGCCGGCCCAGATGACGCCTGAGCGGTCTTCATACAGATCCCAGACGAAGTCCTCCTCCAGCGTGCCGAGGCCCCCCTCATCGCGGCGGTAGCGTATGAAGACATTGCGATCGCGGTCGTAGCGGTCCAGGCCGCCGGAGGCTGTTCGCACCCAGAGCGCGCCCGTGTGATCCTCGTAGATTTCCTGGATGGCGCCCTGGCTCAGGCTGGCCGGGTCGTCGGGATCGTGGCGAAAAACGATGAACTGGTAGCCATCATAACGGTTCAAGCCATCGCCGGTGCCGATCCAGATGAAGCCGTGCTGGTCCTGGGCGATTGCCTCGACCGTGCTCTGGGAGAGACCCTGCTCGACCGAAATATGCTCAAACCGGATGGTAGCAGATGGGGGCGGCTGCGAGGAAGCCGGAACCGGCGCTGCACACGAGGCCGGCGCCGGCCTGGCAAAGAGCAGGACCAGCGTGCAGGCGAGAATGAGGCCGCGCAGGCAGGAAGCCACGCCGCCATCTCTGCGGAGTGACCTTACCGTGGACCTTGCATGACTGAGATATCTGCCGGTCCGCCTGGCGCCGGCTGGCATCCTGCTCGCCAAGGTCTTCAGCAGTCGCCCTCCTTACTGGCCACTGAGATGAGATGCAGGCCGAGATCACGGAGCATGGTGAGGACGCCGTACAGCGCGGCCTGGTCGACGACGGTCCCGGACAGGACCGTCTCCCCGTCGCCGGTGCGTGTCAGACTTAAGCCGGCGAACCAGGCCGACCAGTCCTCATCGATGGATTCCTTAACGCGAATCTCAACTGTGTGCATCGTTCGCCTGCTCGATCGTCACCGTAGCGGTCATGTTCCAGCACTTCAATCTGGATCCCTCACTATTCGCTGTAGGCCAGCACCTGGCGGACGCTCAGGTTGGCTGCCTGCTGCGCGGGGAAATAGCTGGCGATCGCCGAGATCGCGATCACCAGGGCCAGCCAGAGCAGCAGACCTGGGAACGATAAATGATAGGTCAGTGGTGCCCCCAGGGTGTTTTGGCCGACCGCGTTGGCGATGACCTTGCCGACCGGTAGCGCAAGGATGGCGCCTAACCCCCAACTGAGCAAGCCGACGAGCACCCCCTCGAAGATTACCACGCGCAGTACTGCTGCGTTGCCCGCGCCGATCGCCCGTAGAACGCCGACCTCACGGATCCGCTCCAGCACGTTCAGGCTCATGGTGCCGGCCAGTCCGATGCCACCGACGATCGCCAGGAGCACGGCCATGCTCATAAGAAACGCGACGATGATGTTGCCCAGCACATCGATCGCCATCCGGGCCTGCGAAATGGTCTGCACTGCTCCCACATTCAGGCCGGCTTCCGTGAATTGCGCCTGCAGCGCTTCGGCGATCCCCGTGCGGAAGGCCGTATCATGGCGGCCGGTCGTAATCCTGAGAGAGGTGACTCGTCCCGGCTGCCCGAGCAGCTGGGCGAGGTGCTCATTGTTGGTGTAGGCAACAGGCACGGCTTGTGCGAAGCGCACCACCCCGGTCACCTGCCAGCTGGTTTCTTTCTCGTTCAGCTCCAGGACGATCGTATGCCCCACTTTAATATCTGGCTCTGCAGCCAGGAGGTTGGCGCTCACGATCAGGGCGTTCTGGTCCTCGGGCGTGAGCCAGCGGCCATCCAGCAGGACAGGGTTTACCATCTTGCTGCCTGCGGGCGGCGCCTGGAGATAAATGGTCTCGCTTTCGCTGCCGTCGGGACGGATGCGATACGCGGCCGCTCCACCCCAGCCCTCCACCGCCTCGACACCGGGCAGGCTCATGGCCAGCGGCTCCAGCCGGTTCAGGCGGTAGGGTTGGTTGAAGTCGACTGCGATGTCAAATGCCAGATACTGCAGGACCTCGTCAACCGTTCGCTGGAGAGAGTGGCGTACGTTCATCACCGCGATGAAGCTTGCCCCGGCGAGCGCGAGCGTGATCAACGTGAGGGCGAGACGCCCTTTGTTGCGGAGGGCGTTCCTGACCGATAGGGCCAAGGGCGCGGGCAAACTCGTCAAACTCTTTATGAAGCGGTCCAGGCGGCTGGCGCCGAACTCACGGCCGGACACGCCGTAGCTGGTGATCGCCTCCTGCACCGTGACGCGGGCTCCAGCCAGGATGGGCGCCAGCCCTGCTCCCAGCGGAACAAAGATCGCAAGCGCGGCCTGGAGCAGAAGCACCGTGGGGGAGAGGCTGAACTCGCCCAGGGTGAAGTTCACGAGGTAGGACAGAAAGTTGATGATTTCGCGCGCGGCCCACGCGCTGAGAGGTGCGGCCAGTGCCAGTGCCGCCAGGCCAAACACGATCACCATGCCGAGGTAGAGCCTGGTGACTTCAGCGGATGTAGCGCCGATGGCTTTCATCACTCCGATCTGGCGCGCCTGCTGCGCGAGCAGCGCGGACACGGTGTTGATGAGCAAGAACGCGCTCAGAAGCAGGGAGGTAACGCCCAGCGCGGTGAGCAGGTATACCAGCGCCTGGAAGATCGTATCCTGGGGCAGCTGACCGGGTGTGGGCACCTCCACCCGCGTCACCCCCAGCCCACTTTTGGCCAGGTGGCGCTTGACCATCTCCGCCACCTTCTCGATGTGATCGACGCTGGTCCGGTCGCCGCTCACCAGCAGGTGCAGCTCGTTGTAGGTGCGCGGGTAGCCGAGCCATTCAAGGGTGTCGAGGGTGACATAACCGTACGCTGCACCTGTCCAGGGAGCCGCACCGTGTACGCTGTCATAGACCATGCCGGCCAGCCCCAACTTGCGGGAAGCGCCGGACGGCGTTTCAACCAGGAGCGTATCCCCCTGCCGGGCATCCGGCGCGAGGCCCTGGCTGGTGAGCAGCATGGAAGTGCGTTCGATCAGGACCTGTCGTTCCGGAGGAGGGTAGACGGCGGGGTTGGGCCAGCGCACCGGATCCGGCCCAAAGGCTTCCTCGCGCTTGAGGATGCTGATCCGCATGTCCTCATAGTCCGGTGCGGCGAACAGGCGCATCGGGTACCACGTCTCGGATTGGGGGTGTTGAAACGTGACCCAGACCTGGCGGCGGCCCTCTGCCTCAGCCACCTGGGGCAGCCGCTTGATGGCCGTGACCAGGTCATCGTCGAACGATTCGTCCGTGTAGAGGATGGCACTGGGCGGGTTGGCGGCAAGGTAGGAGGTCACCATATCGCCGGTCACGATGTCCCGCATGATGGCCACCGTGCCGACCGCGAAGACGCCGACCGTGATCGACAGGATCACGAGCAGAGTGCGGCGCTTGTTGCCCAGGACGTCGCGCAGGATCTTGCGCCAGCGAGGGCTGATCACTGCGGACCTCCCTTGGGTGATGCCTGGCTGATGGCGGCTTCGTGTTCGGCCAGCCGGTCTTCTGCGATCTGACCGACGGCATCCAACGCTGTCCTGGATTGCGCCATCAACGTGGCGAACTCGCTGGGGTCGAGCATCGCCACCTCTGCACCGGTGGTCAGGGAGGCGCGCACAGTGGCAATGCTGTTGCCGCCGCGCAGCAGCTCGATTTCTCCCACGTACTGGCCCCGGCTCATCCGTGCGACGACGAACGTCTCTCCGTTCGAGGCTCGCAGGTGCACCTCCACCTCCCCGTCCGTGATAATGTAGAAATTCTCTGGCGGCGCGCCCTCCTTGATAATGGTGGCGCCGGGAGAGAAGGTTTGCCGCTCCAGCTGGCGTGTTGCCAGGATGAGCTGTTTCTCTGTCAGCCCCGGGAAGGCTTCGGCCAGGTATTCCTCGATGATCTCACCGTCGGAGATGATGACGGTGCGGGTGACCCGCTCCGCCAGATCCCGGTCGTGGGTGACCATCAGGACCGTCTTTCCCTGGTCCACCAGGCTTTGGAACATCTTGAAGACCGAGTCGGCGGTCTTTGAGTCGAGGTTGCCGGTCGGTTCGTCGGCGACCAGGATCGGCGGGTCGTTGGCCAGGGCGCGCGCAATGGCCACGCGCTGCTGCTGCCCACCCGAGAGCGAAGTGGGCAGCTTGTTGGCCTGGTCGGCCAGTTCCACGCGCTCCAGTAGCTGCATCGCGCGCGCCTTGCGATCGCGGCGCGTGTACATGTTGCAGAAGTCCATGGGCAGCACCAGGTTTTCCAGCACGGTGAGGGTTGGCAGGAGCTGGAAGAACTGAAAGATGACACCCACGCGACGGCCGCGCCATTTCGCCAGCTTATCCTGGTTAAGCTTGTGAACCGGCGTGCCTTCGACGTAGACCTCCCCGCGCGTTGGCCGGTCGATCCCGGTGATCATGTTGATCAGCGTCGACTTGCCGCTGCCTGATTTGCCGATCACGGCCACGAATTCGCCCGGACCGATCTGCAGATCGACGTCTTTGAGCGCGGTGAAGTCGCCGGCCGGAGTGCGAAACACCTTGCGCACCTGGCGCAACTCGATGAGATGCTGGTCAACGGCGCCGGCCGCTTCGGATATCCTGCCATCCTGCATCGCTGCCATCCTCGAGCCACCTTGTCAGGCGATGTCCATTTCCCTGGCTGCCCGGCGCTCAGCAAGCTGCCCGCCGATCCAGCCGCCAATAACGGCGACTACGGCATAGACGGCCACCCAGAGATCGATGCCCCATGAGATGGACCGCCAGATTGCAACCAGGATGGCCACCAGCACGCCGGTGATCAGCCCGGCTACGGTGTACTTGCCCTCCAGGGGTAGCGCTGCCATCCGTCCGCCGATGATGCCACCGAGCAGTGCGAAAAGGCTCGCAAGGACCAGGAACGGGAGACGGGCAAACGCGGCTATGAGCATCTCCTGGGGCGGACTTCCGCGCATTTGGAACCCCATCACCACGCCATAGACGACCTGGAGCAGGATCAGGCCCACTATGGCGATGAGCGTACCGGCAATGGCGCCCATCACGATACGGGCCCAATTGATAGACGAAGAACCAGAAGTCATTCTGAACCTCCCAAAGCGGTGTGATACTGAGTGCAGTATGGCACCAGCGAAGGCGTGTGTCATGACCCGCGAAGGGTGATTCGCGGGTGATGTCACGAGAGACGCGGGAAAATCTCGGGGCTTCCGGGCCTTTAAGGCGAACCGGGGTCCGAGTGTTTTAGAGAAGTCCAAGCTGCCCGGCCTTGCCGGCTGCCTCGTGGCGTGAGTTGACATCGAGCTTGCGGTAAATGCTCTTCAGGTGGGTTTTTACCGTGTTCGCCGAAACGTACAGCGAGCGGCTGATCTCGTCGTTGGTGTTGCCGATAGCCAGCAGGCGCAGGACCTCAAGCTCGCGGCTGCTCAGCGGCTCGACCAGTGGTTGGCTGCGGATATCTGTCATGCCGGTCCCTGAAGGATGGTTTTCGAGGCGGAGCGCGGCGTCATCCCGCAGGGCAGAGAGCAGGAAGCCGATGAACGGCTTCTGGCCGATGAACGGCTTCTGGCCGATGAACGGCTTGAGATCGATGGATGGCGCCGCGATGCCTCCTGCTGACTCCTTCAGCAGTGCAGCCATAGGCTGCCCTGAAGGCAGCCAGCGGCCGGCGTCGACGAATGGCCGAATAAATCCCTCCGGGGCAGCGAGCGCCAGGGCTTCGGCCAGAAAGTGCAGGGCCTCATCGCGGGCAGGGGTTGCCAGGGCCTGAAGTGCGCGGGTGTCGATGCGTGCAGCTGTGAAACCAGCGCGCGTGAGCAGTGCGTCGCGCGATTCGAGGAGACTCAGCGCCTCAGCTGGCCGCGCCTCTGCGAGCAGCAGCCGTGCCTGAGCGAGGCTCAGCAGCAGGTAGTCGGGCACGGACGCAGCATCGCTCAGTAGGGGTGCACGATCCAACCGGTGGCGCGCTTCGCCCAGGTCTCCTGCCATCAGGGCAATCAGGATGTGATAGGCGAGCGTGTGGCCGAGGGCGAAAGGAGATTGATCGCGACGCTGCAACAACTGTTCGGCCTCGGCGACCGCCTGCCGGGCAGCGGCCTCCTTCCCGCGGGCCTGTTCGACGAGCGCATGTGTCCTGGCTGCAGCGAGTTGAAGGTCCACCTGGCCGCTTCGCCTGCTCAGCGCGACCGCCTGTGCGGCATGGTCTGCTGCGGCCGCCAGCTCGTTCCGGTCAAAGAGAACCTTGGCCAGGTCTGAGTGGGCTAACGCCACGAACGGCATGTCGCCGCCCAGTTTTATCAACTGCCTGTAGGCTTCTGCGGCCTGTCTCAGGCTTCCTCTTGCGACCAGGATCTTGCAGCTGAACACTTGGGCTGCCAGGCCGGCATACTGGTTTTCTGATCGGCGGCCCATCTCGACGGCCTCGGCCAGAACCTGGTTTGCCCGGTCCAGCTGTCCCGCATACCAGTAGGCCATGCCCAGATTTGTGGCGATGACGCCGCGTGCCTGTAAGGCATCCGTGTCTGTAAGACTATCGTGCGGCAGAAGGGCCAGGGCATGTTCGGAGAGCGCCATGGCGCGCCGCCCATCACCCCGGATACGCGCGATATAGGCGTGCGCTGCCGCGATGGTGCCGGCATGCCCGGAATAGCGGGGGGTCAATTCCTCACCTTGTCCGGCCTCCTCGGCCAGCGCGAGATAGCGCTCGGCCTCGTCCACCCGCCCCGACAGGATCAGCGGCCAACTGATGCCGGCACACAGGTCAATCTGGCTGCGAACGACCCTATCAGGCAGCGCCTGGTACCAGTCCAATAGTGTGCTGATCTCGCCGCGCTTCAGAAGCGGGGATGTGAGTTCCGAGATGAGCGCCGCCGCCTCGTCCCATGCATGAGCCGCCAGCGCGTGCCGGACGGCATCGGCAGGGAATCCATTCTCGGCATACCAGCGGGAGGCCCGCGCCCTCAATTGTGCGATGCTCTCTGGCGCCTGAAGCGCCAGCCGGTGACGGAGGAGGTCGGCGAAGAGGTGGTGGTAGCGATACCACTCCCGCGAGCGGTCGAGCGATACGATGAACAGGTTGCGCTGCTCCAGGGCCAGCAGCGTTGCAGCACTATCGGCACGCCCAGCGACGGCATCGCACAGGGAGGCAGACAGGCGATCGAGTATGGAGGTCTTCAGCAGGAAGTCCTGAATGCCGGCCGGTTGACGCTGGACGACCTCTTCCATGAGGTAGTCCAGGACATAGCGATCGCTGCCGGCGAAAGATTCAAGCAGGACCTGCACATCGTCGCAATTGCGCAATGAGTGCGCAAGCAGTTCGAGTCCGGCAGCCCAGCCCTCCGTCCGCTGTTGGACAGCCGCAAGCCCGTCGGCTGCCAGATCGGTCTGCGCCGTGCGCCGCAGGAACTCGAGTGTCTCCTCCGCAGTGAACTGCAGATCGTCCTGACGGATCTCCACAACCTGACCCTTCGCCCGCCATTTGGCGAGCGGAAGCTGCGGGTCGTCACGGGTCGCGATCACCACGTGCATTTGGGGCGGCTGGTGTTCCAGCAGGAAAGCGACCTGCAGGTGAACCTTCAGCGCGGTGATCAGGTGATAGTCATCGAGGACGAGTACGAACGGAAATGGAACGGCGGCGAGGCTGTTGATCAGGGGCGTGAGAAGGGCTTCATGCGAGGGTACGGCCCCACCCTGCATGCTGTTGCGCAACAGTGGGTCGACCTCCCGGCCGATAGCGGGATCGATCTGCTGAAGCGCTGCGATGAGGTAGGTCAGAAACCGAACCGGGTCGCTGTCACCTGCTTCGAGCGAAAGCCAGGCGAAGGACCGGCTGGCGCCGGGTAGGCTGGCGCCGGGTCTGGGACCGGCTTGCGCCGGGTAGGTATTCGCAGGGCCGGGAAACACGTTCGTGCCGCCTCGCCCGTATCCGGAGAGGCCCGGAGTGCGAACCGGCGGGGCGTCTGCGTGGCCGGTGACCCATTCGGCGACCAGGGTGGTCTTACCGTAGCCTGCAGGTGCGCACACAAGCGTAAGTTTCCTGGCCAGTCCCTCGTCCAGTCGCCGGGTAAGTCGTGGGCGCAGCAAGTGCTCCGCC
>CAYLZG010000143.1:0-2446 GCA_964387985.1 uncultured Anaerolineales bacterium | reverse complement strand
GTTCGGCACATAGAACTTGGTCAGTAAGGGCTGCCCCGGAACCGTCTGTGCAGGACCCGGCATTTCAAGGCCCTCTACAAAAGTAAGCAGACCCTAGCCAAGCGTCTGCTTACAATCCAACCCGCGACCTGCGGCTGCGACCTGCCGCGATAGTATTCCCTCGCCTGCTTCAAATCTTACATATATTATCGCGCCTGGGCGATTGTCGTGTCAATGGTTTCGGGTCTCTGTAGGAGAAGCTGCCGGGTCGTGTTGAGCTGAAAGGCGTGCACGCGGCCGAACTGCCGGCCCATGACTACGTGCACCCGCCTGACACTCATGTCGTAGACGACCGACCATTGCGTGAGCGTCTCGGTCTGCGATACGCTATTCAGGAGATCCAGCGCGGCGCCGCTGTCGAGCCTGCCGCCAGTCGCCGAAAGCTGATGGGTCAGGGCGTCGTAGCGGGGACATTGGCCTGCAGCATCGCCGGCGACCGCGCTGCGAGTGAAGTTGGTCGCGGCATGCCAGGCGTGGTCGTTGGGCAGGACTTCGATCTGCCCGGCGTGGTACTCGACCAGCGCGGCGTGGCCCGAGCGGTCGGCCACGAGGTAGTGGAGGTACGGGCCGCCCCCCCAGTCGATGTTGTAGCTGCTGAGGATCGCAACCGCCTCACCGGTGCTGCCCGCATGATCGAGAATCTCCCTCATGATCTCCAGCGAGTCGAGGGTCGGCTTTTCCCGGTCGTGCCGCGCATCGGCCTGGGGCACGGCTGCCATACCCACAGCCACGCCGGCCTCGTTCAAACCATCGAAAGGCCAGGATGGCGCCTCGAGCAGCGCGCGACGCTCGGCAAGCGGCAGCATCGTTAGATCGACCGACGCATCGTCGAAGCCCAGATACGCGATGTCGACCATGGAAACCGATGCATAGCCGCCCGTACCTGGCCGGTCAGTGAAGAGCAGCAGCGCGGGACTGAAGCGCCAGTCGAAGTTGCGGCCGTAGAGCCGGTCGGCTGGATCACCCAGTGCGGCAAAAAGCGAGCACGCCCAGCTGCCGCCCGCGGCAGGGACTTGGGGAACCTCCGAGTCCTTACGGGTCTTGGAGATATCAGAGTTGCCAGCGTAGTGCATGGTATAGAGAGGGTAGTCGCTCACCTTTTGCAGACTGGCCAGGGTCGCGACCTGGGCGCGGGTGAGGCCGTCTAGGGGAAACGCGGGCGCCGCATCCGGGGCCGGCGCCAACACTTCGACGCGGACCCCCGGCGGCGTCAGAAGGATCACGATCAGCAACAGGGCAAGCAGCGCAAGTGTGCCGAGCACCGGCGGCCGGGCGATCCTGGCCCAGGTCAATCCGGCCAACAGCCCCACCAGCGCGCCGAGTGCAACGAAGAACGGGAGGTTGTCGGATCGCACGAGCGATCCCGCGAGCCAGCCAAGCATGGCTCCAAGCATCAGCGCTGCCGCCACACCGGCCAGGGCTCTCGCACGGATTGACATAACTTTACTGACTTTGCGCCTCAGCCAGCTTCTCGATGACAAATACGAAGTCGACCCGGTGGATCCAGTAGAACCACAAGCTGACATTCGGTACGACAGCGATGATCTCACCGTCCAGACTGTTAAGGAATTCCTCCAGCCTGCCTTGATCGCGTGTCATCTTGAGGTCGAATCGATGAACTCGGTACTTCATAGGTGTTCCTGTTCACTTTCGCCCGACAAACAACCCATAGCCGAAATACTCCTCAAGGCCGTCGGGCACGACCCCCTCCTGCCGGATGCCCTTCACGAAGCGCCTGTAGGCTGGACTTCTGAGATAGAGCAGCAGCATTCTGCCCGTCACACCCAGCATTTCCCCCAGGCCATACCGGCGCACGATGCTTTTTGCCTCGTTCCTGGTGTTCACGGCATAGACCCTTGTGGTGATCTCCTCCAGTCCGGCGGCTGCCAGCATTCCGGTCCAGGCACCCGGCGTCTGTGGCTGCACGCTCGCGCCCACGTCCTGGGCAGCCCAGGCAACCACCTCCGGCGGCGGAGGCACCTTCAGCCAGACGGTCTCGTTGAGCCCAACATAACCTCCCGGCCTGGTCACCCGGACATATTCGTTCACCGCCCTCTGCTTGTCCTCAGGGAAGGCAGTCACGGACTCGGTCATTACGGCGTCGAAAATACCATCCCCAAAAGGAAGGTCCTGTGCGTCGGCCACCCTGAATTCGACCCTGTCTCCGAACTTCTCCCGTTTTGCCCGCTCCCTGGACCGCTGGACCATCTTTTCGGAGATATCCACGCCTACGACCCGGCAGCCGCATCTTCCGGCGATGAAGCATGGCGTCACGCCCACACCGCAGCCGACATCCAATACGTAGCTGTCCTTCCCGATGTGGCAGAGCTCGATGAGCGCCTCTGTGGCCTCGAGTCCGCCGATGTGCTTGGTAAGGCCCACCTCAGCCGCAAAATCGAAGAAACCT
>CAYLZG010000142.1:664-11292 GCA_964387985.1 uncultured Anaerolineales bacterium | reverse complement strand
TAGCGCCAGGCGATAGTGACCCTGGGAGTAGAAGGCAAAGCCCAGGTCATTGTGGCCCCGACCCAGGATCTGGTTTCGCCGCCAGCCCACAAAGGTTCGCGGTTGCTGCTCGGCCAGGTCTTCCGGGCGGCGCGCTGCTTCGATCTCAGCGATCGCAGGCCGCAGCAGGTCGACTGCCTCTTCGTTGCGCCCCAGGTAGCTCAGCGCCTCGGCGAGCTGAACGATCAGTGCAACCCGTATGAGCCGGAAGCCCGGATCGTCGAGCCGGCACGGTGCGGAGGCAGCTAGCACCTTCTCGGCGATTGCCACCGCCCGCTCGTTCTGGCCGCGCATCGAGTACCGTTTGGCCCACTGCGGCGCAAATCCGCACGCGATCTCCTTGCGCAGCTGCGAATCGGGGCGCAATATCTGCTGGTCAATGGGGCTCTTGCTCCGCAGGAATGCCAGCAGTTCGTTGCGCAAGCGCATATCCAGCCCGACTTCAGCCGCCTGGATGGCCTCCTCGGTCTGGCGTATGTACCGCTCGTATCCTTTCCTGGGGTCGGCCCGCAGGTGGTAGAGGAGAGATTCCACCTGCAGGGCTTTTCGCCCATCCTGCAGTTCTTTCCGCCTATTTTCGGTCTCCTTAGAGGCACCCACCGCCTTCAATTGCTCGTCGATCTCAGCGATTTTTTCGTCGTACCAGGCAGCCAACCGGCTGCTCAGTGCCTGCACGTCCGCAGGCGCGTATCGGTCGCACAGGTCATACATCTCGTCGTGCAGGAAGACGCGGCCGTCTTCGGGCCGGTGCTTGATGAAGGCGCGTGGTGTGATCTCATCGAGCCTCTGCTTGCAGAGGGCGAGATTCCAATCGCCCGCCAGGTAGTGCAGCAGCTCGGCGTTCAGCCCCTTCCGGGCGACTGCCAGAAAACGCAGAAGGTCGCGCATTGACCGATCCGGCTCGCCGTTCATGACGTTGACGATCAATCTCTCTTCGATGCCCTGCTGCGCCTCGGCCACGTCCAGCGCCTCCAGCTCTTGCCGCATCCGATCGAAGCCCAGCTGGTGCTGGACCACCTCGAGTGCCAGCTCCAGCCGGATCGGCCGCCCCCTGGTCCATTCTCCCAAGCGGCGGCGGAACGCCGCGTCCAGCTCGGCTACCGCCGGGAACTGGTCTTTGACTGCCTCGAAATAGTCCTCGATCTCCTCCTCGTCGAACCTGCCCAGCCTCCTGTGCTCGTAGCGGACGTTTGGGTGGTCGGCCAGATCCTTCAGAACCTTCTCCAGGCGGGACTCGGGACGGCCGGACAGGATCACGACGCAGTCTCGCCAGCGAGGTATCTGATCGAGGAGCCAGGGCAGCACAGTCGTGGTCTGGCTCTCGAGCTCGCAGAGCTCCTGGATTTCGTCCTGGTCGTATTGCATCCGTTCGACGGTGTCCAGGGCGATGACGACGCGGCGCTCAGACGTCACCGCATTGAAGCACTCCGCAAACACCCCCGCCAGTCGCGCGCGCTCGACCTCCAGTTCGGTGTCCGCGATGCCGGCCTCGCGCCGCGACGTGTAGTCATCCCTCTCGGCTCGATACTTTTGGAACTCGCCGTGCAGGTCGAGGGCCTGGCTGATGCGGGTCTCCAGCCCGCTGGGCGTGTTAACGTCCGAATGGTACAAATCCAGCAGGCCCGCCCACCGGAAATGCGGCACGATGCCATCGTGGCTGCCCAGCGACTGGCCGACCTGGCGGAGCAGGATGGTCTTTCCCTCTCCAGGGTCCCCCGTAATGAGGATGACATGCGTGAAGTGATCCGTGGCCTGGATGGCCCGCTCGATGCGGGGAAACACGTTCTTCCGAGGTATCCAGTTTGGCATCGTCAGGCCTCCTCTTCTCCAGGCGCCTGTGCAGCTGCGCTGCGGGCGCGGATGCCGGCGCATAGCAACTCGTAGCCGGCTGAATCCATGATCTTCTGCAGCTCAACATCTTTGGCGATCGCGGCGGCCAGCTCTTCCCATGGCTCGGCGTCGGCCGGAGCCCGAGCCAGGAACCCCTCCCACCACACGGCGAATGCCGGCGTCCCGGACGGCAGCTGGTGGCTGCCGGACAATACGGCGCAGTGGTAGGCCGCCTCGGGCACGTAGCGCGCGAGGTACTGCGGAAAGGCCTCGACGTGCTTGCGGTGGTAGTTGAGGGCTGCCAGGTGCGCGGCCGCGAACCCCACCGGATCGTCCAGCTCGAGGCTGTGTGCAAACAGCGATCGCAGCGCCGGCGCAAATTCGTAGCTGGCCGCATCGACGTTCCAATAGAGGAGGTGTTGGGTCTGGAGTTGGCCGATTAGGTCGAGGTAGTGGGCATCTCCGCCATCGCTCCCCGCAAGCTTCAGCCCTTGTGCCACCGCCCTGAGCGGTTCTACGTTGACCCAGCGCAGCACACCAGCGCATCTTGCCAACTGCGCCAGCGATGCGGGCGCCTTTTCGAGAATCCGGCTGACAGCTGCCCCCAGCGCGGCTCGGACAACGTCCGGCTCTAGAGCTGCGGCAATATCTTCATCGGATGCCTCCGAGAGGTTTACGCCTCGCTCCTCCAGGATCGCCCCTAAATATTCCGTAGCCAGGGGGTGTCCAAAGGCGTGGCGGTAGAGAGCATGGCTGACAGCTGGGCTCGCGCTGACTTCTTTTCCTGCGTTTTCGACATCGAACGACGACAGTGGGCGGACGTCTACTCGACGGCGCACCTGAAACCGGCGCCAGCGCCTCAGCTCGCCACGGCCGGCCACAACAAAAAGCACCCGATCGGTCAATGCCAGCGGCTCGATTAGATGCTCTTCTAACCAGAAGAAGGCGTTTTCGTCGTCCTGTACGACGCTGTCCATGGTGTCGAGGAGAATCACCGGCGTTGCCCGGGCCAGCCAGCCGGTCACCTGCTCCACGAACCTCATGGCATAGTCTTCGATGGTGCTTTCGCCGATTTCCAGCGCGGTAGCGCCGAGTTGCTGGGCAAATTGCTGCCACAGTTCGTTTACGATCAGGGCGAGGTCAAGACAATCGTTCTGCCAGAGAGCCCCACCGACCGCGCGGTCCAGATCCAGCCGGGCCGACACGGGAGGGCGCGCCACAGCGCCCAACATCTCGTGCCGATGATACAAGCGTTCTATTTCGCCCAAGAGCCAGCTTTTTCCGATGCCCGATGCCCCCCAGAAACAGGTGACTGCCATATCCATGCGCTCGCCCCGCATGGCTGGCTGGAGCTTCGCTTCGATGAACGTGAGTTCGTCTTCTCGGTCGACGAAAGGCCGCCGGGGCGCGGGCGTGCGGCACGGATGCAGTCTGGGGGTCATAGGGCAGCCTCAGTATGAGTTCCGAAAAAGGATAAGACATCGAAAACCTCAGAAAGCGGCGAGCGGCCAACAAAAAACAGAACACCCTCGCTCCTTCTGAGCCTTCTCATGTTATTTTATCCCTTCCGCCGGTGCGTGCTTGACAGGCATATGACAGGTGGTCGACACGCGTACACGCTTGACAGATGATTGCCAGGTTCTCGACAGGTAGGTCCCATCATGGCGTCGCGAAGCCTTGCGGATGCAGCCGGTAGCCGCGGCCGGTCACCGTTTCGATATAGCCGTTTTGCGGAGAGGTGTGGCCAAGGTTCTTCCTGAGGCGTGCAATGGAGGCCGCAATAGCCTGATCGCTCACGCCGCCTTTTTCAGCATCTGGCCAGGCCTCCTGAGCCAGCAGGTCTTTACTGCAGATGTTGTCCCGGTTTTTGAAGAGGCAGGCCAATACCTGGAAGTCCTGGGCGTTGATCTCGCTGGTGATCTCGCGATCGCCCAGATGAACTCGGCCGGTCGCTGCAACTAGAACGAGTGTAGGACGGGAAACGGGCGCAGGCTTTGCGCCGGGCGGAGTCACGCTGGCTTCTGGCCGGGGTTCGGGAGCAACAGCTTCATCCGCTTCCAGAAAGTCAGCGCGCAGGGTTGCCCATTGGGATCGGACCTTGTTCCAGGTTTCGGGCGCGATCTGTTCCGCAGGGTTGAGGGTCTCGCAGTGCGCGCGCAAAAGCAGGTCGGCCAACACGAGGACGGCCCGTGGCAGCCCTTCTGCCAGGCGAGTGAGCTCGTCATCGATGCGGCCGGCCAGGTCAGGGCTGCACAACTGGCCGAGTTGTTTGTAGATTCGGTCTCCTCGGTCACTGAAGAACGTAAGCCGCTGGCCAATCATGCTGCGAAGATGCGCCTCGGTCCAGTTGATCCGATAGATGCTCATTCGATCCGGGCGGAACCACGGCTGCAATCGCAAGGCTAGCTCCAGATCTTGTGGCAGGAAGAACCGGAAAGCCACTCCTGGCCGTTCCAGCAGTGGCAGCGTTCCCAGCAGGTGAGCCAGGAAGGTCACCATGCGCTCCGGGCGGCGCGCGGTGAGTGGAAACTCGTCAAGGCCATCCACAAGCACCAGCATTCGCTGGAGGCCGCATTCCCGGATCAGGGTGGCGAAGGCGTCGAGCAACTCGGATGCAGTGAGGCCCGCAAGTACAACCGGCTCGCCGGTCCCGGCGAGCAGATGGGGGGCAAACTTGCCCTGGAATGCTGCCAAATGCGGCGCAAGCTCCGGGCTTCGCAGCGCGGCCTGCACGGCCGGGGCCTGTCGAGCCGCGCTCGCCAAAGCCAGCAGACCCTGGTGCAGGATGGCGGCGACATGTGACATTGGTCTCAAGCGGGTGAGGCCGTCTTCCACCGATGCCAGAGTATGTTCGAACCCGGGATATGTGTAGTGCACCGCCAACCGGTCACTGGAGGCGTTCGTGGGAAGGCATTGAGCGGCAAGCATCTGGCGATGTGCGGTCTTCCCGCAGCCGCGGCGTGCAAACACGATGCAGGGCTGCTCCGACCGCAGCAGATCATCGAAGTGCTCTACGTCCACGAAGTACCCGGGCAGGTCAGAATCCCCTTCCGAGTTTCGAGCGCCAAACGGATTTCTGCGCAGCCCGTGACGTTTCAGCCACTGGTTGAGACGGGAATTGGAGTCATTGGTCTGTAACATAGGCAAATGTCTCGTTGTGTGTTCATTCAGGGAGATAAGCAGAGCACCTATCGCCTGGTTCCTATCAACAAGGTAACTTCGGCCTCAGCATTTATCGCGGCCGGGTCGCGCCTGGCGAAATAGGCTTCAGCTGCGCGGAGTCCCTCTCGAAACTCCTCCTCCGAGATCAGTGAAAGGACCGACGCGTATCTACGTCTGAGCTTGCCGAGATATTCATCCGCAGAATCGAATAGCCGCTGCTGTACGACATATTCTTCGACCGCGGCAAACCCGGCCATGCGCAGCAACTCTCTGACCTCGTCGCTGGCTGGCACGCGTGAGAGGTCGATTGCTAGCGCGGATGGGAAGAACCGATAGTCGAGAATGCCGCGCAGTTGTGAATGGGACGAATAACGCATGCCGATCCGCCCGCCGGGCTTCAGGACCCTGTGCATCTCGCCAATTGCTTGATGCTTGTCTCGGAAGTGATGGAGGACCTGAGAGGCGATACAAGCGTCAAAAGCGTCGTCAGGAAAGGGAAGCGTCTCTGCCTTTCCCTGGATCCAGACAATACCGTGAGAGCTTTTGGCTTTCCCCTGTGCGAGCATGGCTGACGATGGGTCAACTCCAATGACATGGCATTCGAGGCCCAGAGCCAGTGGAATGGCAAAACGCCCCGTACCGCAGCCGACATCCAGGACGCAAGAGGCACGTTCCAGCTTCAGGTGCTGCCGAAAAAGGTCGAGCCAGAGAGCCTCTTTGCCCCCAGAGAGCGCGCGCCCGCTGTCGAACGAGTCGGCAAGGGTGTCGTAGCTCACCTCCAGAAAATGCACGGACTCCTCCGCCTGGAATAGGCATCCCCTGGACGGGCACTCGGCGTGGTTCGAGTCGCAGTCACTCACGGTGGCGCCTCGAGTTCTCCGGCCTCTTCTTGTGCGAGGAATCGATGCCACGTATCGGAGCCGATTACCTTGGCACCTATCTCGTTTTGGAAAGCGAAGTTTGCCAGTCTGTTGAAGAAATCGATGAGCGAGCGGGGAGATAAGTTCTGCTGCCGGTGGAGCCACTCACGAAAATCACTCGCTGCATCCTCGCTGAGCAGGCGGCCGAGATGTGTTACGGCTATGCCCGCGCCACTGCTGTTCACCCAGGCATGACTCAGGCGTTGCTCGATCACAGCCTCGCAATGTGCAGGCGTCCACTCGATCAACTGTTCGTGCGTTCGCCTGAGCCGCGCCGGTCCCAGGCGCTCCCTGATCGGCGCACGCAGCTCGATGGGCAGCAGAAGCCGCAAGGCTAATCTCTCGCCGCCGCTTCGCTCCGCCGCCGCAACGCACAGCTCTGTGACCGCGTTCAGCATAAGTGCGTTCGCTTCCGACCCAGCGGGCTGGCCTTCAAACAGTTGTGCGATGTCATCCACAAGAACATATACCCGCTGCAGATGCTGCGCCTTCGATGAGAGCAACTTCTCACACTCGCGAAGCGTGTGTGAGGCAAGCGCCGTCCCTTCGATGCGCGACCGATCAGATGATTTCCTGGCGGCAGCCATCTCAGTGCGCAGGGAGTCATAGAGGCAAAGAGCCAGGTCGTGTCCTGTGACTTGGTTCGGATTGTTGAGGTGCTCTATCAGGTTGAACACCTCCACGGCGATCTCATCGGCTTCCGGTTCGTTGATTTGGTACGCTGCCCAACGTCGAAAGAATGTTTTCCCTCCGCCTGCAGGCGCATAGATCAGAACCAAATCGCTGGTACGCTCTTGGATCACACCGTCCAGGGTGGGCGTGGGGCCATACCCCCTTGACGAGACAGGCCAGTTCGGGTCGACATACCAACTGGTGAATCGCTCGGGGAGCACATTTGCGGTCACGTCGCCGGCGTTCGAGCAGTCAAAGGGATTGGTGCGATAGCCGCGCCGCTCCCACCACGCAACAAGGCTCGACCGGGACTTCTTCCCCTGTCGAGCGGGCAAATTCCGCATGTCTCGGATGGCCTTCACCAGCCGGGCGAACTCCTTTTCGACATCGGCTCCATCGCAAAGATCCACATATGTGAGCATGGCAATGCGCGGCGGCAGTTGGCACGGCTCACGCAGTACGGGCAGGGTGCGGTGCCTTAAACCAATTGGGTCCTGCGTTTGGGTCAGGATTTGCTCGAAGATTGCCCACTCGCTGTCCACGTATGCGGGAGTCAGCACCAGCAGCGTATGGCGGCTGGCAGCCACGGCGTTTTCCATATTGATCAGGCTGGGCACCCCGATGTCAAACGAGTCTCGGTCGGTGTAGACTGTAAGTCGTTTGGCCTTCAGCCGCGGGACCAGCCACGTCCAGACCCACTCAGAGTCGACATGACTGTAGGAAACGAAGACGTCGTAGAGAGCTTTCCGCCGCGTTGCTGGCATCCGTCACCTATGGCATCCAAGATGATCGCACACGCGCATCCGATATGACGTTTTCTATGTTCGGCTCACCGGCGGAGCCTGGACGAAACCTCGAGAACCTCAAGCATCGAGTTCGTGGCGCCAACATCCTGTCGGAAAGCTTCGCACAGCGCGACAGCCTCACGTCTCACATCCTCGATGAGGTCATCTGCACCGCCTTCAACCAGGACTTTGAACACCCCGGCTTCAGTAGTGGAGTACCAGGCGATGATGCGGGATGCGTTTCCCAGGGTCGCTTGCGCACGCCGGATATGGTCCTGGAGTGAGAATGCAGGCTCTGATTTAGGCGCGGCCGCAAGCCTGACTGACGCCACGACTTGCGGACTCTTGGCCAGCGAACCAACCATGTCCGCCAACGGAATACTGCGCTCATGCAGGGTCATCGCCAACCACAGCGCCGCATGAATGGCATCTGCTGCCGTGTGGCAACCATCGTTAATGATGATATTGCCGAACTGCTCACCCCCCAGGAAGTAACCGCCGCGCCACATGGCTGCCTCAAGAGCCTTGTCGCCTTTGCCAGTTCGAAGGACTTCGATCCCTCGATGTGCCAGCGCGGCATCCAGTCCCTTGTTCGCCGGGTGACTGGTGACAACGGTTGACCCCGTTAACAGTCCCAGGTCATCGAAAGCTACTGCCAGGGCAAAGAGGAGATCATCTCCATCGTACACCATGCCGCTGGCATCTACTACAACCAGGCGGTCGCCGTCACCGTCGAATGCAAAACCGCAGACGGCCCCTTGACGACCGACCGATTGCGCCAGGGGCGCCGGCTGCAGTCTGGCGAATTCTGATCCGGCAGAGTGGTTGATCCATTGGCCGCTGGTGTCACGATTCATCACTGAGACCCGTGCACCCAGACGCCGGAAAACATGGGGCGCGACCCGTGCGGCTGCCCCGTGTGCGCAGTCCAGAACAACACCAAATCCTTCCAGTGAGCGGTCTCGAAACTGTTGAACGTGATCCTGGATGTACATCTCGACCAGGTGGTGCCCGTCGATGTGCTGACCGAACGACGGCGCCTCCAGCGTCTGGGCGGTAGCAAAGTGGGCGAGGAGACCTTCGATTTCGATCTCATCTTCCCGGGGCAATCTCAATCCGTCCGGGTCGAGAAGTTTGATTCCGTTGTATTCAGGTGGGTTATGGGATGCAGAGACACAGATCCCCAGATCCACGTCTTGATTCCTGCTGAGGTACGCTACTCCCGGGGTAGTCATGATGCCCAGATCCATTACGTCGATACTCTCACGCAAGAGACCAGCTTGGAGGACGTGGCTCAGGGTAAAACCCGATGGACGTGTATCGCGGCCAAGGATGACGACGGGGTGCTCACTTCGCGCCCGCAGGAACTTCGCCAGAGAGCGAGCGAGGTGAAGCATACCTTCCTCGTTCAGCGGCCACTCGCCGGCGAGGCCACGCAGACCATCGGATCCGAACTCAGCCCTGCGCATGGGAACCCACTCACGTTATCGCTTGGGGCCATCACATTAGCGAAGGATGTCGCTTTAGTGGAATTAGTATGATCGGCCACGATTGAAGGCGATGCGGGTTGGCCTAAAGATCGAACCGCATGCCAGGCAGACTGTCATCGATTCTATCACAGCAGACCTCGATTGCAAGTCAGATTGCTTGGGGTCAGATGGAAGGTCGGTCAGATTGGCCGCTGGAACAGTCGATCACCACGATCGGTTTGCAGATTCTTGCCAGACCAACAGCGCGCCGCCGGTCGTGTGGTCCTTACTTTCCCGCCAATCATCTTGTCCGATGCCCGCTCCGCCCTCAGAAGGGCCGCGGAGCTACTCCGGCCAGGTAGCCAAATCGCGCGCGAAACTCCTGGCAGCTCAGGTTGGTCAGGCCGGCTAACTGCTCAAACAGGGCCGCGTCCTGGGCATGTTCGGGTTTCAGGCGCGCCATCGCCTTGTAGCTTGACTGGTATTTGTACGAGTTGGTGTCGACCATGCGGACCTCGGTTCGCCCGGTTTCAGGGTCGATCATGTCCTGATATGGGATCGGCACGATCTGATTGTGCTGCAGGGTGATGATCGCATTCGTCCCTCCCTGGAGCAGATAATCGATCGCTGCTTCGCCGAGGGTTTCCGTGTACTCCACGTCGAACGCACAGGGGGCCGCGCAGCGCAGCTCATAGCCCAGCACGTGCTTGATCAGCCGCATCTGCACGCCCATCCGCTGCAGCTCCCGCTCCAGGTTCTGCTTCAGAATGTCCAGGAAGTTGACTTCCGCCAGGCGAATGTGCCCATGCTCGTCGCGCTGGACGTTATCCAGCGCTTCCAGGTCCTCGTGCGCCAGGTTTTCCAGGATCCCCTCGGCCAGAATGGCAACTCCGTAGCGTTTGTGCTCAAGCATGCGCATGAGGATGGAGGTTGCCAGGATATCGACCACCTCTTGCAGCCGGATATCCCGCCCGGACCACTCCTCCGGGATCAGGATCACCGTCGCCACCGCGCTCTTTCCGATGCCCAGCGCCAGGTGGCCTGCCTTGCGTCCCATCGTCAGTACCAGGAACCAGTGCAGGTTGCTGGCCGCATCCCGCTTCAGGTTCATCGCCAACTGCGCGCCGACCGCGCGGGCGGTCTCGAAGCCGAAGGTCTCGATGTCTTCGGGCAGCGGCAGGTCATTGTCGATCGTCTTCGGCACGTGCACCGAGTGGAACTCGACCCCCATGGTTTCCTGGGCATAGCGAGCCACGCGCGAGGCGGAAAACGCCGTATCATCGCCTCCGATCGAAACCAGGGAGGTGATCCCGGCCTCAAGCAGCGCAGCAACGCAGTTCTCGAGCGCCCCGGCCGATTTCGTCGGGTTGGCCCGGGAGGTACGCAGGATCGATCCGCCCTCCTGATGGATATAGGCAACCGTTTCAGGCTTGAGCGGCAACCCCACCAATTGCCCGTTCATCAGGTGCTTGAATCCATCGTAAATCCCGATCACTTCCAGGTTCTTCCTGCAGGCCTCGAACGTGGCGGCATGAATCACGCCGTTGATCCCTGGCGCGGGCCCGCCGCCGACCAGGATGCCAATGCGATTCGGTCTGGCTTCAGTTCCCACGATGCTCCTCCCGCGAGTGTTGCCCGGTTGGTCTGTCGCTTTACCCTTGCCCCCATAATACCGCTTGACCTGGCGATCATCACCAGGTCAAGTGTCTGTCAGAGGCAACATCAGTGGGCCGTTCTTAGCCCAGCTTCAT
>CAYLZG010000142.1:0-654 GCA_964387985.1 uncultured Anaerolineales bacterium | reverse complement strand
CGTGGCGGCATGAATCACACCGTTGATGCCCGGCGCAGGCCCGCTGCCCACCAGGATGCCGACACGATTCGGTCTGGCTTGAGTTCCCACGATACGCCTCCCGCAAATGCTGTCCGTTCGGTCTGTTGCCCTGTCTCTGCGCGCATAACACACTTGACCTGGCGCTGATCACCAGGCCAAGTGTCTCTCAGCAGAGGCAGTGGGCTGCGCTCAGCCCAGCTTCATCCCTTTGAAATTCTTCACCTGTCCCGTGATCCCGCGTTCGGTGGGCAGGCGCTCGATGCTGGTGGCTCCGAAGAAGCCGGCGATGCCCGGCATGCGCAGCATCGCCCCGGCCACTGCCTCCGGCTCGTCGAAGGGGCCGCCGTGACAGATGACGAGGAGGTCGGGGTTGACCGTGCGGCCGGCCGCGGCGAGCTCCATGACGCGGTCGATCGCCTCGTCCATCGTCAGCGCCACGCCCGCGCCGATGGTGCCGCCGGTTGTCAGGCCGACATGCGCCACCAACATGTCCGCACCCGCCTTAGCCATCGCCACGGCCTGGTCGGTGTCGAAGACATAAGGAGTGGTCAGCAGATCCAGCTTATGCGCCTCCGCAATGGCCTGGATCTCCTTGTCGTAGCCCATGCCGGTGGCTTCCAGGTTGGCACGGAA
>CAYLZG010000141.1:0-11341 GCA_964387985.1 uncultured Anaerolineales bacterium | reverse complement strand
TAACGGCCTGCGCATCCTGATGGGCCCCTTCACCGTCTACGACAAGTCCAACGTCCAATAAGCGCCAGCTTCACCTGGCCGGGCCGGCTCCCTGAGAACGGGAGCCGGCCCTGTGGTTGACTGACATTTGAAGCGAGGAAGGCTCATGCGTCTCAAGCGAAGCGATCGTGAAGACAGTGGCAAGGTCGCCATCGTCACCGGCGCGGCGCGGGGGATCGGAAGGGCGATTGCCGTCCGCTTCGCGCAGGAAGGCGCGCGAGTGGCTGTCGTCGATCTGCGCGAGGCTGAGGGGCGTGAGACGGCGCATCTCATCGAGGCGGAAGGCGGCCAGGCGCTCTTCATCAAGACCGATGTCTCCGATAGCAGCCAGGTGCAGACCATGGTTGAGACGGTCCTGGCGCACTGGGGCACGATCGACATCCTGGTCAACGACGCGGGCATCTGTCCTTTCGCCGGCTTCCTGGAGATGCCCGAAGCGTTGTGGGAGCAGGTGCTCGACACGAATCTCAAGGGCTATTTCCTGGTCTCACAGGCGGTCAGCCGGATCATGGTCGAACGCGGCATTCATGGCCGCATCATCGCGATCAGCTCGATCTCGGCCGAATTCGGAGGCAGCCAACAGGCGCACTACTGCGCATCCAAGGCAGGCATCAACCTCCTGGTGAAATCCATGGCTATCTCCCTGGGGCCGCATGGAATCACGGTTAACGCGGTGTTGCCAGGCACCATAGAGACAGACATCAACCGCGATGCACTGGCCGATCCGGCCACCCGAGAATACTGGTCGAAGCGCGCCCCCCTGGGGCGGCTGGGCCAGCCCGACGACATCGCCGGCCCGGCACTCTTCTTTGCTACCGATGACGCCGCATGGTGCACCGGCGCAATGCTCGTCGTGGACGGAGGCACATCGGTGAACCTGCAGTAGGGGGCGGACCTTCTAAGCACGCTGAAAGCGTGCGGCGTCCGCCCGGCGGGCTCAAAAGGGGCATGATCAATGGCGACCTATTCCATCAAAGCAATCAAGTTCTGCGAACAGTCGGTGCCCGGCCCGCAGATGTTTTACATGGCGCGCTGGGACGAATGGCTGACCGCGGATTTTCTCTTCTTTGTGCTGCGCCGCGACGACGGCCAGGTTGTGCTGGTCGATCCTGGGCTCCGCGACGTGGACGAAATCCAGCCGATGGTCGTGGCAGGCGCGGGCGAGCGCGGCAGGTTCCGCATGGACATGGCGACGCAAAACATCCCGCTGCTTCTGGCGCAGGAGGGAATTCGCCCGGAGGATGTCGCGGCTGTGCTCATCACTCACCTGCACTACGATCATGTTTCCAATGCAAAGCTATTTCCGAATGCCCAATTCGTCGTTTCGCGAACGGGCTTTCACCTGACGTTGGACCCGCCCGTGCCGGGCATGTGCCCGCACCCGCTCTTCCCCCACGACGTGCTGGCCTATTTCGCCAGCGAAGCGCGGGACCGGCTGATCCTGGCAGACGACGATGCGCCGGAGATCCTGCCCGGAATCAGCGCGTTCTACATCGGCGGGCACACCTTGTGCAGCCAGGCATTCACCGTGCAGACGAGGAAGGGGACCGCGGTCTTTCCCGGCGATACCATCTTTTACGCGGAAAACCTCGAAAAGCATCACCCCATCGGACTCGCAGTCAGCCAGATTCAGTGCCACCAGGCCATGTCGCGCATCGCCAGGATCGGCGGCATCCTGGTCCCGCCACACGATCCGGCCCTGCTCCGCCAACATCCCGATGGACAGATCGCCTAGGAGAGGAGAGAGATGCCACATCTTCAGACTGCTCAAGCTGACAACTGCCCCGTCTACCATCTGCCCGGTCGCGACTGGTACTACCTGCTCGGCCCAATGAACAGCACCGCGCGCAACCTGGCGTTTGGCCTTGCGGAGTTCCCGGCCGGCACCCTGGCCGCGCCTCATATGCACCAGGCTGAAGAGGAGATCATCTATATCCTGGAAGGGACCGGCGGCATTGTCGCGAACGCTCAGGAGACGCCACTCCGACCGGGCGTAGCCGTCTTCATCCCGCCGGACCTGATCCACCAGATTCGCGTCGACGCAGGCGCTCCCCTGAAGTTGGTCACGCTCTTCTCGCCGCCGGTCACACCCGGTGCTTATGACCCAGGGCAGAAATAGGGGCGCCATGCTTGAGGATCAGGCTCTCCTCGAAGACCTTGCGGCCATTGCCGTTCGCCTCCGCCGCCACGTCATCAAGATGACCTATTTTGCCGGATCGGGACATCCGGGCGGCTCGCTCTCCGCAGCGGATATGCTGGCCGCGCTCTATTTTCGCGAATTACGGGTGCGCCCTGGCTGGCCCGACAGGGATCGCTTTATTATGTCAAAGGGCCACGCCTGCCCCATCTGGTATGCGGCGCTGGCCGAGCGCGGTTACTTCCCGATCGAGGACCTGTGGGGCCTGCGGCAGGCCCACAGCCATCTGCAGGGCCATCCCGACATGCGCAAGACCCCCGGCGTGGACATGACCGCCGGGCCCCTGGGCAGCGGGCTGTCCGCCGGCGCCGGCATCGCCATGGGCGCGCGCATCACCGGCCGTGCCTACCGCACCTATGTCATGCTCGGCGAGGGCGACCTGCAGGAGGGCGCCACCTGGGAGGCACTTTTGCTGGCCGGGCACCACAAACTGGCCAACCTGGCCGCGCTGGTCGACTACAACCGCTCGCAGGTCGACGGCAAGTCGGACACCATCCTCTCGCTCGATCCCCTGCCCGAGAAGCTGCGGGCGTGTCGCTGGAGCGTGGCCGAGATCGACGGCCACGACCTCAGCCAGATTCTCGCGGCGCTGGATTGGGCCAGGAGCGTAACGGATGCCCCTGCGGCGATCGTCGCTCACACGACCAAGGGTAAGGGTGTGTCGTTCATGCTCGACCGCCACGAATGGCACGGCAAAGCCCCGAACCGCGAGCAGGCGGTCGCGGCCCTCGCCGAGCTGGGCGAGACGTGGAGCCCGGACCCCCTCCCGCCTGCCTCCAGCCCGGCAGGGGCGACCCGTGCGATCGACCAGCCATCGATCCACCCTCCCGCGCGCGAAAACGGCGCAGGGGCGGCCTTTGCGACCGCTCAACTAGCACCGGCCCACCCGCGCCCCCGGCGAGCCCTGCGCGAGGCGTTCGGCGCGGAACTGGTCACCCTGGGCGCAGAGATTCCCAACCTGGTGGTGCTCGATGCCGACATCTCGAGCTCGCTCAAGACCGGCGCATTCCGCAAGGCCTACCCCGAGCGCCACATCAATTACGGAGTGGCCGAGCAGAACATGCTGCTCGGCGCGGCGGGGCTGGCCACCGCGGGGTTGATCCCGCTGGCATGCACCTACGCGACCTTCGCAACCTTGCGTGCCTGCGAACAGATCCGCAGTTTCATCTGCTACGGCCGGCTGAACGTCAAGGTGATCTGCTCCCACGGTGGGCTGGAGGTGGGCTGGGACGGACCCACACACCAGGGCGCGGAGGATGTGGCGATCATGCGCGCCATACCGAACATGACGGTGGTTGCGCCCGCGGACGCGGTCGCAGTGCCCGCACTGCTCCGGCAGATCATCGCGCTCGACGGGCCGGCGTACTTCCGCATGGGCCGCAACCCGACGCCGGTGCTCTACCAGCCATCTCAGTCGTTCGCGTTGGGCCGGGCCATCACGGTGCGCGAGGGCAGCGATGCCACGATCATCGCCGCGGGCGTGATGGTGTCGCTGGCGCTGGATGCCGCGGATGAGCTGGCGCGTGAGGGCATCCTCGTGCGCGTGCTCGACATGCACACGATCAAGCCCCTCGACGGCACGGCGATTCAGGCCGCGGCCGAGGAGACCGGGGCAATCGTCACTGCAGAGGATCACAGCATCACCGGCGGCCTGGGCGGCGCAGTCGCCGAATACCTGGCCGAGCATGCCCCCGTGCCCATGGCGCGCATCGGCATCCCGGATACATTCTGCCGCTCGGGTGATCCGGCCGAGCTGTTCCCGATGTACGGCATGGCTGTGCCCCATATCATCGCAGCCGTGAAGCGGGTGGTGAAAAATGTCCGGTGATCTATCGGGCCGCGCTGCGCTGGTGACGGGCGCGGGTCGCGGGATCGGCCTGGCCATCGCACACGCGTTGGCCGGACGGGGCGCCAGGGTCGCGCTGGCAGACATCGCGGACCTGGCGGGCCTCGAGCCGCCTGCCGGGTCTCTTGCCCTGCGCGCAGACGTGACGCGGCCGGACGAGGTGCGCGGTGCGATCGAGGCGGTCGTAGAAGCCTTCGGCGGGCTTCATATCCTGGTCAACAATGCGGGCATCTGCCCTCTGTCGGCCTTTGACGAAATCACCGAAGCTGAGTGGGATCGGGTGCTCGCGGTGAATCTGAAGGGCGCCTTCCTGTGCTGCCAGGCAGCCCTGCCCCACCTGAGGCAGGCCGGCACGCGCGGGCGCGCCATCAACATCGCTTCGGTCGGCGGCCAGATGGGCGGCCTGTTGGTCGGCGCGCACTCTGCGGCATCAAAGGCAGGGCTGATAGGCCTGACCAAGACACTGGCAAAAGTGCTGGCGCCTGCCGGAGCCACTGCCAATTGCGTCTCGCCCGCAACCACCGGGACCGACCTGACCGCTGAATGGCCGGTCGAGAAACAGGCTCGTGTCAGGGAGCAGATCCCGCTGGGGCGCTTCGGCACCCCGGACGAGATCGCGGCGGCTGTCTGCTTCCTGGCCAGCGATGGTGCATCGTTCATCACCGGCGCGACGCTGGATGTCAACGGCGGGCTCTATCTGAGATAGGGAGAGTTAATGGTGCTGGATCGCGATCAACTGCTGGATATGCATCACCGGATGTGGCTCATCCGCTACTTTGACGAGGGAGCCCGGACGCTGTTCATGGCGAACATGCTGCGAGGCACCACCCACACCTATACGGGCCAGGAAGGGGTGGCGGTTGGTGCGTGCGCCGCGCTCAACCGGGATGACTACATCACCAGCACCCACCGGGGCCACGGCCACTGCCTTGCCAAGGGCGGCGACCCGCGCAGCATGATGGCCGAGCTGCTGGGCCGCGCCACGGGCATCTGCAAAGGCAAGGGCGGCTCCATGCACATCGCGGACTTTGAGCTGGGCATCCTTGGCGCCAACGGCATCGTCGGCGGCGGCATCGCCCTGGCCACCGGCGCGGCCTATTCGGCTGACCTGAGGGGATCGGGCCAGGTGGTCGTCTGTTTCTTCGGCGATGGCGCCAGCAACCAGGGCATCCTGATGGAGGCCGGCAACATGGCCGCTCTCTGGAAGCTGCCGGTCATCTACCTGTGCGAAGAGAACCAGTATGCGGAGTTCAGCCCCAGCCGGCCATTCATTGCGGTCGAGCGGCTGGAGCAGAAGGCGCAGGCGTTCGGCATGCCCGCAGTCACCGTGGACGGCAACGACGTGCTGGCAGTCTACGACGCAGCGCGCCAGGTCGTCGCCCGCGCGCGGGCAGGCGATGGCCCGACCTTCCTGGTCGCCCGGACCTACAGGATCGAAGGCCACACGGTCGGCGACCCGTTGAGCTACCGCCCCAAGGACGAGGCCGAGCTGTGGAAGTCCGCCGGCCGCGACCCGATCAGCCGGTTCGCGCGAAGGCTGGTCGAAGAGTTCGGCCTCACTGAGGCGGATCTGGAGGCACAGCGCCTGCGGGCACGCGCGGACATCGATGAAGCGATCGCCTTCGGCAAGGCGAGCCCTGAACCCGAATTGCCTGCGTTGTTCGAAGATGTATACGCGTAGATCCGCTCCCAGAGGTTGACCATGCGAGAAATCCTTTATCGTGATGCGCTCAACGAGGCGCTGCACGAGGAGATGGCCCGTGACCCCGCCGTCTGCGTGCTCGGCGAGGATGTGGGCCGCTATGGCGGCGTGCTCCAGGTGACCCGCGGCCTCTTCGATAAGTTCGGGGAGAAGCGCGTGCGCGACACGCCGATCTCCGAGGCGGGCTTCACCGGCATTGCGGTGGGCGCAGCCATGACGGGACTGCGGCCGGTCGTCGAGGTCATGTACATCGACTTCAGCGCACTGGCCATGGACCAGGTTGTCAACCAGGCGGCTAAGGCGCGCTATATGTTCGGCGGCAAGGCCAGCGCGCCCCTGGTGCTGCGCACGCAGGGGGGCGGCGGCCGCGGCAACGCGGCTCAGCACTCCCAGAGCCTGGAGATGTGGTACGTTCACGTTCCCGGCCTCATCGTGGTCCAGCCCGCCACGCCTTCCGACGCCAAGGGACTGCTCAAGTCCGCCATTCGCGACGACAACCCCGTGATCTTCATCGAGCACAAGCTGCTCTACAACACGGCCGGGCCGGTGCCCGAGCCGGGGCCGGATCACCTGGTTCCCATCGGGGTGGCTGACATCAAGCGCGCGGGCGGAGATGTGACGATCGTGGCCACCTCCCGCATGGTGCTCTTTGCACTCCAGGCGGCTGAGGAACTGGCCGCTGAGGGAATCGATGTGGAGGTGATCGACCCGCGCACGCTCAAGCCGCTGGATCTGCCCGCCATCATCCGTTCGGTGGAGAAGACCGGCCGGCTGGTGGTCGTCAACGAGGGCGCCCTGACCGGCGGCTTCACCGCAGAGGTGGCAGCGCGCGTGCAGCGCGAAGCATTCGACTGGCTCGACGCGCCGGTCATGCAGGTGGCAGCCGAGGATGTTCCGCTGCCTTACAACGGCCGCCTGGAGCTCGCCGCCCTGCCCAGCGTCGAAAAGATCGTCGCTGCGGCCAAGGCAGCACTCTATTGGGACAGGTGACAGAGACCGATGCCGTCAGACATCATCATGCCCAGGCTTGGGCTCACGATGGAAGAAGGAACGGTGGTCCGCTGGCTCGCCAGGGAGGGCGAACACGTCGTACAGGGAACGCCCCTCCTCGAGGTCGAGACCGACAAGGTCGTAGTTGAAGTGGAAGCGCCGGCATCCGGTGTGCTCCGCGCGATTCAGGTGCGCGAAGGCGAGAAGGCGCCGGTGGGCGCGCCGCTCGCGCATCTCTACGCGGCGGACGAGATTGAAACAAGGAAAAAGGAAAAAGGGAAAAGGAAAATCTTCTCCAGCCCGCGGGCGCGCCGGCGTGCGGCCGGGTTGGGGCTGGATTGGCGCATCCTGGCGGGCAGCGGGCCGCAGGGCCGCATCATCGAGCGGGACGTGCTGGCCGCGGCCTCGCCAGAAGGCCCTCCGCCACCTCCGGTGGCGCCGCCGCCGCAGCAGCTCCACCTCAGCGTCGAGGTTGGGGCCGAAGCCTTGCTCGGGATGTGTGCACGTCTCTCCCCGTCCATCGAAAGACATGCCGGCGTGCAGCTCACCACCACCGACCTGCTTATCCGGATCTGCGGCGCAGCCCTGGCCCGACACTCGCGTGCCAACGCCCGTTGGGAGGACGGCCGCGTCTGCCTCCAGACCCAGGTCGACGTCAGGCTGGTCGCAGCAGCCGGCAAGGCAGTGATCCCGGATGCAGAGAGACCGCTGTCGCAGATCGCATCCGAGCGGGCCGCGCTGCTCGATCGGGAACCTCGCAAATTCCCGCCTGCCGGCAGCAACTCCGATCTTCCTTCTTCCTTATTCCTTCTTCCTTCCGTCCCGCCCGCGCTCGGCAGCCTCCAATCCGCATCCTTCACCCTGGTCGACCTGGGCATGTTCCGGGTCGATCGTCTCCAGCCTGTGCTCGCGCCGCCTCAGTCCGCCATCCTCACCGTCGGACGGATCGCAGAACGGCCGGCCGTGGTGGATGGCCGCGTGGCCGTGCGGCCAACGGCCTTTCTCACGTTGACGTGCGATTCCCGGGTATTCGATGCCGTTCTCGCCGCGCAGTTCCTGGATTGCATCGCCGATCTGATCGAGGAGCCCTATGGACTCCTCATCTGACTTTCTTACAAGGAGAACCCCATGACTAAACCCCTTCGCTTCTCCGCCAACATCAACACATTCAACGCGTGCGCCGATCGCTACGTCCTTTCCGGCTATGGCGAAAGGCTGACCACGGACCAGCTCATTGCGGCCGCGACGAAGGTCCCCGGCCTCACCGGCGTGGAATTGGTGGGCATGTGGCACGTGAACGACGGCAACGTCAGCCAGATCCACCGCCAGGTGACGGACGCCGGGTTCGAGGTCACGTGCGTCACGCCGGACATCTGGGCCTCTGCTAAATGGGGCTGGGGCTCCTTTGCAGCCAACGACCCCAAGATTCGCCAGGAGGCGATCCACGAGGTCAAGAAGTCCATGGAATGGGCCAAACAGCTCGACTGCGAGGTGGTGGATCTCTGGTTCGGGCAGGATGGCTATGATTACCCGTTCCAGGCCGACTACCAGGCCGGGTGGGACCGGATCATCGAGGGCACGATCGAATGTGCCGAGCACGTGCCCGATGTCAGGATCGTCTTGGAGTACAAGCCCAAAGAGCCGCGCACCCATTGCTTCATCGCGACCGTCGGTAAGACCCTGCTCCTGATCCAGAAGGTCGACCGGCCCAATGTCGGCGCGATGGTGGACATCG
The DNA here is from genome assembly GCA_964387985.1 of uncultured Anaerolineales bacterium. Lineage (GTDB taxonomy): Bacteria > Chloroflexota > Anaerolineae > CG2-30-64-16 > CG2-30-64-16 > JALOOB01. The sequence goes on along the minus strand of CAYLZG010000141.1, from coordinate 2,832 downwards.
GCCATGCCCTGATGGCCTATGAGAACGTCGCCGAGTCCGCCGCGCTGCTGCACTATTTCGGCGACAAGCTGATGTACATGCACTTCAACGACAACTGGCGGCTGTGGGACGATGACATGACCGTCGGATCAGTCCACACGATCGAGATGCTGGAGCTTCTCTACTGGTTGGACAGGCTCAACTACACGGGCTGGTATGCGCTCGACATCTTCCCTTATCGCGAGGACGGCATCCGGGCCGCCAGCGAAAGCATCAAGTGGATCCAGGGCCTTCACGGCCTGCTGGACAAGATCGGCCGCGACCGCATCGCCGGGGTCATCGCGGGTGGCGATGCGATGACTGCCAGCGCGATGCTCCGCGAAGCCTTCCTGGGCATGTAGGAGCGAAGCATGAGTAACCACGCGACAGACAGGCAAATCAGCGATCTCTATGGGCTGGCACGCGAGCGCTACGCGGCGCTCGGCGTAGATGTCGACGCGGCCCTGGCGAAGCTTGCAGCCATCCCCATCAGCCTGCACTGCTGGCAGGGCGATGATGTGGCCGGGTTCGAAAATCCCGGCGGCGAGCTGACCGGCGGGATCGCCACGACGGGCAACTACCCCGGCAAGGCGCGCAACGCGCACGAGCTGCGGCAGGACCTGGACGAGGCCTACTCCCTCATCCCCGGCCAGCACCGCCTCGCCCTCCACGCTATCTACGCGGAGCCAGGCAGCGCCAGGGTGGAGCGCGATGCCCTCCGCCCCGAGCACTTTGCCGCCTGGACCGCCTGGGCCAGGGAGCGGGGGCACGGCCTGGACTTCAACCCCACCCTCTTCTCGCACCCCAAGGCAGACGACGGGCTCACCCTGGCCAGCTACGATCCCTCGATCCGCGACTTCTGGATCGACCACTGCATCGCCTGCCGCGTCATCGGGGAGTCATTCGGCCGCGAGCTCGGTACGCCCTGCGTCACCAACATCTGGATCCCCGATGGCATGAAGGATACCCCCGCCGACCGCAAGACCCCGCGGCAGCTTCTCAAAGACTCGCTCGACAAGATCCTGGCCCACCCGGTCGACCGCCGCTACAACCTGGACGCGGTCGAGGGCAAGCTCTTCGGCATCGGCTCGGAAAGCTACGTCGTCGGTTCCCATGAGTTCTACCTGGGCTATGCCATTACCAACAAGATCCTGGTGACCCTCGACAGCGGCCACTACCATCCCACCGAGACCATTGCCGACAAGCTCTCCGCCGTCCTCGCCTTCGTCGACCAGGCTCTCCTCCATGTCAGTCGCGGCGTCCGCTGGGACAGCGACCACGTCGTCATCCTCAGCGACGACCTGCAGGCCATCGCCCAGGAGCTCGTGCGCGGCGACTTCCTCAATCGGGTCCACATCGGCCTCGACTACTTCGACGCCAGCATCAATCGCGTCGCCGCCTGGGTCATCGGCACGCGCGCCATGCTACGCGCCCTGCTCATCGCCCTTCTGGAGCCTTACGACCGGCTGGCCGGCCTGGAACGCGACGGCGACTACACCGGTCGCCTGGCCTTGCTCGAGACATTGAAAGGCATGCCCTGGGGCGCCGCGTGGGACCATTTCTGCCTGCAGCAGGACCGGCCGCTCGATAGCGAGCTCATGGCTGCCATCAAGGCCTACGAGTCACAGGTGCAGTCGGGGAGATAAGAAGACGTATGCGTTCACGCACCATGCCTTTTTGCATGTGTCATCGGCGAGGCCGAGATAGCCGACCTTAAGAGAGCATTCATGTTGGAGGAGGAGGATTGACTATCATGTCTACAATAGGCGCCACGCCCCCACAGCCCGAGCAGACCATTCTGTCCCAACTGGTCGCTCTATCCAACGCGCTGGGACGGCCGGAGCTGGATTACGTGATCCTGGGAGAGGGCAACACCTCGGCCCGGATCGACGGCGACACCTTCTGGGTGAAGGCAAGCGGAACGGAGCTGCGCACCATCACTGCCGCGGGCTTCGTCCGGGTTTCGTTCGAGGCCGCGCTCGATCTGGTCAAGCGAGAGGCCCTCACGGATGCCGATGTCAAGGCCGGATTGACTGCTGCGAAGGTAGATGGATCTGCACCGGGCCATCCCTCCGTAGAAACCCTCCTGCATGCATTGTGCCTCCAGATGCCCGGCGTCAATTTCATTGGCCACACGCACGCCACCGCAGTGAACATGCTGACCTGTTCCGTGGGCTTCGAGCAGGCGTATGCCGGCCGCCTCTTCCCCGACGAGATCGTCCTGTGTGGGCCTGCGCCCGTGTTGGTGCGTTACACCGATCCCGGCGTGCCATTGGCGCTCGAGGTGTGGTCCCGCATCGAGCGCTACCAGGATCATTACGGCGAACAGCCCAAGGTGATCCTGATTCAAAACCACGGACTGATCGTGCTGGGCAAGAGTGCGCAACAGGTGTTGGATGTCACGGCAATGGCCGTGAAGACCGCGCGCATCTTGTTAGGCACATTTGCCGCCGGCGGACCCCGCTTCATGTCTGAGCGCGATGTCGCGCGCATCCACACGCGCCCTGACGAGCTCTATCGCCGGCAGCTGCTCGGGCTGAGTGCGCCGGAGCAGTAGACCGTTCGCCGCCAGAGGGCCTGGCGCCGATGCCAGAAGACCTGGCACCGATGCCAGAGGACCTAAACGCAAGGAGGCCTCCGGGATTCTACTTCTCCCGGAGGCCTCCCTATGCCTGCTTGCTATTCGTAGCCGTTCACCCGATCAGGGGTTGCTAACGGTGAACTTGGTGATGTACTCGTCGTAGTTGCTGTCGGCCCGAACCACCCGCAGCCGGAGCGCATGCTCGCCGTTCGGGAAGGCCGTCGTGTCGATCG
>CAYLZG010000140.1:10674-11368 GCA_964387985.1 uncultured Anaerolineales bacterium | reverse complement strand
CGAAGTCCATGGCGGCTCCTTTCTCAAGGAACGACTGTATTCCCCACTGCTGCCAGGACCGGTTCCTGGCAGTGGTTGATCAGCTCGTCAAGAAAGGCACGCGTCCGTTCGACGCGCGCTGGATCGTCCATCTGGTTGATCGGTCCGGCCAATCCGGTGAGTTCCCGGAGTGTCATGCGAACCATACCCAGGTTGATTCTTGCAAGAAGACGCATGAGATCTTCCCACACCAGCCCCACCTGCGGATTAGCGTGGTTGTGAATGCGCAGGGCCACCTGGGCGGCTGGCGAGCGCCCCAGGTTCTGCGGCACAGGCTCGCCCAAGCGCTTGCCGGCGATGGCGAAGTAGTAGCTCGCCATGGGATTGACCAGTCTCTGGATGCGCGGCCAGACGCAATCCGCTTCCTGAGCGAGGCTAAAGAAGGCCAGGTAGAACGGCACGGCCTCACTGTAATTGCCCGTTACGAAGGCGTGCCCGGCCTTGACCGAGCAGTAGCTGGCAAGATACCATTTCAGGTCATCGAAACCCGCCCGAGGTTGGCCTGCGCGCACTGCGTCAAGTTGGATGCGCGCCGCCTGGAGATAGCGCTGAGCACTGCCCGCGAAGTCCTTCTGCCGCAGGTCAGATGCTTCGCGAAAGAGCGTTTCGGCCATGGCGACCGACGGCTCACCTGCGGGCAACGTTACGTGCTTCA
>CAYLZG010000140.1:8548-10664 GCA_964387985.1 uncultured Anaerolineales bacterium | reverse complement strand
TCTCCACCGCCAGCGACAGCTCCTCGCGGGCGAGCAGCGTATCGATAGCGGCCGGCGCAATATTGCAGCCCCCGTTCGTCAGCACCATGCAGCCGGAAGCCGATAGGTGCTTGCAGAGGATCATGACCTGGTCAGCCGGAGCTCCGGGCCCGTACAACAGGGGCGCAAGGGCCCCGGCATCGACGGGCACACCCCCTTCGACCAGCCGCGTCACGTATACGGAGTCACATGCGGGACTGAGGCTCTCGGGCGTTAGCTGTTGTACGTCAAGTAACGGGGCATCGCTGGCAGGTTGGTCACCCTCGTAACGAAGCGCGCGGCTCATGATCAAGAGCCGCATCACTTCTCCGACCGCGATCTTCTGAGTCAGCGCGTTTTCAGCATCGTACCGGTCCTTCAATAGATCGGCGGCCTGGTTGAGTGAAAGCGGTTTGAGAGATGACTGGACGGCCGACAGGAAGTCAGCCAGCACCTGGCGTCGCGTGGCATATTCGATCACCCTAAGGCCGGCTTCACGCAGAAAGCTGCGAAAGCGCTGGCTTGGATCGATATCGCCTATCGGTTTGGCGCTTGAAGGCGTGCTCAATTCGGTGAGTAGGGAGGGTGGCGCTGGCGGATCGCCGGCCTTGCGAAGCTTGACATAAAGCTGAGAATCGATCTCCTGGAGGATGATCAGGTTTAGCTGCCCCTCCAGGAACGCGCGAAATTGTTGGTAGCCGTAGTTGGCCTCATTGAACGACGAATCGAGACTGAGCATGATTTGTTTCAGCCGGCCAGCGAATACCGGCGTCTCTCCCTTTTGCTCCGCGGCCACGAGCGCACGATGCAGCAGATCTCGTGGATCGGGCAGTTGGAGTTCGTCTGCAATGTCAGAAAGCTCTTCGGCGATGAGAGTTTCGTAGAAGATGAACTCATCGCATGCCCGGCGCAGAAGATCGCTGGTCGCGGAGTGCAAGCCGATGCCGATGGTGTACTTTCCGTAGTCGCGGAGTTTGTGGATGAGTTCTGTGAAGTCGCTGTCACCGGAAACGACTGCATAGACGTCGATGTTGGGCCGGGTGAAGACCGTTTCCATGGCGTCGATCGCGAGGCGGACGTCAGCCCGGTTTTTCTGCTGGATGCCGACCGAGTAAAGCTGGAGGAGGTCGATTCCGTTCTCCAGCATAGGACGCCGGTAGCGGTGGAATCGTCCCCAATCGCCGTATGCACGCTTGATGAGCAGCCTGCCCCGTGAGCGCAGCAAGTCAGCCACCGCAGTCACGTCAAAATCGCCATAATTGGCCTCTGCGGAGGTCGCTACGTTTTCGAAATCGATAAATACCGCCATTTGCGGTCCATCCAGATGCATTTCCATTTAGGTGTGAATCCTTAAGGTTTTGGCTCAAGGGACGGGCTGCCGAAAGGCCCGTCCCTTGAAAATCAAGATCAGTTATCCGTAAACTTTGCCTGGCGCTTCTGCAGAAACGCAGTCACCCCCTCTGTGGTGTCGTGGCTGCCGATCAGCTTGGAGAACTGATCGGCTTCGAGTGCAAGGCCATCGATGAGCGATCCCTTCAGCCCGCCGATCACCGCCTTGATGGAGGCTTCGTTGGTCAGCTTGCTCTTCGCGGCGATCTTCTTTGCCAGGCCTTTTGCCTCGGCCAACACCTGGCCGGCCGGCACAACCTTGTTCGCCAATCCGAGGCGGAATGCTTCCTGAGCGTTGACCATGTCCGCAGTCAGAATCAACTCGAGGGCTTTAGCAGGGCCGACCAATCGCGCTAACCGCTGCGTGCCGCCCCAGCCGGGGATGATGCCCAGGTTGCTTTCCGGCTGGCCCACCCTGGCGCGATCGGCCAGGATCCGGATGTGACAGGCCATGGCCAGCTCCAGCCCGCCGCCGAGTGCCACTGCATTGATGGCCGCAATGACCGGCTTGGGGCAGTCTTCGATCTTGTTGAAGACCCCCTGGCCCAGCCGGATGAATTCAAGCGCTTCGGCAGCATCCTTCACCGCGTTGATCTCGTTGATATCCGCGCCCGCGACGAAGGCGAACTCGCCGGCGCCCGTGATGATGATCACCTTGACCTGGTCGTTGGCGATCAATTCGTCCATCGCGACGCCCAACTCAGTGATG
>CAYLZG010000140.1:0-8538 GCA_964387985.1 uncultured Anaerolineales bacterium | reverse complement strand
GGGGGTGATCGATTGTCAGGATGGCAACGCGATCCTCGATCGCCATACGGAGGTTCGTATATTCAGACACAGAATTGCTCCTTTCTCTTTATGCGTACTCGTGGAATCCGCGTCCCACCTTGGCGCCAAGGTGACCGGCGCGGACCTTGGTGCGCAGCAATCGGGCCGGGCGGAAGCGCTCGCCGTATTGAGCCTGGAACTTCTCCAGGGCTTCAAGCAGCACGTCGAGCCCAATCTCGTCCGCGATGGCCAGCGGACCTTTGCGTTCGCCATGATAGGTCATGCCCATGCCCGCGATCGCGGCCATGTCGATGTCGTTGAGCGACGAGATGTGTTCCTGCAGGCACAGGATTGCCTCGTTGATCAATGGGTACATGACCCGCTCGACGCTGAAGGCGCTGTTGGGATCGTGCTCATAGGTGGCCAGGATCTGCTGGGTGCCTTCATCGGTCTCGTCGCCGTAACCGTAGAAGCCCTTGCCGGTCTTCTCACCCAATCTGCCTGCTGCCACCATCTTCTCGAACAGGGTCCCGGCGGCCATCCGCGGGCCGTACTCCTGGGCCATATAGTCCCCGGTGTACTTGCATACGTCGATGCCCAACATGTCCATGAGCGTGAATGGACCCATGGGCATGCCCCATTCGACGATGGCCGCATCCATCTCGGGTGCCGTCGCCGCGCGCTCTTCAAGACAGAAGGCCGCTTCGTTCAGATAGGCCATGAAGAGCCGGTTGACCAGGAAGCCAGGGCACTCCGCCACGATCACCGGAAGCTTGCGCAGCGATTCTGCGAACATCACCACGTCGTCGATGGTCTCCTGGGTGGTGTCCAGCCCGGGAATGACCTCCACAAGCTTCATCACGTGGGCCGGGTTGAAGAAGTGCATGCCGATCACCTTGGCCGGCCGCTTCGTGGCCGCGGCCATCTCGCTGATGGAGAGCGCGGACGTGTTGCTGGCGATGATCGCCGTCTCTGGCAGCACGGCGTCGAGCTCGGCCAGGACCGCTTTCTTGACCTTCATCTTCTCGGGCACGGCCTCGATGACGATATCCACGTCCGAGAAACCGTCGTAGGTGAGGGTAGGCTCGACCAGGCTGATCTTGCTTTCCGCTTCACCCGTGCTCATCTTGCCCTTATCCACCCGGCTCTGGTAGATGCGCCGGACGGTCTCTATGCCCTTGTCGAGCATTGCCTGATCGACATCCTTCAGCACTACAGGCAGTCCACTGTAGCTGATCAGCTGGGCCAATCCACCGCCCATGGTGCCCGCGCCGACGACGGCGGCTTTGAATATGTACATGTGACCTCCTTGTCGAGTTGCTGTTCCGCATTGCTCGTTGTGCGTTCGCCTCTACGAGCTCCGTCGAGTGGTAGCTGCCTCAGACCCGTTCGAGGATCAAGGCCGCGCCCTGGCCTCCGCCGACGCAGAGGGTGGCTGCTCCGTACCGCAGATTGCGGCGCTTCATCTCGTGCAGCAGGGTGGTTACGATACGCGCGCCTGATTGGCCGACGGGGTGGCCCAGTGCGATGGCGCCACCGTTGACGTTGGTCTTTTCCCAATCCCAGCCGTTGCCATCCGCCAGCATCTTCTTGGCCACGGCCAGCGACTGGGCTGCGAAGGCCTCGTTGAGTTCCACCAGCTCAAGCTGGTCATACTTCATGCCCGCGCGCGCCAGCGTCTTGGGCAGCGCATAAGCCGGGCCGATGCCCATATACGCAGGGCTGACAGCGGCGAAGCCGTAGCTCACGATGCGCGCCATTGGCTGGAGGCCCAGTTTCTCGGCTTTATCGGCCGTTGTGACCAGCATTGCCGCCGCGCCATCGTTCATCGGGCAGGCGTTGGCCGGGGTTACGGTGCCGTTCTTTTTGAATACGGTGGGGTAGAGTGCTGCCTTCTGAACCGACAGGCCCGGGTTGATGCTCTCGTCCTGGAGGATGGTTTCTTTGGCCACCTCCTGGCCTGCAACCCGCTTGACCACCTCCACCGGCACGATCTCGTCCTTGAACTTCCCCATCCGGGTGGCCATGAACGCCTTCTTATGGCTGTTGACCGCGTATTGGTCCTGCTCTTCGCGGCTGATCTCGTACTGCTCGGCCAGATTCTCTGCAGTGGCGCCCATGATCAGGTTGCAGGTGGGATCGGTGAGACCTTCCCACAGACCGTCGGTGAGCTCGGCGTGTCGCAGCTTGAGCCCCCAGCGTGCGCCCTTGACCACATAAGGTATCTGGCTCATGTTTTCCATTCCACCGGCCAGGAACAGGTCACCGTAGTCATCCTGGATCGACTGGTAAGCTGAAACGATCGACTGGATGGACGAGGCACAGTTGCGTTGCACGGTGTACGCGGGTACATGTTCGGGGACACCGGCGTAGAGCGCGGAGACGCGGGCAATGTTCGCCGCCTCGGATGGCTGGCCGATGTTTCCCATGATGACCTCGTCCAGCAGGCCAGCATCGATGCCCGAATCCGCGATGACACGCTGCATGACGACCTTTGCGAGGTCGTATGCAGGGACCGTCTTGAACGCGCCGCCGAAGCTGCCATTGGCGGTGCGCAGCGGGTTGCAGATAACGACTTCCTTCATGCCATTTTCTCCTTTTCTTACTCGCTCAGTGCTTCGTCGCGATGAGCCAGGCCCCTCAGAAGGAATTCCATCGTGGCCCGGTAAAGACCGGATGGGTCAAATCCGAGCATAGTGCGCCGGATCGGGTGAGCCATGAGCGCCAAAGAACCACTCAGCCCAGCCCAGAGGATCGCAGCCGTCTGTCGCGCATCGCCTGCAGCATAGATGCCCAACGCCATCCCATCGGCAATGGCTTGAGTCACGATATCCAGAGTCTGGTTCGAAGCATCCAGGATTGACTCCTGGCGCGCCGGCGAGAGATCGGCGCCCAGGTGGCTGCCGTCGAATACCGTCAACAAACGGAAGTAGTCCGGGGAGCGTTGTGAGAACGCGAGGTAGGCTTCGGCCATGGCACGCAGCCGGCCGTCGGGCTGGAGCAGCGATCGTGCTTCGTTGGCCGCCTTGAGTTGATCGTGCAGCTCGGTCAGCGCCTGAAGCACCAATTCGGCAAGAATGGCTTCCTTGTTCTCGAAGTAGAGGTAGATCGTGCCCTTGGCAACTTCGGCACGCTGCGCGATCTGGTCGACGGTGGCGCGGTGGAAGCCGTTGTCCGCGAAGACTGCCCGTGCGGACAGAAGGATGTCTCTTTTCCGGCGGGCCCGGTCCTGCTCTCGGCGATCCTGCGTTGCCACCGCTATAGCTCCACTTGGTTCGCGTACACGTTACCGTACATCGTCACGCACGGCCTATGAGCGGGGCCGTGCCAGGCCATGAGAAGAGGACGCGGTTTGTACAGTTGAGAGCAGATGAATGTGCCCGGCATACTGACCGGTTGGTCAGTAACTGACTGAGAAGTAGTATATCGCGCGATGCGATCTGTGTCAACAATTGTTCGGTGGTTGTGCGAAAGTTGTCAAATTGCGGTATGAGCCCGGGCACCTCGGTTCAGTCGACCGTGCGGCTGTGTGGTAGAATACCCGCATGCCTATTCGTGTTCTTGCTCCTGAGGTTGCCAACCAGATCGCCGCCGGCGAGGTGGTCGAGCGACCCGCATCTGCGGTCAAAGAGCTGATCGAAAACAGCCTGGATGCCGGCGCCAGCAACATCCGCGTCGAGGTGCGTGAGGGCGGCCGCCGGCTCATTCGCGTGCAGGATGACGGCTGCGGCATACCGGCGGATGAAGCCAGCGTCGCGTTCCTCCGGCATGCCACGAGCAAGATCAGCAGCACCGACGATCTGAGCTGCATCACTACGCTCGGGTTCCGCGGTGAGGCGCTGGCCAGCATTGCCTCGGTTGCCCAGGTTACTCTTTTGACTCGCACGACCGGTGCTGACGCGGGGATCTTGATTCGCCTCATCGATGGCCGTGAGGTGGAGCACGGCCTGGCGGGTGCGCCTGCCGGCACCACGATCACCGTCGAACATCTCTTCGCCAACGTGCCAGCACGGCTCAAATTCCTCAAGCATCCGGCAACGGAGGCGGCGCACATCCAGCAGGTTGTCACGCGCTATGCCCTGGCCTATCCCGAGAGGCGCTTCTCCCTGCTCTCCGATGGCAAGTTGTTATTCCAGTCAACGGGAACGGGAAAGCTCGTCGATGTGCTGGTGCGCGTTTATGGCCTGGAGATGGCAAAGCAAATGATCGAGGTGGGCGCCGACCCTGGCGAGGAGGCGGACGCCCGAAGAGATCCCGGGGTGTGGGGTTATGCAGGTGCGCCATCACTTCACCGCGGCAATCGCGGCCTCATCACCCTCTTCGTCAACCGTCGTTGGTTCCAGGACGCATCGATCGCTTACGCTGTGGTTCAGGCATACCACACACTGCTTCCCACCGGACGCTTTCCCGTCGCGGTCATCTTCCTGGAGATCGATCCGGCCGACGTCGATGTGAACGTCCACCCGACCAAGGCGGAAGTGCGTTTTCGCGAACCGAACGCGATCTTCAGCGCCGTACAAAGGACGGTGCGCCGTGCGCTGGTCGATTATGCACCGGTTCCGCGTGCGGATATGAACGTCACCGGCACGCCTGGGGCATGGCCCCACGAGTCCGCTTCAACAGCCCGGCCTGGTGGTGAGGGCTGGGCCGAGCGGCGTGACGCGCTGCTGGGCGCCGGCCATGGGGGCCAGGTCCCGATGCCCCTGCGCCACGACGATCGCGCTGGGGCGGGCGGGGACTGGATGAACGCTGGGTCTGCCCCTGCGACTGCGACCCCCATCATCCCGCCACCACCGCAACCCGACCGCCCTCCCCTGATGCCGATTCTTCGGGTTGTTGGCCAGCTCGCCGCGACCTACATCGTAGCCGAGGGCCCGGACGGCATGTACCTGATCGATCAGCATGCCGCGCACGAGCGCGTCCTGTACGAGCAAATGCTCGCTGAGCATGCAACCAACAGGCTGGTCGTGCAGCCCCTCCTGGATCCCCTGGTCGTCGACCTCTCGGCCGAACATGCCGCAGTGGTTGCCGAGGAACTGGACACGCTGGCCCAGTTGGGACTCGCCCTGGAGCCATTCGGCGGCGCCTCGTACCTTCTGCGCAGTGTGCCCGCGATCCTGGCTCGGGACGGCGGCCAGCCCGAGCGCGCGGTAATCGAGATCCTGGATGGCCTGGCGCAGCGGGATGATGTCGTAGAGACCACACGCGAGGCGAGGTTGGTGACCCTCATCTGCAAGCGCGCGGCGATCAAGGGCAACACGCCCATGAGTGTGCCTGAGATGCAGGAGCTGGTGCGGCGGCTCGAGGCATGTCGTTCTCCCCGTACGTGTCCTCACGGCCGGCCGACAATGGTGTACATGAGCGCGGCAGATCTCGCCAGGCAGTTCGGCAGGCCGTGAATTTCTTGCTTGGGCTGAAATCGCGTATAATTGCGTGAACGAGTAACGAGCAAAGAGCGCAACGGCGTTGTGCTTTTTGCTGGTTACTCGTTTAGATGTTTGCGGAGGTATTCCCTTGGCTGAAGATTTGATTGTTACCACGACCCCGCGCGACGACCATCAGCTGGACCTGACCATCGAGCTGGGCCCCGAGCGCACCGAGCAGGCGCTGCAACGCGCGGTCCGGCTCGTCTCGAAAAAGGCGCGCATCCCGGGCTTCCGACCGGGCAAGGCCCCGTTTGCCACCGTCGTTCGCATGTTCGGCAAACCGTCATTGCTTAGCGAGATCGCAGACGATCTGGGGCAGGAGGTCTACGCGGAGGTCTTGGACAGCCATAAGCTGGATCCGTATGGTCAGGCGTCGCTCGAGAACATGGAAGTCGACCCAGTGATCAGGTTCCAGTTGGTGGTCCCACTGCCGCCTGAGGTCGATCTGGGCGATTACAGCGACCTGCGCGTCGAAACCCCTGCCGTTGAGGTTACCGAGGCGGATGTCGACGAGGTCCTGGAGCAAGCCCGCAACTCACGCGTGAGCCATGAGGTCGTGGAACGCGCCGCGGCGCTCAATGATATCGTCAAGGTGGACATTGTTGGTAAGGTCGGTGAGAACACCATCATGGATAACCATGATTGGGAACTGACGCTGCGCGGCGAGAGTGGGTGGCTGCCGGGTTTTGACGAATCGTTCGTCGGCTTGTCTGCGGACGATGAGAAGGAATTTGAGATCACTTACCCAGAGGATTCCCTTTCCAAGTACAAGGGCCAGACCGCACACTTCAAGGTTCACGTCAAGGAAGTGCGGGCAAAAGTCCTGCCGGAGTTGGACGACGCATTCGCGCAATCGCTTGGCGAGTACAGCGACCTGGCGGACTATCGCTCGAAGAAGCTGGAAGAGCTTCGCAAGCAGCGCGAGACCGAGTCCACGAACCAGCTGAATGACGATGCCATTGAGGCATTGATCGGCAAGGCAAAGCTTGCATATCCCCCGATTGCGGTCCATGAAACGGCGCACGAAATGCTGCACGACATGGAACAGCGGATGAAGAATGTCGGTTACACGCTTGAAGACTCGTTGAGGCTGCAGGGAAAGACCGTTCAGCAGTACGAGCAGGAACTCATGCCCGTTGCAGAGCGGCGCGTCAAGGCGCGGCTGGTGCTGGCAGAGCTGGCGGAGCGTGAGGCCATCGAGGTCACGGATGAAGAGGTAGAGGCCGAGCTGCAGCGCATGGGCGGCCAGACGGAGAGCGAGGACACCCGAAAGGCGATCCTCGACGCGTTCGGCACAGACCAGGGCCGCGCGATCATCCGCCAGGATCTGCGGACGTCCAAGACGCTCGAGCGGCTGCGCGCGATCGCGACCGGCGCGGAGCCGGCAGCCGCAGTTCCCGCGGTTGAGAGCGCGGTGGCTGCCCAAAGCGAAACCGCAGATCCCGCTGTTGAGAGCGCTGTGGCCGTGGAAAGCGAAGCCGCAACCGCCACCGAGGCAGCAGACGCCGAGGCGGCCGGTGAGGCCGAAGCGAAGGACTGAACCAGACGCAGAATGCGGATGTCGTGCGGACCTACGGGGTCTCTGAGACCTCGTAGGTCTTCCCTTGGAGATCTTTCGCTGCCGGTTTAGGCCGGCCTCTACCGTGTATCGTGGCGCCTAATGGCATCCTCATCACTGAGTGTTTCGCCGATTCATGGTGTAATGCCCGGCGTTGGATCTGAGGGCCTCAGGCCCGTGAAAAGATGGAGTGAGTTATGACATTCAACCCGGCATCTCCCCAGTCGTTGATCCCGATGGTCATTGAGACCAGCGGCCGTGGTGAACGCGCGTACGACATCTATTCGTTGTTGCTCAAGGAGCGCATCATCTTCCTGGGAACAGCCATCAACGACCAGGTGGCCAACGTCATCGTGGCTCAATTGCTCTTCCTGGACCGGGAAGATCCAGAGAAGGACATTCAGCTATACATCAACTCTCCTGGCGGCCAGGTCTATTCGGGCATGGCCATCTATGATACAATGCAGTTGATTCGGGCGCCGATCAGCACGATAGCTGTGGGCGTCACTGCAAGCTTCGGCACGGTGCTGCTGGCCGCAGGAACGAAGGGCAAGCGCTATGCGCTTCCTCACGCCACGATCCACATGCACCAGCCGCTGGGCGGCGCACAGGGCCAGGCGACCGAGATCGAGATTCAGGCGCGTGAGATCCTGCGCCTCAAGGAAGAACTCAACGGCATCCTTGCCCGGCATACGGGCCAGCCGGTCGAACGTATCGCTGAAGACACCGAGCGCGACCGGTACATGACTGCCGAGCAGGCTAAGACTTATGGCCTGCTGGATGAGGTCTTGCACCCATTGGAGCTTAAAGGGGCCAAGAAGTAAGTGACAGGTAAGGTTAAGGTCGACGTCGAGCGTTGTTCCTTCTGCCATCGCGATCAGAGCCAGGTTCGCCGTCTCATCGCTGGCCCGGATGGGGTCTTCATCTGCGATGAGTGCGTCACGCTGTGCCAGGAAGTGCTGGAAGAAGATGGCGTTCAGGCGGAGTCCGTAGCGCCGGATCCGGGCTGGCGGCTGGTCTCGCCGAAGGAGATCATGGCCCAGCTCGACGAGTACGTTGTCGGGCAGACGCGGGCCAAGAAGGTGCTTTCGGTTGCAGTCTACAATCACTACAAACGCATCGCATCCGGAGCTTCGCAGGACGACGTCGAGCTCGAGAAGAGCAACATCCTGTTGATTGGCCCCACGGGCTGCGGCAAGACGCTCCTGGCGCGCACGCTGGCGAAGATCCTGGATGTGCCCTTCACCATCGCGGATGCCACAGGCTTGACCGAGGCGGGCTACGTCGGCGAAGATGTCGAGAACATTCTCGTCCAGCTGCTGCATGCTGCCGACTGGAACGTCGATCGTGCATCCGTAGGGATCATCTACGTGGATGAGATCGACAAGATCGCGCGCAAGAGCGGCGATAACCCATCGATCACGCGCGATGTGTCGGGTGAGGGCGTTCAGCAAGGGCTGCTCAAGATCATCGAGGGCTCTGTGGCCAACGTTCCTCCCCAGGGCGGGCGCAAGCATCCGAACCAGGAGTTCGTGCGCCTCGACACGCGCAACA
>CAYLZG010000139.1:0-11400 GCA_964387985.1 uncultured Anaerolineales bacterium | reverse complement strand
AGGTAAATCAGCGGGCCGTGAAAGTTGTTCCAGTTGCCCTGGAAACTCAGCACCGCGATGGCGAGCAGCGCGGGCTTGACCAGGGGCAACATGATGCTCTGGAAGACCCGGACAACGTTGGCCCCGTCGATGATCGCCGCTTCCTCAATCTCCCGCGGGACGGTGAGAAAGAACTGGCGCAGCAGGAAGATGTAAGATGGGCCCCAGGCAAACCAGGCGCCGACGGTCATCGGTGTGAAGGTGTCGATGCGACCCACCGATTTCCATATCATAAAGACGGGGATGAGGGTCAGGATCCCCGGCAGCATCATGGTCGAAAGCAACAAGATGAACAGGGTGTCCCGATACGGGAAGCGGAACCGCGCGAAGCCGTAGGCGACCAGGGCTGCGGTAAACAGTTCGGCTACCATGGCCAGGACGGTCATGAAAAGGGTGTTAATCAGAAAGCGACCGAAGGGCAGGGCATTCCACGCCTCGACGTAGTTCGCGAAGCGGACCGGATTGGGAATCCACTCGGGCGGATAGACGAACAGCCTCTCGGGGCTCTTCAGCGAGGTCGAGATCATCCAGGCGAACGGAACGAGCACGACAAGCGCGCCGAGAATGATGAGCAGGTAGGTAATGGCTTTGGAGAGGAACTGGCCAAACGAACGGCTGTGCAACCGCGCCATGACTGGAGCCGCCGGCGTGGCCTGTTTCAGTGTTGTCATGCTCATCCTCCCTTTTCCGATTCGTAGTACACCCACCCCGGCGAGGATTTGAAGACCAGCAAGGTGAAAACCAGGATGAGAATCATCATGATCCAGCCCAGGGCCGCCGCGTAGCCCATCTTGAACTGCGTGAAGGCCTGTTGATACAGGTATACATTCATGAACACGCCCGCAGAGCGGGGTGTTTCGATAAAGAACGCCACGGTGAAGGTCTGCAGCGAGCCGATGATGCCCATGATCAGGATGTAGAACAGCGTCGCGCTGAGCATGGGGATCGTGACATTGAAGAAACCGGCAATGCGTCCGGCGCCGTCGATATCGGCCGCCTCGTACAGGTCGCGCGGGATATTCTTGAGCCCGGCGAGCAGAATGATCGTGTTCGCGCCGAAGACGCCCCACAGACCCATGATAATGTAGGCGGGCAGCACCAGTTTCTCATCGGCGAACCACGTTGGCATGGGCTGGTTGAACAACGTGAAGACCGGCCTGAGCAACGAGTTGATGAGGCCGCTCTGCGCAAACATCCAGCGCCAAAGCAGTGCTGTCGCAGCGGCAGGCAAGACGGCCGGCAGATAATAGAGCGTGCGCCAGAGGCCCTGGGCGCGCACCTTCTGGTTCAGCAGGGTGGCGGTCATCAGGGCGCCGGCCAGGCCCAGCGGCACATTGATCACGGAGAAGAGCAGGGTGAAGCGCAAAGACGGCCAGAAGTTGGGGTCTTCGGTAAACATGTATTTGTAGTTGGCGAGACCGGCGAACGTGGGCGCCTGGAGAACGTTGTAGTCGGTCAGGCTGAGGTAGAACGAAGCGATGTAGGGCCCCAGGTTCCAGATCAGGAAGCCCAGGAACCAGGGCAGAATCAAGGCATAGCCTGCTGCCGTCTCGCGTTTCGCACCCAGCTTACGCAAGAGCCAGTTCAGGCCAAACATGCTCAAAAAGATGGCTGCACCGACGAGGACGTAATCGGTGAGGGTGGCTGTGTACCATCTGATCATGGGATCTCATTTGCCCCCTTCTGTTTCAGCAGCTAACACGGGCCGGCTTCTGCCGCCCGTGTTAGCCCATACCGACCATCATGGTTACTTGGGCAGGACAGCCTCGAGTTTCTCACGGGCAGTCTTGGTCAGGTCCTCGACGGTGCCCTTCTGGTGGAAGAGCGGGTCCTGGAACTGCTCCCAGAAGATGGTGTCCCATTCCTGATGCCTGGGAACCATGCGGAAGGCCCGCATGTCCGGCAGCGCCTTCAGGATCATCTCGGCCGAGTCTTTCTTGTCCGGCACACTGGTGGCGATGATTTCGGCCGTGGCCAGTGACTTGCGCGGCGCCACGATCTTCCAGTGATGGATCCCCTCGGTCAGCGCGGCCAGCGCCTCGTAAGCCGCATCGGGGGACTTGGTCTTGGAGTTGATGACCGTCGAGGCCGTCCACGCAAAGGTGGCACGATTCGCCGGCCCCTTGGGAACGAGCGCGATCTTCATCAGAGCGTTCTTCGGATCCTTGCTGTGGGCGTAATCCAGATCATCGGTCGCGCCGCCGAAGAACATAGCAATCTTGCCGGCCTTAGCCATCTCACCGAAGCCCTGCTCTTTGAGTGTGGCCTCAGAGGGAGCATACTTTTCGTTATAGATGATGTCACTGTAGAACTTGGCACCCTGCATGGCCTCGGCGCTATCGATGGGCGAGGTCTTGAGGTCTTCCGAGATTACCTCACCACCGGCCTGCCAGATGAACATGTGGACGGGTGGCCAGCCGTTGAACCCGGTGCCGTAGACGCCCTTGTCCTTGTCGGTCAGTTGTTCAGCGACCTCCATGAACTTGGCCCAGTCCCAGGTGTCATCAGGCTCGGCGATGCCCGCGGCCGCAAAGAGTTCAGGGTTGTAGTAGAGGACGACCGGTTGGCTGATCCAGGGCAGGCCATACGTCTTGCCCTGGTACTGTGCGGTGGCCAGAACCGACGGGAAGTAGTCGTCCAGCTTCGCGGCGGGATGGGTTGTGTCGGCCTTCAGCCTGTCGGTAATATCGAGCAATGCTTCCTTGTCCGCGTAGCCTGCGATGTATTCCTGCGAAAGCCAGAAGAGATCGGCTGCGGTGCCACCGGCCAGGGTAGTCTGCAACTTGGTGTAGTAGTCGGCCGGGGCCGGCTCAGAGACGATTTCGAAGGTGGTAGCCGCCTGGTTGATCTTGTCGATGACGGCCTGGAGTTCCTTGGCTTCTTCCACACCGGCCCAGGTGGCCAGCCGGATCGTGACCTTTTCCGCTGCAACCGGGGCTGAGGCGTCACCGCCCGTAGTCGCCGGAGCTGCTGGTGTCGCCGGCCCGCCACAACTGACCGTCAGCACCAGGACGATGAGGAGCATGAGCGAAAACAATCGATTTGGATGCATAGTGGTTCCCCTCCATTGGTTAACGCTATTCCGCTGGCCGGTCGGCCAGCGATCAACCCGACGGCCGTCCGGGCGAGAAGGCCCATGGTTCCGCATGTCGCTGGCTACCGTGGACTTTTGCGAACGAATACATCCCGAGCAGATATACCCGTCGTTCTGCCGGACGATCTCGATACTTCTTCCGTTTGTAGCATAGGGTCCGGGAGCGGTGCTGTCGTCAACCTAACCGCTGGATTTTGCACACCAAAAGGGCCACCCAACCGGGTGGCCCATGTCGCTCTTGTTGTAAGTAATTTGATGTAGGTCTGCCTTACGCCCCTTCAGTCTGCATGCGTGCGTAGAGGCGCGTTCCGTAAGGCGCCTGGAGCAGTCCCACCATGGCGGTGACAATGCCGCTCATTTGGATGAAATCGACCTGTTGCTGAAAGATCGAGGGTGAGTCGCTGTCGAAGCCGACGATGAAACCACCCTGCACCTGGAGGCCGGCGCGAAGGTGTCGGGGAACTCGGGATAGACAAGCAGGACTTTCAAGGGAACCCTCTTTTCCTTTTCGAAGTCACGATGCGCTCAATTCGTTCACCACTATCCAGATGGCCGCCAGCGCCTCGGACCTGGGAATCTGGTCGACCAACGCCGCTTCGGTGCTGATTCGTACGCAGGACTTGTCGAGCCATGCCTTCTCGCTGACCGAGAGTGTGCGCCCGCGGCTTTGTGCCACCATATCGCGCACAGAGCACACCAACGCAGTCGGGTCTGTCGCCTGGCCGCGCGCACCGAGTTCAGCTGCCCGCTTCCGGAAATCCGCGGGCAGCTCGCGCGGCTGCGAGTTCAGGCAGGCTGTGACGATATCCATCCCATTGGTGAGCGGACGCAGCCCGGCTCCTTCGGCACGGCTCACCGGCACCAGTAACGTACCCCCATCCATAAGCTTAATGTCATAGTAGTCCTGCCTCGGGTCGGGCATACCTGCACTGATAGCGACATCCTGGGCCGGGTGGCGCGGATCATGGCGTTGC
This sequence comes from uncultured Anaerolineales bacterium, assembly GCA_964387985.1. GTDB lineage: Bacteria > Chloroflexota > Anaerolineae > CG2-30-64-16 > CG2-30-64-16 > JALOOB01. The sequence continues at coordinate 7,293 of CAYLZG010000139.1, read as the reverse complement.
AGACCGGTTATCGTGCCGAAGCCATGCTTCGGGTGGTAGATCAGACTCCCTGACTTGAACATTCTGTGAAACCTCCAGCCTCTGCGCAGCGGTTGCCGGGAGGCAGCCAAATGCGCTCCACTTAAAGCCTAACACCGGCAGGGACTGCCGTCATCAGCGCAAACGCCAGGTTTTGGGCAGCAAAGAGGCCGCCCTGTGTGGCGGCCCTCTGCGGCTCTTGCAGTAGGTTATTTGATGTAGGTTTGCCTCACGCTCTCACTTCGCCAGCTCCTGGCCAACCTGCCTCAGGACCTGCTGGCAAGGCGCAGGAATCCGCCCCAGGTAGTCGGGTCCCACATTGAGCAGATAATTGATGCCCCTGGCGTTCAGGTGATCCTTCAGCCGCATGATCTCTGCTGCGCTCTTCCAGTTCTGGTCAAAGCTCTTATAGCCCCAGGTATCGTTCAACGTCGCGGGCGTTTCGAACAAGCCGTCCTGCATGTATTCGTCAGGGATTTGGTTGTCGCCCCAGGAGCGATAGTCGCCCATGCCGTTCCCGATCCGGGAGTTGATGAGACAGTCCGGCTGGTGCTTTTTCACCAGGTGATAGAGCTCGGTGCTCTGCTCCGGCGATATGGTGAGGGGAGTGTCAAACCAGATCAGGCACAATTCGCCGTAGTTCTGCAGTATCTCTTCGACCTGCGGCTTGATCTTGGTCTCAAAACATTGGGTGTAGTTCTTCTGCTCGTTGTCGGGATAGTCCCAATCGTTGGTCCAGCTCATCACGCCAACGTTAGTGTGGCCGTGCTTGTAGCCGCCGCCGTTCGGTTCGTGCCAATCCAGATCCTGCGAGTAGTAGAGTCCCAGTTTCAGCCCGTGCTTATGACAGGCGCCGGCAAGCTCGCCGATCACGTCGCGGTGAAAGGGCGATGCGTCGTAGATGTTGAATGGGTCCACTTTGGAGCGAAACATCGCAAAGCCATCGTGATGTTTGCTGGTGACGACGAGGTACTGCATGCCGCTGTCGAGAGCCAGTTTGACCCATTCCTCGGCATCGAACAGGATGGGATTGAACGCTCCGGCCAGCCTGCCGTATTCCCGGTTCGGGATTCTGAAGTACGACTGGGCCCATTCACCGATGAACGGCATTCTTTCCCCGTTCCACTCGCCGGCCGGCAGCGAATACAGCCCCCAATGGACCATCATGCCGAATTTCAACTGTCGAAACCACTCTTTGTTTGTCACCGGCCCTCCTCCTCAAAGCAACGAATACCGTGGCCGTTGTGTCGCACGGCACCCACTTGCGTGGCTGCGGCCAATCATACCGCGACCTGATCGCCTGCGCGAATCGGGCACGCGCATGTTCCAGTCGCGGTTGGTTGCTCCGGAAGGGACCTGAACTGCTTGCCGCAGTGTAGCGTCTGCTCTACCCGTCGAGCAGCGCCTGACCGCGTTCCTGCAGTTCCTTAGCCTGCTTGCGTACATCCTTTGTGATCTGATGGGCGGTGCCGCGAGCCTGTGACACCGCGTCCTCTACGGTCTCGGCCGTCTGCTTGCGCAGTTTGCGGCTCTGCCGTTGCAGCTTGGCCCGTGTCTTTTTCCCCGGTTGCGGCGCCAACAACAGCATGGCGACCGCGCCTGCCAAGCCGCCCATCAGCAAGCCAATCAGCAGGCCGACCAACAGCAGTCCAGGCCCATACGTGTCATTCTCGCGTTCGTAGTCGTGTTCGTTCATTGTGCTTCTCCTGTATGGCGGTTCGCGTAAATCTATACGAATTTCTTGATAGTCCGCACATCTTTGGGCTCAATTCCAATTATCATATGCCGTTTCCACCTGGCTCAGCAGGCCTCACTGCATGGATGGCTCATTTTTGCACCCAACGGGCGAGCCAGGTCAAGTCAGCGTGCAGGGGCTTGCTGTTGGTCTCAGAGTTGGCGAAGTGATCCAGCACCGGCAGCAGCACCAGGGTCAGGCTTGCCAGAACAGCCAGTACGAGCGAAAAGTGCATGGTGTTGCTCCTATTGGGGATCGTCTGCCTGCTCTTCCGGCCTTGACACCGCGTCCATTGCGACCACGATCACATCTTCGCCGATGGTGAGCAGCTTATCGCCGGTAATCGTCAGGGTCTCGCCCACAACGTTCATGCCCGGCGGGACAGACAGGGAGGTGATGGCGAATGTCTCCGGGTCGAACTCGTAGTCGCGCACCTCGCCAACGCGCTCGCCGTTCTCGGTGATCACTTTGCCGCCGATGAGCTCACGCTTGGCTTTGATCAGGGCGACAGCTTCGGGCGCGTCGGCAGGAGTGCGGACATCGGCTTCCGCATTGATCGTCACAGCATCCTCACCCACGCCATGCACCGCCTCAGTCGATACCCACAGCCGCTCGCCGCCCAGCATTCCCCCGCTGTGAAGACGCAGCCAGCTCACAGTCTTGCTTTCAGGGTCGACGACCAGGTCGTCAATCTTGCCAATTTGTTTGCCCTCCGCCATCGTCATGACGGGTAGTCCCTTCACGAATTCATAACGTGCCATGTTTCACCTTCCTCAAATGCTGCGGCGGGCCGATGAGGCGGTAAGCTGGCACGTTACTCTCTCATCGGCCCGCATGGCATCATCTCAGTTCCGCTTATTGGCCGAATCCGCGCTTGACTGCGCGTGCTGCGTCCTCAACCTTGTGCGCGGCATCTTGTGCTGCGTCCTCAACCTCATTCTGGGCCTCATGCGCGGCGTCCTCGACGGCATTCTTCACATCGTGCGCCGAGTCCTCGACCTGGTTCTGGGCCTCATGCGCCGCGTCTGCAGCCTGGCCCCTGCGCTTGGCATCGTGCCTCGCATCCTCGACGTCGTTCTTGGCATCGTGTGCTACGTCTTCGACTTTGCGTTGGGCATCGTGCGCGACGTCCTCAGCCTTGCGCCTGGTGTCGTGCGCCGCGTCCTGGACTGCGTTCTTCACGTCGCGAGCTGCGTCCTTGAGCTTACGTTCGATGTTCGACATATGTTCCTCCTGATGAATCGGCGGAAATTCCGCCATGGATAGACCTGCTTCATGCTTGCTTCATGCGGTATCGATATGTCTGGATGTCGTCCGCACCCCGCGCCGCGTGTCGCCCAACACCAGCCCCACCGCCTTGACCAACACCCACGCGATCAGGGCGTAGACGAGGATGGCCACCAGGGGATTCACCTCGAACACGCTGCCCCCAAAGCGCGCCGCCCCAAACAGCCCCGCGAAAGGAGCGAGGAATGGCTTCGTGATGCTGTAAATGAACTGCGCAAAGCCTGCGTCCGGGTTCGCGCCAAGCAGTGGCAGCACGAAACGAATGGCGAGCAACCCCTCCAGAATTCCAAACAGCAGATAAATACCCTTCTGGATCCTGAGAGTCCCCTCACGACGCACAGCGTACGGGTCGCTGGTGACGGTCTCGGTCTGGTGCGCCGTCGTCCGGGCAGGACTACTCGTCACGTCCACGGGCCTCCCGTCCACGGCAGTGGGACCGATCACTCCGGTATGCTCTTCGCTTCGTATGACTGTCATGGTTTATCCTCCGATTACTTTTTCCAACGGCTCATGGTACACCTGGGCGGGTGCATGGTGAACCTGCCCAGGTGTATTTGGCCTAACGCCGGCGCCCGGAAACCAGCCGCAGGATGGCGATCAGAATCACTGCGCCTACGAAGGCCACGAAGATGCTGGGAATGTTGATGCCACTGACAGGGTTCGCCATGCCCAAAAAGTTTGTGGCGAGGAAGCCGCCGAGCAGCGCGCCCACCACACCAACCACGATGTCGCCGATGAGACCGTAGCCTCCACCGCGCATCACCCGGCTGGCCAACCAGCCAGCGATCAAGCCGACGACGAGCCATGCGAGAATACTCATTGTGTCACCCTTTCCTCTTTGTGAAACGACTAGCTTTGACAAAAACCTGGAGGATTCGCTTTTCCTCCCATTCATAGTCTGACATAAGAGTGGCGTCTTGTCGTCAGCGCAAGCGCCAGCTTCTTAATAGCAAAAGGACCGCTCACATAGGCGGTCCCTGCGACATTTAGTGTATGCGGTTGTGCTATGGCGCCAGATGCAGCGCCACGCTCGGTGTCTACTGCCCCTGTGCGCCTTCGGCGTCCCCGTCCGCCCATCCTTCCCGTACAGCGTAGAGCGCGGCCTGGGTGCGACTGGCCAGGTGCAGCTTGCCGAGGATCCGGCTCACATGTGTCCGCACGGTCGATTCACTGACGCTGATGCGGTCGGCAATCTCCTGGTTGCTCATGCCTTGGGCTATCCACCGCAGCACCGTCATCTCGCGCGCGGTGAGGGCTTCGGGGGCAGGTTGCCGCTCGACCGGACGCGCGATCTCTTGCAGCAGTTTGCGGGCAATAGCGGGATTGAGCGATGGCTCGCCGCGGTGCACCTGGCGAAGGGCCCGTACGAGTTCTTCGGGCGTGGAATCCTTGAGCAAGTACCCCAGGGCGCCCGCTTTGATGGCCGGGTACACCTTGCTGTCCGCAACGAAGCTGGTCAACACGAGAATGTGGGTCTGCGGGAGGCGACGGGAAATCTCGCGCGTTGCCTCGATGCCGTCCATCTCAGGCAGCAGCAGGTCCATCAGGATGACATCCGGCCGGGTTTCCTCCGCGACGTGCACCGCCGTCTGTCCGTCCGCCGCTTCCCCCACCACCTCGAAGCCACCCGCTTCCGAGAGCAGGGCGCGGATGCCCTTGCGTACAATCGTGTGGTCATCCACAATCAAGACACGGATGTTCTCCGCCGCGTCGCGCGTTCCTTTGTCAATCATAACGCTACCTCAACCTTCACCCGTGTCCCCTCACCTGGCTTGCTTTGGTAGGTCAGCACCCCGTTGACGCGCGCGGCGCGCTCGGCCATGGTGCGCAACCCGCCTCGTCTTTCGGCCGGCACCGCGCCCGGATCGAACCCTATGCCGTCATCCCGCACATCCAGGCAGACGGATGCATCGGTGAAGTCCAGGTGTACGATAGCATTCTCGGCCGCCGCATGTTTGCGCGCGTTGTTGAGGGCTTCCTGGGCGATCCAGTAAAGCTCCGTCTCGATCGCAATCGGCAGCCGCCGCTCGCCCTCAACGCGAAACTCGGTCTGCACCCCGGCGCGACCCTCGACGGCTGCCAGGCGCGCCTGCAGCGCCGCGACCAACCCCTCGGTCTCCAGCACCGGCGGGTGCAACTGGAAGATAAGCAGCCGCATGTCGCGCATGCCATCCTGCGCAGTCGCCTGCAGTTCCTGCAGATAGCTTGCCGTGACATCATCCTTGCCCGCCGCCAAGGCCAAGGCCGCGGCGTTGGCGTAGAGGGTCACGCTGTATAGCGATTGGGTGACCGAATCATGCAGTTCACGGGCCAGGCGTTGTCGTTCGGCCAGCACCGCCAATTCCTCAGCCTGCTGCTGGAGCCGGGCGTGCTCGATGGCCATCGCGGCCTGATTGGCGAAAATGGACACGACGGGGACATCGTCTTCAGTGAATCCGCCGGGCTTGTTCACCACGTCCAGCACGCCGATGATTCCACCGTTGACGCGCAGGGGCACAGCGAGCAGTGCGTTGAGATCCGTCGGCCACTGGTAGACATGGGCCTGTTCCAGGTGGATTGGATCGTTTAGCAGCACCGGTGTACCCTGCCGCACCACCTGGCCCGCCACTGAACCGTCCACGGGCACGGGTTCAACGGCTGCCAGTGGATTGCCCAACCGATGCTTAACCTCCAGCCAGGCCTGATCAGTCAGTAGCAGGACCGCGCTGGCGGAAGCCCCGACCAGGCCTTGAGCTTCGGTGCAGACGATGTCCAGCACTTGACCCAAAACGGTCTTCTGGAGCAAGCTCACCAGAACGCGATTGAAGCTCTCGCTTTCGGCTAGCCGCCGCTGCAACTCGCTATACAGTCTGGTGTTCTGTTGCGCCAGCTCCGCGGTCGCGCGCTCCCGCTCGTCAATTTCGGCCTGCAACTCATCCAGGACTTGTTGGAGTCGCGTGACGTCAATGGGTTCCGTAATCTGGTAGGTCATCGTGCTGTCTCCCACGTTGATTATACATCTTCCGACCGCTTTCGTTCAATGAGGTGCTCGGGGCTGATGACACCGTCGATCATCGGATCGAAGCCGCCGTCGAGCGACCGGCTTACTGCGCGGTTCGGTTTGACAGCCCCTCATGAATCTTGTGGTACGATGTATCCTGGTTGTGGACGAGCAGAAGTCCATCCCTTCCTGGCAGTGGTAATGCAGTTCGTTATGCGACTCAGAGGAGCGACCCAATGACAAAGGTTGCCTTGATCTGGGGTGTGGCAGGCGGCGTCGGACGCGCGCTCGGCAGCAAACTCAGGGAAGATGGCTGGCAGGTCATCGGCATCAGCCGGCAGGGGGATGACTTGCCCGGTGTGGCCGATCACGTATTCGCGGCCGATGTGGCCGACCCGTTTGCGGTGCAGCGCGCCGTCCTGGCAGCGGTGCAGGAGGTCGGCGAGGCGCAGTTGTTCATCTATGCAGCCGGAGACATCAAGGCGGAGCCGGTGGAGACGATGACGCCGGCAACGTTTCGCCGCATTATGGATGCCAACCTGTTCGGTGCGTACAACGCAGTGCACCACAGCCTGCCTCTGTTGGCTGTAGACGCACCCCTGGTGTTTCTCGGTGCGGTGAGCGAGCGGATGCGGCTGCCGGGGCTGAGCGCGTACGCGGCTGCTAAGGCCGGGCTCGAAGCGTTCGCCGAGGCGCTGCGCAAGGAAGAGCGGAAGCGCCAGGTCATCGTCGTGCGTCCGGGCGCGATGAACACCGGGTTTTGGCGGAAGGTCCCGTTCAAGCTGCCGGGCAGCGCGCTGGCGCCCGAGACCGTGGCCGCGAAGGTCATCGAGGCGGTCAAGGCCGGACACCAGGGCGTACTGGATCTGTGAGGCGTCCCCCCAAAAGGCGTCCACGTTTAGTCTGGGCAGCCATCATCCTGGCGGCCGTGCTTTTTGGCCTCGGCCATCTGCCCGCGCTGGCCGGGATGGTCACACTGACGCCGCTCATCGTCTTCCGTACCGTGTTGCTCAACGCCTTGGGCGGGCTGCTCTTCGGCTGGCTGTTCTGGCGGCGCAACCTGGAAACGGCCATAGTCGCCCATGCCGCGGGCCATGTGGGCTTTTTCGTGATTAACGTCGGCGCTGCCCTTCTCAACATGGTTGGGGGCTAAACTATTGGGCATCATCCTGCGCGGGCAAAACAAAAGTCCAGCATCGTTGGATGCTGGACTTTAGCTTAAAGAGAGTGCCCCCAAGGGGATTCGAACTTATCCCCTGTACCAGGTGGCGCG
>CAYLZG010000138.1:0-11499 GCA_964387985.1 uncultured Anaerolineales bacterium | reverse complement strand
GTTCGAGGGCGCCCACACGTTGTTCCTTGGCCGGCTGATCGGTGTCGATCCCGATTCGCCCACCCTGGACTGGATCGGCTTGCGCGTCGGGCTGCGCTTCCGCCGTAACAGCAAGTTCAAGCCAACCGACGTCTACTTCTATCCGCTGCCATGATCGCCATTGACATGAAGAGGAAGACGGGCCGGATGATGTGATGCCTTCCGGCCCGCGCAAGCCACCCTGGGGAGGCATGCGATGCAGATTCTGCAAGAAGGCCAGGGTCAGCTGATCGGCTGGCACGATCCTGACGAGAACCGGCAGTGGGTGCTCGAAAACAAGCCCCGCGACTTGCATGACAAGCAGACCACCATCGCGGAGGCGGTGGCGCGCTTCGTCCGCGACGGCGATCTCGTGGCTTCCGGCGGATTCGGCCATGTGCGCGTGGCCATGGCGGGCATCTACGAAATCATACGCCAGAGACGGCGACACCTGGTGCTGGCAGGCAAGACCGCGGTGCACGATGGCGACTTGCTGATCGCCTCGGGGTGCGTGGATCGCGTCGAAGTTGCCTACACCTTCGGCCACGAGATCCGCGGGCTCTCGCCCGCCTCGCGGCGGATGGTGGAGGAAGGCCATTGCCGGGTGGTGGCCGAGACGAGCAACGCCGGCTACCAGTGGCGCTTCATGGCCGCGGCCATGGGACTGCCTTTCATTCCCTCCCGCAACCTGCTCGGAACCGACACCCTTGCCCACAGCTCTGCCAAAGTGGTGGCTGACCCCTGGAGCGGCAAGCCCATCTGCCTGCTGCCTGCATGCTACCCGGATGTAGCGCTGATCCATGTCAGCCGCTGCGACATGTACGGCAATGCGCAGATAGACGGCACCATGGTCGAGGATTTCGAGTTGGCGCGCGCTGCCCGGCGGCTGATCCTGACGACCGAAGAGGTCATACCCGACGAACAGATCCGCGCGGAACCCTGGCGCACGGTCATCCCGTTCTTCCTGGTAGACGCCGTGGTCGAGATGCCCCACGGCGCACATCCATGCCAGATGCCCCGCCGCTACTACTTCGACGAAGACCATATCCGGGCCTGGATGCAGTGCTCGAAAACGGCCGTGGGCGCAGACGCGTACTTTGAGGAGTATGTGTTCGGCGTGCCGGACTTCGATGCCTACCTGGATAAGGTGGGAGGTCTCAAACAGCTGCATCACCTCAAAAAGGTAGAGCAGCTGCGCGGGTAGAGGCGCCTTTAGGTGCCGGGCACTTTCGAAGTGCCCGGCACCTAAGGACGCCCAAGCCAAAACGAGGAGTCAGTTACATGGCAGCCTACTCCCCCACCGAGTTGTTGGCGTGTGTGGCCGCGCGCCTTCTGGAGGACCGCCGCTCGGTCTTCGTGGGCACCGGCTTGCCGATGATCGCGGCCATGCTCGCACAAAGAACCCACGCCCCCGGCCTGCTGATCGTCTTCGAAGCAGGCGGAATCGGGCCGCAGATACCCGTGTTACCGATCTCCGTGGGCGACTCACGTACCTTTCACAAGGCGGTGGCAGCGAGCAGCATGCACGACGTGATGTCGATTTCACAGGCGGGATACCTGGACTACGGTTTCCTGGGCGCGGCGCAGATCGACCCCTACGGCAACATCAACACGACGGTTATCGGGCCCCACGAGCAGCCGCAGGCGCGCCTGCCCGGCAGCGGCGGCGCCAATGACGTGGGGTCTTTCAGCCACCGCACCATCATCATCATGCGGCAGGATCGCCGCAAGTTCGTGGAGCACCTGGACTTCCTGACCACACCCGGCTACCTCACAGGGCCTGGCGCCAGGGAGCAAGCCGGCCTGCCGGCCAACAGCGGGCCATATCGCGTCATCACCCAGCTTGGCGTCTACGACTTTGACCCCGTCTCCTGCCGGATGCGCCTCCTGGCGCTCCACCCGGAGGTGTCGCTCGACGATGTTCAGGCGAACAGCTGCTTCGCCATATCCGTCGCGGAGGACTTGACGATCAGTCCGGCCCCCACCGAGTCCGAACGCCGGCTGCTTCGCGAGCTGGATCCGCAGGGGATGCTGATCGGGCGGTAGAGGAGGTTACGATGGACTTCGACCTGTCTGAAGAACACCGCATGCTGCGCTCGACACTGCGTGAGTTTGTAGAAGCCGAGGTCGCCCCCCGCGCGCGCCATGTGGACGAGACCGGCGAATTCCCCTGGGAATCGCTTAACGCGCTGGCGAAGCTTGGGATGCTCGGCCTGAACATCCCGGAGGAATACGGGGGCGGGGGCGCGGATGCGCTGAGCGCAGCGATCCTCATCGAGGAGCTGGGCCGGGGCTGCGGCTCGCTGGCGCTCATCGTGGCAGCCCATCTCGGACTGGCCTGCGGCCCGCTGGCTGCGTTCGGCACCGAAGCACAGAAGAAGCGTTGGCTCGTGCCCATGGCGCGCGGCAAAACGCTCGGCTGCCTGGGCCTCACGGAGACGGGAGCCGGCTCCGACCTGCGCGCGGTGCGCACCAGCGCGGTGCGCCAGGGCGATGAGTGGGTCATCAACGGCGACAAGATGTGGTTGACCAATGGCGCCGAGGCGGGGGTTGTCCTGCTGCTTTGTCGCACCGGCGAACGGTTCAGCCACCTCATCGTGCCGGCCAATACGCCCGGCCTTGGCTTCGGCCCGCCTGAGAAGAAGATGGGGCTGCATGGCTCGCACACCTATGCGGTGGCACTGGAAGACGTACACGTTCCGGTGGAGAACCTGCTGGGTGCCGAGGGGCGCGGGCTCCAGCAGACGCTGCAGGTGCTGGATGGCGGCCGGATCGGGATCGCGGCGCTCAGCCTCGGGCTGGCGCAAGCCGCCTTCGACGCAGCGCGAACCTACGCCGGCACGCGCAAGGCATTCGGCCAGCCGCTTGCAGAGCACCAGGCGATCGCCTTCATGCTGGCTGACATGGCCGTGGACATCGAAGCCGCGCGGTGGCTGGTCTACCGGGCTGCCTGGCTGCGTGATTGCGGGCGGCCATACACCAGGGAAGCATCGATCGCCAAGCTGTTCGCCACCGAGATGGCCGAGCGGGTGGCGCGCAACGCGCTGCAGGTGCACGGCGGATACGGATACAGCCAGGAGTATCCGGTGGAACGCATCTATCGGGATGCCCGCCTGATGACGATCGGTGAAGGCACGAGCGAGATGCAGCGGCTCGTCATCGCGCGGCTGTTGTGAAGACAAGCACACCTCCGCGTAACACCTGGTCCAGTTTCCACACACAACCAATCGACTCTACTCTACTCTCTCTACTCTCCCCCCCTTAAAAGGGGGGGAGAGGAGAGAGTAGAAGTAGTCATGTCGACGCGGTTTCTGCGTTTTTGTCTGCGGTGCTATAATTCGTACGTTAACTCGCGTACGGAGCATTCCTTTGGCAAACATTCGACCCTATCCGTTTACCGCCATCGTGGGCCAGGACAAGATGAAACGGGCCCTTATCTTGAACGCGATCTCCTCTCAGATCGGCGGCGTCCTGATTCGTGGCGAGCGCGGTACGGCCAAGTCAACGGCAGCGCGCGCGCTGGCTGCGCTGCTTCCCGAGATCGAAGTCGTGTCCGACTGCCCGTTCGGCTGCGACCCCAACAGCACCGACAACCTGTGCGATATTTGCCGCGACCGGTTGGCAAGCGGCGAAGTCCTGGCGACTGCCAAGCGCCGCACGCGTTTTGTCGACCTGCCTGTCAGTGCGACCGAAGACCGCGTGGTCGGCACCCTGGATATCGAGAAGGCGATCCAGCAGGGCGAGCGACACTTCGAGCCCGGCGTCCTGGCCGCGGCTAACCGCGGGTTACTTTATGTCGATGAGGTGAATCTGCTGGACGATCACGTCGTCGATCTGCTGCTCGACTCAGCCGCGATGGGCGTCAATGTGGTGGAACGCGAGGGCATCAGCTTCAGCCACCCGGCGCGTTTCATGCTGGTCGGCACCATGAACCCCGAGGAGGGTGACCTCCGGCCGCAGCTTCTGGACCGGTTTGCCCTCTGCGTGGATATGCGCGGCATCTCCGATCCCCGCCAGCGCGTCGCCATCGTTGAGCGGCGGGTCGCTTACGAAAGCGATCCCGACGGTTTCTACCAGGAGTGGCTGCCTCACGAGGAGCACCTCTCCCAGGAGATTGCCGAGGCACGCAGCCGGCTGCCGGGGGTCCATCACACACAGCGCGACCTCTACACGATCGCCCAATTGACCACCTCGTTCCGCGTGGACGGCCATCGCGCGGACATCGTGATTTTGAAGACGGCGCGCGCACACGCTGCGTGGCAAGGCCGCATGGCTGTTGCAGAACAAGATATCCTGCTGGCTGCGGAGTTGGCACTGCCGCACCGCCTGAAGCGCCAGCCGTTCGAGGAGGCCGCGATGGACGCGGGCCAGCTCGAAGACCGGCTGAAGAAAGCACGCGCGGAAGCGCCGCCGGATCAGAAGATCCCCGCAAAGTCAGACTCGGGTGACACGGCGCCCAGTGTAAAAAAAGCACTGAGCCGCTAACGGACCAGGCAACCACCTCCGCTAGCGGCGAACCCACCGATGATGGCGCACAGTCGCAGGCCTCCAACCAGGGGCCGTCGGCGCAACGCCAGGTCAAGATAGGCGATAGTTTCCAGGCCAAGCGGCTTGACACGCCCCTGGACAAGCTCACGCGTTCCTCTGCAGGCAAACGCAGCTCGACCCTGACCGATCGCAAGCGCGGCCGTTACATTCGCGCGCGTCCCATGCACGGACGGCCGGACGATTTGGCCTTCGATGCTACCATCCGGACCGCTGCCCCGTTTCAGCGCAGCCGGTCGGAAGAACGTGCTTCGCGCAAGCTTGCCTTCGTCGTCAAGCGGCAAGATCTGCAGAAGAAAGTGCGCGTCCGTCGCGCTGCCAACCTCGTTCTTTTTGTGGTCGATGCTTCGTGGAGCATGGCAGCAGCGGAACGCATCGAAGCCACCAAGGGCGCGGTGCTTTCTCTGCTGCACGACGCATACCAGCGCCGCGACCAGGTCGGGCTGATCGTGTTCCAGCGGGAAGAGGCGCGAATCGTCCTGCCGCCCACGTCCAGTGTCGAGCTGGCGCAGCAGGCACTCCGCAACGTGCCGGTGGGCGGTAAGACGCCGCTGTCCGCGGGGTTGCTCGCCGCCTTCCGCGTGTGCACCGCGGCCACGCGCCGCAACCCGGAGATCAAGCCGCTGATCATCATCCTGACGGATGGCGCAGGCAATGTCTCCGTGACCGGGATGCCGCCGCAGGAAGAAGCCAGGCGCATGGCCGAAATGATCCACGACGCCCACTTCCGTACGGTCATCATCAACATGGAGCACCCTGCTTTCGACCGGGGCCTCGCTCAAGAGCTGGCGAACCACCTCGGCGGCCCCTGCTACACGCTGCCCGAGCTCAAGGCAGAAGCCCTACTGAAGACGGTGCGCCAGGAGCTGAGCCTGAAACCAGGCGAACGCGAAGATGTGCCGCCGAGGCTGACCGAGCCAGGCAAGGATCTGCCGGAAGTTCCCGGCGCAGCGTCGAGCGGCAGCCGCCTCCTGTAACTCACCATGCAACAGGGACCAGACACGCTACTTGGCGATGACGCTGGGGTTGCGAAAGCGACCCCAGCGTCGCGTTTGGGCAACGGCCTGGCCCCGCGCCGGCAGCTCGTCGCCGACTTTGGGCTGCTTCTGGTCACGCTGGTCTGGGGCGCGACCTTCGTCATGGTCAAGGACGCGGTCAGCGCGTTCCCGGTGTTCAGCTTCATGGCGCTTCGCTTCACACTGGCAGCGGCTTCGCTGGCGCCCATTACGATCTGGCGGCGGCGCCAACTGGCAGCCGAAAACCCGGCAGGACCATTCGGCAGGCGCAGGTGGACCTGGCTGCGGTTCAGACGGCTGGCATTGTCGTCGCTGTTGATCGGCGGTGCACTGTTCGCGGGGTACGCCTTGCAGACCACGGGTCTGACGCTGACCACGCCGGCCAAGGCAGGCTTCATCACGGGGCTGTCTGTGGCAATCGTGCCGCTGGCTGCAGCGCTGCTCCTGCACCAATCGCCCGGTCGCAGTGCATGGTTAGGTGTGGCGCTGGCGACGACTGGCCTGGCCCTCCTCTCGTTGACGTCGGGCCTGCGCATCGACCTGGGCGACCTCCTGGTGCTGGGGTGCGCGTTCTCGTTCGCCGCGCACATCCTGCTCACCGGCCACTTTGCCCCGCGGCACGATCCGCTTCTGCTGACGATGGGCCAGGTGCTGACCGTCGCGCTGCTGAGCGCAGCAGCCGCTCTGCTCTTCGATGTGCCCGAGTCCGGGCTGCCCGGGCTTGCAGGGAGGCTCGACTCCGGTGTCATCGGCGCGGCTGCGTTCACCGGCCTCCTGGCCACCGCTGCCGCATTTGGCATTCAAACCGTCGCGCAGCGTTTCACCACGAGCACGCACACCGCGCTGATCTTTTCGGCGGAGCCGGTGTTCGCCGGGCTCTTCAGCTTCCTGCTGATCGGAGAGATCCTGGGTCCCAGGCAGTTGCTGGGGTGTGCACTGATCCTGGCGGGCATGGTTGTTGCGGAGGTGCGGCGCCCGTCCCCTTGCGCCGAGGGGTGACCCTTAAGGGGCCGGCGGAAGCAGACCGGCTGTGTCCAGCCAGAGCGTCACCGGTCCATCGTTTACCAGGCTGACCTGCATCAAAGCGCGGAACTGGCCGGTCTGAACAGGCAGCCCATCCGCGCGCAGCTGCTCTACAAAGTAATCCACCAGCGGCTCGGCCTGCTCGGGCCGGGCCGCCTGGAGGAAGTCCGGACGACGTCCCTTGCGTGCATCGCCGTACAACGTAAACTGCGATACGACGAGCACCTCGCCGGAAACATCCGAAAGCCCGAGATTCATCTTGCCGGCCGCGTCGTCGAACACGCGCAGACCCGCGATCTTGTGCGCCAGCCAGGCAGCCTCGCGCTGGCCATCTGCGTGGGTCACACCCAACAAAACGACAAACCCACGTCCGATCCGGCCGACGATCTCATCGTCGACTGTGACCGCTGCCTGGCTCACTCTCTGGATGAGTGCTCGCACGATCAAAAGCCCCCGGGTCTCGCAGGCCTACAGTCCTGCTGCCCGCGCGGTCTCGCTCAGCACCTCAGCCGAGCGTTGGAGCGCATCCAGCTCATCCTTGCTCAGCGGCGGCTCCAGAACCACTTCGACGCCATTATGATCTACGATCGACGGCAGGCTCAGGCAGACATCGGAGAGTCCATATTGTCCGTTCAGAAGGGTGGAAACGGTCAGGATAGTATTCTGGTCGCGAAGTATCGCTTCGACGATGTGGCGGATCGCGAGACCGATAGCATAGTAGGTTGCGCCCTTGCGCTCGATGATCTCATAGGCTGCGTGGCACACCTCGTCTGCGATCCTCTCCTGGATGTAGGCGTCGAAGGGGCGCCCGCGCTGGACGCAGAAGTCTGCAATGGGCATGCTGCCCACCGTGGTCCGGCTCCAGACCACCAGCTCGCTGTCCCCGTGCTCGCCGATCACGTAGCCATGTACGCTGCGCGGATCCACCTCGAGTTTCTGGCCGATCAGCGACCGCAGCCGGCCTGTGTCAAGCACAGTACCGGACCCGACGACGCGACCCGTCGGAAAACCCGAAAATCTCAGCGCCGCAAGAGTCAGGACATCCACCGGATTCGCCACGACCAGCAGAATGGCGTTGGAAGCAGCCGCGGCAATCTGCGGAATCATGCTCTGGAAGATGGCGGTATTCTTCTTGACAAGGTCGAGCCGGGTTTCGCCCGGCTTCTGCGCGGCGCCCGCAGTGATGACCACAATATGGCAGCCTGCACAGTCCGCATAAGTGCCGTGTCGCACGATCACCGGCCGCACAAATGGCGCGCCCTGCGCCAGGTCCATGGCCTCGCCTTCAGCTCTCCGCTCATTCACATCGACCAGCACGATCTCGCTGGCCAGGCCGCTGATCATGAGCGCATAAGCCGCGCTTGCGCCTACCGCCCCTGCACCACCCACTATGGCAATCTTCGTTGGGGTCCGTTCGCCTTCCATCACATGTACTCCTCTCCGCGCTATGCTCTGGATGTCACACCACCGATTCGGGTCCCTCGATCCATGCCGTGCCATCTGGACCTACTTCTTTCTTCCAGATGGGCGAGATTTGCTTGATCCGGTCAATGATGTAGTGGCACGCGTCAAAAATGTTCGCGCGGTGCGCCGCCGCAACCGCGATGACAATCGAGACATCGCCCACCTCCAACCGTCCCACCCGGTGCACCACGGAAATCGCGCTGACATCGGGCCATCGCGCCTGGGCTTCGCCGGCGATGCCGGCAAATGACGCTTCGGCCATCTCCGGATAGGCCTCGTATTCCAGGTAGTCGGTCTGCTGCTCGCCGGTGATGCCCCGCACTGTGCCTGCAAAGACGGTCACTCCGCCGCGCTCGGGCGCAAGCACGCGCTGCGCCACGTCGTCCAGGGAAATCGGGGCCTGAACGATTTCAAACAGCTTGGCTGCGCCGCCGCTCACCGGCGGGATCAATGCCACTTCGTCCCCATCGACGAGCACCCTATCGTGCTTGGCAAAGGACCGGTTGACTGCCACGGTGAAACGCTGCTGCATCAGGCGGACGGCGGGATAATCCGCATTCAGCCGTGCGAGGACCTCCGCAACGGTCGTCCCGTCAGGCAGCCCAAGCTTCACCTCGCTGGCGCCGAAGCGCTCGCGCATAGCTGCAAAAAAACGCACCCGAACCTGCATCAGTGTTCACTCCCTGCACGCCGCGCATGCACGATTCTCAATATTACGTCAACTATTCTCAGCCGGCGGTCCAGTGCCCGCTCTTGCCGCCGCGCTTTTCCAGCAGACGGATGCCTTCGATCACCATCCCGCGCTCGATGGCCTTCGCCATATCGTAGATGGTCAGGGCAGCCACGCTCACAGCGGTCAGCGCCTCCATCTCGACGCCCGTCTGGCCCCGGCACTTGACAGTGGCCACAATCTCCACCGCCGAAAGCGCGTCGTCGAAGCTGAAATCGACGGTCACATTGGTCAGGAGCAGCGGGTGGCACAGTGGAATCAGCTCGCTCGTGCGCTTGGCAGCCATGATCCCAGCCACGCGTGCCGTGCCCAACACATCGCCCTTGGGCAGATTGCCCTCACGCAATTGCCTCAGCGTCTCCCCCTGCATGCGCACGCGGCCGGTTGCCACTGCCTCGCGCGCGGTCTCCGGCTTGGCGCCCACATCCACCATGCGCGCCTGGCCATGCTCGTCCAGATGGGTCAATTCGCTCATGGGCGCCATTGTAACCGAGGAATCTTTGCCACGCAACGCACATCGGCTCCCCAATCCGCAAGATCACGGCTATACTGTGCCGGGGAGGTGAACGATGCCAGAATACCCGGAAATCGCTGCGCGAGCCCGCGAGATGAATGAGCTGCTGGTCGGCAAGACGATTGCCGCCGTGGAGGTCTTGCAGCCGAAGTGCCTGAACATCTCTGAGGAACAGTTCAAGGAAGCTTTGGCCGGAGCTGAGTTGCGCGGCACGATCCAACGCGGCAAGTGGTTGGCAACCGATACGTCCCGGGGTTGGCTGCTGTTCAACATGGGCATGGGAGGCGAGCTGCTGCTGGTCGACCGTGCGCATCTGCCCGAGAAACACCGGCTGATCTTCGACTTCACCGACGCCACCTGCTTCGCTGTGAACTTCTGGTGGTTCGGCTCTGCCCACTATCTGCCACCAGGACCTTTGGAAGCTCACGAACAGATCGCGAAGCTCGGCCCAAATGTGCTCGATGTCTCCCAAAAGCAGTTCCACGAGATGGTGCGCGGGCAGAAGAGCGGCGTCAAAGCCTTCCTCCTGGACCAGACGCGGCTGGCCGGCATCGGCAATGCCTACGTCCACGACATCCTCTGGCTCGCAAAGATCCACCCGCTGCGCAAGCTGAACACGCTCTCGGATGAAGAAATCGGCCGGCTGTGGCAGGGCGTCCAGGATGGCTTGCGCCCCAGCCTGGAGAAAGGCGGCGCGTTCTATGAGGTGAGCCTGCGCGGGGAGAAGGGTGGCTTTATGATGGAGGACATCGCCGTAGGGTACCGCGAGGGTGAGCCCTGCCGCCGGTGCGGCGCGTCGATCGTCAAGATCAAGACCGGCGGCACGAGCAGCTTCATCTGTCCTGCGTGCCAGCCGGCCGCCTAGTCGAACTGCTGAACTGCTGAACTGCAGAACTGCAGATACCCTCTCATTTTGTCAGCAGTTCGAGCATGTCCGCTCACCCCGCCGTCACATATGGGTCTTCGCGCGCTTACTTAATTCGTTTATTGAACTTAATTTGACTCAGTAGTAGTAACAATGGTAGTAGTGGTAGTTAATACTGTGAGATATATATGTATAGAGACCACCCGGCGACCATGAAGTCCATGAATTTCCGGGCAATGCCGGTACCCACGCCGTACTGCCGCTCAATCAGTGCGCCGAGGCGCACTGATTGAGCGGCTTCACCACTTCGGTGAACCTGCGCGAGCAGGTTTGGCGTGTAGCAGCCTGCCGGTTTCAACCGCAGGCGTCGTGGCGACGGATGCGGTCGGATGACACGGGTAATTTGTTGATGTTCATCAGCGAGCTTGCCGTCCAGGCGCTGGTTCGGTGCTTCTATGCATCGAACTGCCGACATGTACGCCGAGGTTCGGCACGTCGGCGATTCGGCAGTTCGGCGTTGTGAGTGCGTCGAACTGCTGACATCCATGTTGGCACTTCAGCAGTTCAGCAGTTCAGCAGTTGGTGTCGCAGGCGGAGCCGCGCCAACTGCCGGACTCACCTGCAGCGGGCCGGAGGATGACAAAAAGAAGGCCAGGCTTCCCCCGAGAGAAACCTGGCCCTTCATGACAACCTCGACAGCCTAAGCCGACTTCTTGCTGAGTCCTTCACCCCAGGCGATCGCCTGGCCATCCTCGGTCAGAAGGATCGGCTGTGCACCGCGCGTGATGCACTCCGCATTCACGACGCACTTCACCACCTCGGAATGCGAAGGAATCTCATACATCACATCGAGCAACGCGCTCTCGATGATCGTGCGCAGCCCGCGAGCACCGGTCTTCAGCTTCATGGCTTCGCGCGCCGCGGCGCGCAGTGCTTCGGGCGTGAAAACCAGCTCGACATTGTCCAGCCCGACCAGCCGGGCAAACTGCTTCACCACTGCATTCTTGGGCTCCGTCAGCACGGCGACCAGCGCGTCCTCGTCCAAAGGCTCGACGCTGACCGTGACCGGCAGCCGGCCCACAAACTCAGGAATCATGCCGAATTTCAGCAGGTCATCGGCAGTGACTTGCGCGAGCAGCTCTGCACTCTGCGCTTCCTTGGTCCGCGGCGCTTCACCCGTGGTCTGGAAACCTACGCGGCCCTTCACGCCAACGCGCTGGCCGACGATATCCTCCAGCGTCGAGAAAGCGCCGCCGCAGATGAAGAGGATGTTGCGCGTGTCGAGGCGCACGAACTCCTGGTTCGGATGCTTGCGCCCGCCCTG
>CAYLZG010000137.1:0-11629 GCA_964387985.1 uncultured Anaerolineales bacterium | reverse complement strand
CGATGTCCCGAAGATCTACGAGGAGTGGGATCTCTCTACCGTGTAGCTGACCCATCGAACCAGCGGGCTGTAACGAACTCCGGGGCAGGACGGACAGGAAACAGGAATGACGTCAAAGGGCCAGACTAATCGATTGCTGGGGTATGGGGCTGATGCCCGGCTGTTGATCCTCAACGCCGATGATTTCGGAATGTGCCATGCGGTGACTGAAGCCATCTGTGGCACCCTGGCGGAGGGCGTCGTCCGCTCCACCAGCCTGATGGTGCCGTGCCCCGCCATGACGCATGCGGCCCGCTTCCTCGCAGACCATCCCGAACAGCCCTTCGGCGTTCACCTCACCGCCATCTCCGATTCGACGCATAATCGCTGGCGGCCCGTGGCCGACCCGGCAAAGGTGCCATCCCTGCTCGATGAGGCGGGGTATTTCTACGATTTCGACCACATGGGCGAGTTCATGGCGCGGGTGAGGCTCGACCAACTGGAGATCGAGTTCCGGACGCAGATCGAAGTCGTGCTGGCTGCGGGCCTTCGCCCATCGCACCTGGACTGGCATTCATTGCGGATCAGCAAGCGGGACGATATCTTCGACGTCATGTTCGGGTTGGCGCGAGAGTACGGTCTGGCGCTGCGGGTGTCCAGCCGGTCGTCGGCCGCCAAGCTGCAGAGCCAGGGACTTCCCGCCGTCGATCACGACTTCCTGGACAGCTATGGCCTTGATCCTGCCACCAGGGCTGCCCGTTACGCCGAACTTCTGCACGAGCTGCCTGACGGGCTGAACGAGTGGGCGGTGCATCCGGGCCTTGACACGCCTGAGCTGCTGGCTTTGGAGCCTGGCGGCAATCATGTGCGGCAGGCAGATTACGACTTCTTTACGTCCCAACAGGCAAAGGATATCGTCCGAAAAAAAGGTATCATCCTCCTGGATTACCGGTCCTTGCAGGCAGTCTGGGAGAAAACATGAGCCCAAAGGAAAGCAGATGACGCAAACGCAATCTTTGACAGGCGCCTGGCAGTTTCGCCAGGCAGTAGCCCACCAGGCAGGGGACGCCCAGCGGAGGGGAGAAGAATGGCTGCCTGCCACGGTCCCAGGCGGTGCGCACACAGATTTGTTTGCCCTCGGACGCATCCCCGACCCGTTTGTGGGGGACAATGAGCGGCGAGTGCAATGGGTTGCCAAAGCTGATTGGGAATATCGCAAGTCGTTTGATGTCACGCCCGAACTGCTGCGCCAGCCGCACATCTGGCTCGCCTGCGACGGGCTCGACACCCTGGCGACTGTCAGCCTGAATGGGCGCGAGTTGGGCCGCGCCATGAACATGTTCCGCCAGTACCGCTGGGACGTCAAGGATCTGCTCGTGGCACAGAGCAACGAACTGCGGATGTACTTCGCATCGAGTGCGAAGTACATCGCCGAGCAGGAATCCATCCGCAGTTTGCCTGCGCCCACGCACTCGCTGCCTGGCGGCCCATCTATTCGCAAGGCGCCGTGCCAGTTCGGATGGGATTGGGGGCCCAAACTTCCGCCGGTCGGTATTTGGAAAGACATCCGCCTTGAAGCATACACCTCCGCCCGTCTTTCGGACGTCCACCTGCGCCAGTTTCATGTCAACGGCATCGTCAGGGTGGAAGCGCGCCTGGAGGTGGAAAACTGGGCGCCCGGCGTTTCGGCCGTTCTCCGGGTGACTGCGCCTGACGGTGTGGTTCGCAGTGCCAGCGCTGTCCTTGCGCCGGAGGCCGGCAGGCACCTCGTGCTGGAAATCAAAAGACCGCAGCTGTGGTGGCCGAACGGTCTTGGGGATCAACCGCTCTATCACGTCCAGGTACAGCTAAACCAGTCCGGCGTGGTTCTGGATGAAAAGACCTATCAACTCGGCCTTCGCACGATCGAGCTGCGACAAGATCCGGATGAATGGGGGCGTTCGTTCACCTTTGTTGTCAACGGCAGGCCATTCTTCGCCAAAGGCTCCAACTGGATCCCGGCCGATTCCTTCCCGACGCGCCTGACCGGGGCCGCCCTTGAAGACCTGATCCGCTCGGCAGTCCAGTCCCACCAGAACATGCTGCGCGTGTGGGGCGGCGGCTTCTACGAAGACGAGCGCTTCTACGATCTCTGCGATCGCTATGGCATCCTGGTCTGGCAGGATTTCATCTTCTCGTGCAGCATCTACCCGCTCGACGATCCTGGCTTTGTTGAAAACGTCTGCATCGAAGTGGTCCAAAACGTGCGGCGCCTGCGGCATCGCGCCAGCCTGGCCTTGTGGTGCGGAAATAACGAGATGGAGCAAGGGTGGGTCGAGTGGCACTGGGACAGGCCCGAACTACAGGCGCTGAAGGCCGCGTACGACCGTTTCTTCCACCACACGCTGCCGGAATGGTGTGCCGCCGAAGACCCCGATCACGCCTACTGGCCCAGCTCGCCGTCTTCAGATACGCCGTTCAAGTCGCCCAACGGCCAGGTGCAGGGCGATGCCCACTATTGGGACGTATGGCATGGTCGCAAGCCGTTCACAGCGTACCGCAGCCAGTATCCGCGCTTCATGAGCGAATTCGGCTTCCAGGCCTTGCCGCCCCTGGATACCATCCGCACCTATGCGGCGGAACCCGACTGGAACATGACCTCCTACATCATGGAGCAGCACCAGAAAAACGACAGCGGCAACTCGCTCATCGTGAGCCAGATGTTGGATACCTTCCGCTTGCCCAGGGACTTCGAATCGCTGGTGTACCTGAGCATGGTCCTGCAAGCGGAAGGGATTCGCTATGGGGTGGAGCACTGGCGCAGGCATCCGGCGCGCGTATCGGGCACGCTCTACTGGCAGTTAAACGACTGCTGGCCGGTCGCATCGTGGTCCAGCCTGGACTATTATGGTCGCTGGAAGGCCTTGCACTATGTCGCCCGTCGCTTCTATGCGCCACTGCTGCTTTCGATTGAGGACGCACCTCCGTGCCAGTCGATCTTCGTCAGCAGCGACCTGGACGAAAAATGGCAAGGCAAAGTGCGTTGGGCCCTGACGACTCTGGACGGCAAAATGCTGGCCTCCGGCGAGGAAGCTGCGCACGTGGAACCATCGGGTGTAGTGGCTGTCGAGAAACTCGATTTTTCCCAATTCCTGGATGACGATACCCGCAGGGATCTGGTGTTTGTGGCCGAGCTGTGGCCCGAAGACCTGCATGCCGCTGACGGTCCCCTGGCGATGCAGACGGCTTTCTTTGTCCCGACCAAACATCTGTCACTGGTGGATCCACAGATCGATGCCCGTGCGGCGCTCAAAGATGGCCTGCTTGTGATCGATCTGTCGGCCCGTTCGCTGGCCCGCCTGGTGGAGTGCAGCCTGGATGGGGTCGCGGCAGTCTTCAGCGACAACTATTTCGATCTGCCGGCTCAGAAAGTCATCAGCATCACCGTCCCCTTGCCGCAGGGATGGGACCTGGCCACTGCCCAGGCAGCACTCAAGGTGCGCTCGATTTACGACACATACTCTCATTGAACCAGCTCAGAAGAAGGGATGAGATGAACGCAGAAATTCAATCGATCATTGCCAGCATGACGCTCGAAGAAAAAGCCGCACTCTGCACCGGCGCCAGCGCGTGGACGACCACCCCAGTCAAACGCCTCCATGTGCCGGAAATGATCGTCTCAGACGGCCCACATGGCATCCGGCGCTTGCGCGATATTTACTCCATGGGTCATCAAAGCCTGCCCGCCACTTGTTTCCCAACAGCCTCGTGCAGCGCGTCCACCTGGGACGTGGAGCTGATGCGCGAGTTAGGCGCCGCGCTGGGTGAAGAAGCTATCGCCCTGAATGTGGATGTTATCCTTGGACCCGGCGTCAACATGAAGCGATCGCCGCTGGGAGGTAGAAACTTCGAGTACTTCTCCGAGGATCCCTATCTGGCCGGAGAGTTGGCGGTCGCGTTCATCAACGGCGTCCAATCGAAAGGGGTGGGCACATCGCTCAAGCACTACGCCGCCAACAACCAGGAATTTCAGCGCTTCAGCATCGACACGGAGGTGGACGAACGCACTCTGCGGGAGATCTACCTGCCGGCCTTCGAGAAGGCCGTGAAGGAGGCCCAACCCTGGACGGTGATGGCCTCCTATAACAAAGTAAACGGCGTGTTTGCCACCGAGCATCACACCCTACTGACAGAAATCCTCAAGAATGAATGGAATTTCGAGGGATTGGTGGTCTCCGACTGGGGCGCGGTGCGCGACCGCGTGGCCGCGCTCAAAGGGGGAACGGATTGGGAAATGCCCGGCCCGCAGGAGCGGCGCGTCAATGCCGTGGTCGAAGCAGTGCGCTCCGGCGAACTGGATGAGGCGACCCTGGATGAATCGGTACGCCGCATTTTGCGGATCGTGTTCAAGGCCCGGGAAACCCCCAAAGGTGGCGCATTCGACGTAGACGGCCACCACGCGATCGCGCGCAAGATCGCCGCTGAGGGCATGGTCTTACTCAAGAATGCTCCCCTGCCACAGGAGGAACCCCTGCTGCCGCTAAGAGGCCACCGGCAAATCGCCGTGATCGGCCGTTCCGCCGAAACTGCTCACTTCCAGGGCGGCGGCAGCTCGCACATCAACCCAACGCGAGTGGATGTGCCGTTCCTGGAACTCCAATCTCGCGCCGGTGCAGCTGAATTAACCTATGCTCAAGGTTATCCTGCGGATGACTCGTTCCGCCAGGACCTGATCGACCAGGCCGTGGGACTGGCGCGATCGTCGGATGTTGCGCTCATCCATATCGCGCTGCCTTCTTACAAAGAGTCCGAAGGCTACGATCGCACCGACCTCGACTTGACCGCGCAGCAGGTGGCGTTGATCCAGGCAGTCGCCAAGGTCCAGCCCAAGACAGTTGTGGTGCTCAATAACGGCTCGCCAGTAGCCATGAGCGCCTGGATCGATGCGGTGCCGGCCATCCTCGAAGGCTGGATGATGGGCCAGGCGGGCGGCGCAGCGCTGGCCGACATCCTCTTTGGCCAGGTCAACCCCTGCGGCAAACTGGCCGAGACCTTCCCCCTCAAGCTCTCTGATACGCCCGCGCATCTCAACTGGCCGGGCGGCGCAGGCAAGGTGCGCTACGGCGAAGGGTTGTTCACCGGCTATCGCTATTATGACTCCAAAGAGATGCCTGTGCTCTTCCCCTTTGGCCATGGATTGAGCTACACTACCTTCACCTACAGCAACGCCAAGGCCTCGGCGAAGACCTTCCGGGATGTCGATGGTCTGACCGTCACCGTGGATGTCACCAACACGGGCCATATGGCAGGCAAAGAAGTCGTCCAGGTGTACGTCCACGACCGCGCCTCGGGCTTGGTGCGGCCCCAAAAAGAGCTGAAAGGGTTCGCAAAGGTGTCGCTCCAGCCGGGCGAAACCAAGCCGGTCGCGATCAAGCTGGACTTCCGGGCCTTTGCCTACTATCACCCAGAATACCGGCAATGGATCACCGAGGACGGGGATTTCGATCTCCTCATCGCATCCTCGGCCGACCATATTCGCCACATTCTGGCGGTGACACTCAAGTCCACACTGGACCTGCCCTGCATCCTGGACAGAGAATCCACAGTCCGCGAGTGGATGGCTGACCCACGGGGCAAAGCCGTGCTCGGGCCCTTCTACCCCCAAATGGAAGAACAGAACCGCAAGACTTTCGGCGACGACGGCGCTGAGAGCAGCATGGGATTGAATATGATGGATATGGTGGGCGACATGCCCCTGGTAAGCGTGCTCATGTGGCAGCAGGGCGCTCTGCCCATGCACCCTGAGGATTTTGTGGATGAACTGCTGGCACAGGCTCACGGCCGGGCCTGACGGTGCCACCAACACGCCATTCTGCCAGGAGGCTGGCAGAATGGCCACGATCGGACGCGTTGACTTATCCGGACTCCGCGGGTAGAATGATCCAACTGTCTTAAACTGCGGAGACGTTTCGATGGCTAATAAGCTTCCGATTACCTGGAAAAACAAGGACATAGTCGAAATAACGAATCTCACGGGTGAGAACTTCCTGTTGGATCTGGACAGCGGGCGGCTGCGCCTCGATGCAGGACGGACAATTCGCGTGACAGACTGCGCCCTGGAGCATCACCACGTCAATGCGCTGATCAACACCGGCAAGCTAAGAGTCGAGCCCTTCAAGCCCCGCAAGGGCCAGTACCGCAAGCCGGATCCCAGGTAAGCCAATGCCCAAGCTCGTCCTGATCGACGGACACAGCCTGGCCTTCAGAGCGTTTCACGCCTTGCCTCCCGATATGAGCGCGCCCACGGGTGAGCTGACCAATGCAGTCTTTGGCTTCAGCTCGATGCTGCTCAATGTCCTGCGCGATCAACAGCCGGAATACGTCGCTGTGGCGTTCGATGTTGGCAGGACCTTCCGCCACGACATGTATGACGCGTATAAAGGCCACCGCGAGCGCACTCCGGAGGAGTTGCACACACAGGTCGAGCGCATCAAAGAGGTTGTCAAAGCCCTGAATATCCCGATCTTCACCAAAGAGGGTTTCGAGGCGGACGATGTCCTGGCTACCCTGGCCAGGCAGGCCGCGGCCCAGGGCGTTGACACACTGATCGTCACCGGCGACCGAGACATTCTCCAGGTGGTGGATGACCATATCCATGTTCTCACCTCGGGCCGGTTCTTTTCGGATACCATCCTCTACACCCCTGAGTCGGTCAAGGCCAAATATGGCCTGGAGCCTGTCCAGTTAGTCGACTACAAAGCTCTGCTGGGCGACAAGTCAGATAACATCCCTGGCGTCAAGGGCATCGGGGAGAAGGGCGCCGCCGGCTTGTTGCAGCACTATGGCACATTGGACGCCATTTACGCGAATGTTGATGAGGTAACGCCCAATCGGGTTCAGACCGCATTGAAGGCAGGGCGTGAAGATGCAGAGCTTAGCCGCAAGCTAGGGCAGATCATCACAGATGTGCCGACCGTCCTGGATCTGGAGGCATGCCGAACGCGGCAATACGACCGCCAGAAGGTTGTCTCGCTCTTTCAGGAGCTGGCTTTTCGATCGCTGGTCGAAAAACTGCCCCCGGCGGAGGACCGGACGTCCACGGCGGCTCAGAGTGCTGAGGGCGGCCAGATGGCACTTTTTGCAGAGGAGCATCTCCCCGGGGAAGTCCGCGTTCCCGGTGCAGCCGATTTGCCCGCGCCTGGCGGACCTGCTCCCCTATTGGTCACCACGGCCTCCGCCCTGGCTGACGCGTCTGGACACCTGGCAGAAGCAGCACAAGTCGCGTTCGATACGGAGACGACCGGCACAGATCCCTATGCTGCCGAGTTGGTCGGCATCGCCATCGCGTGGGGCACCGCGCTCGATCAGTCCGCCTACATACCGTTGAAGCATTCTGACACGGCCGGCCTGCCGTGGGAGACGGTCCGATCTGCCCTGCTCCCGGCTTTCGAGAGCCCCCGCGTCGAAAAGATCGCACACAACGCGAGCTACGATATCGGCATGCTGGATCGCTATGGGCTGCCGGTGAAGGGCCCACTCCTCGATACGATGATTGCAGCCTGGCTGATCGATCCCGGGGTGCGAGGACTGGGGCTGAAGGACCTGGTCTGGACGCGGCTTAAGACCGAGATGACGCGCATCACCGACCTGATCGGCACCGGCAAAGCGCAGATCACCATGGACCAGGTGCCGGCGGCGACTGCAGCAGCGTATGCCGGCGCTGACGCGGTCATGACGCTGCGGTTGGCGGAACAACTGCTCCCCGAAGTGCACCAGAAGGGCCTGGATAATCTCCTGCGCAACGTTGAGATGCCGTTGGTGCCGGTCCTGGTCGACATGGAACGCACTGGTGTCAAGATCGACACCGGCTTCCTGCAACAGATGTCCACTGAGCTGACTGCCCGGGTGCGCAAGCTCGAGCGCGAGATCCAGGAAATTGCCGGCCTTGCCTTCAACGTGAATTCGACACAGCAGCTTTCGGACATCCTCTTTGGAAAACTGGCTCTGCCCACTGAAGGACTGAAAAAGACGCAGTCTGGCTCTTATTCGACCGCGGCAGATGTGCTCGAGGGACTGCGGGGCCGCCACGAGATCATCGGCTTGATCCTGGAGCAGCGCCAGCTCACCAAGCTGCTCGGCACCTATGTCGATGCGCTCCCCGGGCTGGTCAATACCCGCACCGGCCGCGTGCACACCTCGTTCAATCAAACCGGCGCAGAGACGGGACGGTTGAGTTCGAGCAACCCCAACTTGCAGAACATCCCCATCCGCTCGGATCTGGGACGAGAAATCCGCAAGGCGTTCATCGCGGAGCCCGGAAATGTGCTCCTCTCAGCCGATTATTCGCAGGTTGAGCTGCGCATTCTTGCGCACATCACCCAAGATGAGTACATGCTGGCCGCGTTTGCGCGGGGCGAAGACATCCATGCCAGCGCTGCATCCAAGGTGTACGGCGTGCCGCTGAGCAGGGTCACCAAAGAGCAGCGCGCGGTGGCAAAGATGATGAACTTTGCCACCTCATACGGGGTCACGGCTTTCGGCCTCGCACAACGCACCGGGTTGAGTCGCGGCGAAGCCGCCGACTTCATGAATCGCTACTTCTCGACCTATCCTGGCGTGAAGAAATACATTGAAGAAACGCAGGCGCTGGCGCGCGAGCAAGGTTGGGTCGAAACATTGCTCGGAAGGCGGCGTTACTTCCCGGTGCTGAAGACGACCGCCTCGTCGGCGCAGGCGTACAACCTGCGGCAAGCCGCAGAGCGCGCTGCCATCAACCATCCGATCCAGGGGACCGCGGCCGATATCATCAAGATGGCGATGATCGCCTTGCACGACCGGCTGACAGGAGAGGGACTGCGCGCGCGAATGACCCTCCAGGTGCACGATGAGCTCGTGCTGGAGACCCCGGAGAGAGAGTTGCGCCGCGTTGCAGAGCTGGTCAAAGAAACGATGGAAGGCGCCTACACCCTGGATGCGCCCCTCAAGGTCGATATGGAATACGGGCCAAACTGGTTCGAACAGAGCCCGATCCAGGTCTGAATCACCACCAACAAAACAAATCGGAGAACCTTCGTGCTCGTACGTGATAGAATCGCAGAACTCGTTACTGCCGCTGTGCGGCATGCACACGCTGCAGGCGATCTGCCACCCTTTGAAGTTCCCGCCATCGAAATCGGCCGTCCAAAAGACCCCAAACATGGGGATTACTCATCGACCATTGCCTTGCAGGCCGCCAAGCCGGCAAAGATGGCACCGCTGGCCATCGCCCAAACCCTTGCGGGCCACCTCCCTTCATCTGAGTTGATCGCGGCTGTGGAGGTTTTGCCGCCTGGCTTCATCAACTTCCGATTGAGCGACCAGTGGCTTGTCAGCCTGGTCGAAAGGATCGAGACCGACGGCGCTAAGTTCGGCAGCGTGGACTTGGGCCACGGACGCACGTGCCAAGTGGAGTTCATCAGCGCGAATCCGACAGGTCCGCTGCATATGGGCTCAGCACGCAATGCCGTGCTGGGCGATGCCGTCGGCAATGTGCTTGCGGCCGCGGGCTGGAACGTGCAGCGTGAATACTACGTCAACGACGCAGGTACGCAGATGCGCACGTTTGCGGAGACCCTATACCGTCGTTACAAGCAGGTGCACGGGCTCGATGCCCCGTTGGACAAGGACCACTACCAGGGCGAGTATATGATCGGCCTGGCGAGGCAGATACAGGGCGAACACGGCGATCGTTTTCTCCAGATGAGCGAAGAGGAAGCCATCTCAGCGCTCAGCGCGATCGGACGCCAGACCGTCATGAACTGGATCCGCGCTTCCGTTGAGAGGCTGGGGATCCGGTTTGACTGCTGGTTCTCCGAAAAGAGCCTGTACGAGGACGGCACCTGGGATCAGGTCATCGCCGCCCTGCGCTCGGCAGGACAGACTGCAGAGCGGGATAGTGCGGAGTGGCTCCTGACGAGCAAGTACGGCTCGGATCGTGATGAAGTGCTGATCCGTTCGAGCGGCCAGCCCGGCTATTATGCGTCGGATGTCGCCTATCATTACAACAAGTTCGTGATGCGCGGCTTTGACCGTGTCATTGATGTGTGGGCTGTGGACCACCAAAACCAGGCCCGGCGCATGCCTTACCTGATGAAGGCATTGGGCCTGGAGCCGGCACGACTGGATATCCTCCTTTATGACATCGTGCGCCTGTACCGCGATGGCAAGGAGGTCAAGTTGTCCAAACGATCCGGCGATATCATTACCATCGACGAAGTAGTTGATGAGGTGGGATCGGACGCAGTCAGGTTCCTCCTGTTGACGCATGCCAATCAATCCGTTATCGATTTTGACCTGAACCTTGCTGTTCAGGCCAACGACGAGAATCCCGTATTCTACGTGCAGTACGCACATGCCCGGATGGCAAGCATCTTGCGAAACGCTACAGAGCGCGGATTTGCGCGTTCTCAGTGGGTAGATGGTGACCTGAGTCTGCTGTCTCACCCGGGGGAACTGACGCTGCTGCGCAAGATGGCCGAGTTGCCTGAGGTGATCGAAAAGGCCGCGCTACAACTGGCGCCGCACACCCTGGCATTTTACGCTCAGGAGCTGGCCGCAACGTTCCACGCCTTCTACCGGGATTGCCGGGTTGTATCTTCCGATCCGGCCGATGCAGACCTGAGCCGCGCGCGGCTGCGCCTGGTTGCTGCGACCAAGTCGGTATTCGCCCGGGTGCTTGCCCTGCTGGGCGTCGCGGCTACGGAAAGCATGTAGTATCTGCAAGAGAGAAGGACGATGCAACACCATAGACGCTCGATACTCCTCCTCCCCATCGTTGTGCTGCTCGCCACGTCACTCGCGTGTGGCGGATTCCAGGTCCGCGTGACTCCAACGCCGACCCTGGAGCCGGGGCAAACGCCCACGGCCGAACCCACTCGCGCCGAGGCGCCCACAGCCCAACCGACCGATGCAGCAACGCAGGCCGTCGAACCAACTGCCACAACTGTCCCGACAGCCGCACCGGCTGTGCGACAGGCGCGCGTGTTGGCAACGGGCGGCCTGAATGTGCGTGAGTCAGCCAGTTCTACGGCAAAACAAGTAGGCCGGCTGGCCAACAACGCACTCGTGACCGTACTCGAGGGACCGGTTCAGGCCAACAACTACGACTGGTATCGCGTCGATAACGGCGCGGGCCTGGCCGGGTGGGTCGCAGCGGGCCCCCAGGACGATCCGTGGTTGCGATTGGAAGAGGGGACTGCTGCGGGTCCGACGGCAACGCCGGTCGGTTTGAAGCTGGTCGACCGCGCGATCCAGGTGGGGGACCGCGTTCAGGTGACTACTGATTCGAGTCAGGTGCTCACCATCCGCTCCGATCCGGGTCGTGGCGCTAACGCTGTGGCCAAGGTGCCGCGCGGGACGCTCTTCACGATCAAGAGCGGCCCGGTGCAGCAGGATGACCTGACCTGGTGGGAGCTGGAGAGTGACACCGTCGACGGCTGGGCCGCCGAGGGTGATGCAACGAACCGCTGGCTGACGCCAGTCGAGTAGAATAGTAAAGTAGCGAGACCTTAGCTCCAGTCATTCGGTGCAACGCCGGCTGAGGTCTCGCTCGGTGAAGTCAATCAGAACTTGTATGTATGCCCGCGCGTGGGCACGGTGACATCCGCGACACGCTCCGCGCGCAGCTTGTCTG
>CAYLZG010000136.1:0-11709 GCA_964387985.1 uncultured Anaerolineales bacterium | reverse complement strand
TCGCTGTGGTCATCGGCAACGACCAAACCCAGGCGCAAGCGGCGACTCCTTGAGCCCTGACCGGGCATATGACAGCCGTCATTGTAGTTCGCACCCTCGTGTGGTAACACGAGGGTACTCTATTATTACGAAAAATGAAGGCTGGTGTCATGCAGCTTCGCGACGTGTTGGCGGCCCTCGGCGCACGCTTTATTTCTCCCGATGTCGATCCCCATACCGAGGTGCGGGCGGGTTTTGCAGCAGATTTGATGAGCGACGCGCTGCGTTATGATCTGTCAGGTGCTTTGCTTGTATCGGGCCTGGCGAACCCCCAGGTGGTGCGGACGGCCGAGATGGCGGATGTGGCCGCCATCCTGATGGTGCGAGGCAAGACCCCGACCCCCGAAACCCTTGAGCTGGCCGAAGAAATCGGCATTCCCTTCCTGGGCACCGACCTGACGATGTTCGAATCGTGTGGCCGCCTTTTCGCCGCGGGTCTGCCCGGCTGCAAGCTTTTCAACGGCAACTGATGAGCCCGTCCCAAGTCCTGAAGGCCCAGGAGCTGGTTTACGAACTGAAGATCGGCGATATTATGACGCGCCGGTTGATCAGTGTCTCGCCTGAGACCACCATGCGCGAGGTGAAGCAGCTGCTGCGCGACCATCGCATCTCAGGCCTGCCGGTCATGCGCGGCGAGCAGCTCGTGGGCATCGTCAGCATCGAGAATCTGATCCAGGCGCTCGAGCACAATGACCTCGACGCAGAGGTCAATCGCTACATGTCGAGCCTGGTTCATACGATCGGCGAGCGCGAGTCCGCGGTCCGCGCGATCAACGTCTTTTCGCGCGCGGCGGTCGGACGGTTGCCTGTGGTGGATGAGGGAGGCCGGCTCGTCGGCATCCTGACCCCGGGAGATATCACCCGCGGGGTGCTGCGCGCGCTGGAGCAAGCCTATCACGAAGAGGAGCTCCGTAAGTATCGCGTGCGTCACGTCTTCGAGGACATTACCTCGGACCGGACGAGCCTGATCCTGCGTTATGACATCGCCGTGCGTGATTTTTCCCGGGCCGGCAGCGCGTCGAGCCAACTCAAGCAGACGCTGGTCCGGTTGGGAGTTGACCCCCGCATCGTCCGCCGCGTCGCAATCGTCTCCTACGAAGCGGAGATGAACATCGTCATTCACAGCGAAAACGGCGGCAATCTCGTGGCGGAGATCAACCCTGAACTGATCGCCATCCTGGCGTACGACTCGGGACCCGGCATCGAAGATGTGCAGTGCGCCATGCAACCCGGCTGGAGCACCGCGCCGGACTGGATCCGTGAGATGGGCTTCGGTGCGGGCATGGGCCTGGTCAACATCAAGGCGACGGCGGATGAGATGTACCTGGATTCGTGGCCGCGCAGGAGCACCCGTTTGGAAGCCGTAATCTACCTGAAACCCGGGGAGGGCAAGACGAGCAATGAGACTGACGGAAATCGTTGATGAGCTGGGGCTGCGGGTGGCAGCAGGCGCCGGGCATCTGGATGTCGAAGTCACCGGCGGTTACACGTCTGATCTGCTGAGTTGCGCGATGGCAGGCGCCGCGCAGGGCAATCTGTGGATCACCCTGCAGGGGCATCTCAATATCGTGGCCGTGGCCAGCCTGAACGAGCTGGCCGGCGTCATCGTGACCGAGGGCAAGCCGGTGTCAAAAGAGACGGCTACCAAGGCGGAGGAAGAGGGCGTTGTCCTGCTGCTGACCCCGTTGACATCGTATGAGGTCGCCGGCCGGCTGTGGGATCTCGGAATCAGGTGAGGTGAGGCATACCACTGGCGCGAGTTTACGCAGATCTGCACCTGCATACTGTCCTGTCCGCGTGCGCTGAAGTCGAGATGATTCCGCCCCTGATTGTCCGGCGAGCTCTGGCGCTGGGGTTGGGGCTGATCGCGGTGACCGATCATAACGCGGCCGCGAATTGCGCGGCTTTGATGGCCGCAGCAGCGGGCACAGGCCTCGCCGTCCTGCCCGGCATGGAGATGCAGACTGCCGAGGAAGTTCACCTGTTGTGCCTCTTCGAGACGCTCGAGCAGGCGCTCACGTGGCAGGGCACGGTATTCGATCACCTGCCTGACGAGCCAAACCCGGAGGATCTGCTGGGCGGGCAGTATGTGGTGGACCGCGACGGCGACTATGTGCGGACCGAACAACGGCTTCTCGCGACATCGACCGACCTGGCGCTCGAGGAGGCGATACGACGGGTTACGGACCTTGGGGGCCTGGCCATCCCTGCGCACATAGACCGGCCATCCTTCAGCCTGCTGGCGAACCTGGGCTTTGTGCCCCCGAATCTTGCAGCGCCCGCGCTGGAGATCTTTCGCCTGACGGAGCCTGCTGCCCTGCTTGCCAGGCATCCTTCGGCCAGCCGCTATCCCCTGGTGCGGGACAGCGATGCGCACCAGTTAAGCGACATGCGTCGCGGGATCGCGTTCGAGGCGGACGTCGCCTCATTCGAAACACTGCGGGCTGCTCTGGCGAAGCCGGAGGGCATCACCCTACAACCCTGACGAATCCAAGAGGTATGACATGCGTCATTTTACCTCAGGGCGCACTATGCTATACTTTGCAATTGCCTACGTGGCATATTTCACGATCGGACGATCCTGCTAATGATTGAAGACCTCACTACCCTCGATTTCGCTCCTCTGGATAAGATCCTTGAGGAGTATGCCGGTCAGCAAGGCGCAGTCATCCCCATCCTGCAGCACACTCAGGATGTTTATGGGTACCTGCCGAAAGAGGTCCTGGACGAGATTTCGAAGCGGACAGGCATCCCGGTAAGCCGCCTGATCGGAGTAGCGACTTTCTATGCTCAGTTCCGGCTGAGCCGCCGCGGGAAACACCTGATTCGCGTCTGCGATGGCACTGCCTGTCACGTCCGCGGCGCGTCCAAGTGCATTGAAGCAGTCGAGAAGCAACTCGGTGTGCCGGCAGGCGGCACATCCGACGATTACGAGTACACGATGGAAATCGTCTATTGCCTGGGCTCGTGCGGCCTGGCGCCGGTGGCGGTGGTTGACGAAAAGGTCTATGGCCGGCTGACGCCTAACTCACTCGTGCAGCAGCTCGAGACGCTCGGATAACCCTAAGCCCAAAAACCTCCGAGGTCTGCCGGACCTCGGAGGTTTGACCCAGGTTCGACTGACGATCATGTTGGAACTGGCCCTGCACGTATTGGACATCCTGCAAAACACGGCCGAGGCCGGCGCAACCCGTGTCAGGTTGACCATTGTGGAGGATCAGCCAGCAGATTGCCTGACCATCACCGTCGACGACAATGGACGCGGGATGGACGAACAGACCGCACGGCGAGTGCTGGACCCGTTCTACACCACCCGCACCACCCGTCACGTGGGGCTCGGATTGCCGCTGTTCGCGGCGGCGGCCGAGGGAGCAGGCGGGAGACTGGCAATTCGGTCGCAGCCAGGCCGGGGGACGACGATCGAGACCACGTTCCGATTGAGTCACCCTGACCGGCAGCCGCTGGGCGATTTGGCCGGGACACTGCTGGCTTTCCTGCTGACAGGGCAGGCGCCGGATCTTGTATACGAGCATCGCGTGCTGGCCAGCAACCTGCCTGTTGATAACCAATTTGTATTTGACACCGCCGACATTCGAGCCGAACTCGCCGGCGTGCCGCTGAATCAGCCCCGGGTGGCGCAGTGGTTGGCTGAGTTCCTGGCCGAAGGCGAAGCAGAACTTATCCGTTGAGGTGAACCATATGCCCAAGCTGAAGTCCCTGGATGACCTGAAGCGCATCCGCGAGGACGCACAACAGGCTTTGAAGACGCGTTTGGATACCGGCACGACGATTATCGTGGGAATGGGCACCTGCGGTATTGCGGCCGGTGCGCGCGATACGATGCACGCCATCCTGGCCGAACTGGCAAAGCGCAACATCGACGCCCACGTGACCACCGTCGGTTGCATCGGCCAGTGCGTCAAAGAACCGTTGGTCGACATCGAACAGGCCGGCCAGCCGCGCATCACTTATGCCAACATCCGGCCTGACATGGTGCCACAACTGATCGAAGAGCACCTGATCAATGGCCGGCCGGTCGAGGAATGGGTCGTCGGCCGCATGGAAAAGAACTCATAGGGGAGCAGCCAATGGAAAAGTACGACAGCATCGAGGCCGTGATCAACCGAGCGATCCAGCTTGAGGTCGAGGCCATGACTCTTTACAGCAGCGCGGCGCAGACCGTCACCGATGATGCAGTGCGCCAGCGGCTGTTGGAGATGGCGGCACAGGAGCGGGGTCACAAGGCCAAATTGGAAGATATCCTCGCGGGCAATGTGCGCTGGGCCATCCGGCGCTCCAAGTCCGAGCCGGTGAAGGACCTGCGCCTGAGCGATCATCTCGTGGGCGGGTCGTTGGATCCCCAGGCCGACTACCAGGACGTGCTGCTCTTTGCGGCGCAGCGCGAGAAGGCCGCACATGAGTTTTATAAGACCATGAGCGAGATGGTCGACGACAAGCTCATCCAGAATCTGTTCGAGATGCTGGCCGCCGAAGAATTGCGCCACAAGTACGTCCTTGAAAAGACGTACGAAGAGGTTGTTTACAAGGACAACTAAGTATGGATAGCAACGTGTTTGTGAACCCCGCTGCAGGGGACCCACGAGTGGGCCCGGGCCCCCGGATCGACCCGCTGCTGCGCGCCGAAGTGCTGATCTGCGGTGGCACCGGCTGTCACTCCTCCAATTCCCACGAGGTTACGGTGGCGATGGAGGCTGAAGTGACGCGCCGCGGTCTGGCCGGGGAAGTGCGCGTGGTACCCACCGGCTGTCGCGGCTTCTGCTCCATGGGTCCGGTCATGATGATCTACCCTGAGGGCGTGTTGTGCTGCCAGGTGCAGCCGAGCGATGTCCCTGAGATCGTGGAGGAGACGCTGCTCAAGGGCCGCCAGATCAAGCGGCTGGCCTATGAAGAGCCGATCCAGCACAAGGCGCTGCCGTTCTACCACGACATTCCGTTCTACGGCAAACAGATCCGCATTGCGCTGCGCAACTGCGGCCTGATCAACCCGGAATCGATCGACGAGTACATTGCCCACGACGGATATGCGGCGTTGGGCAAAGTGCTAACGAGCATGACGCCGGAAGATGTGCTGCGCGAGATGAAGGACTCCGGGCTGCGCGGTCGCGGCGGCGCGGGTTTCCTGACCGGGTTGAAGTGGGAGTTTGCACGTCGCAGCCAGAACTACCCCAAGTACGCCATCTGCAATGCAGACGAGGGCGATCCAGGCGCATTCATGGATCGTTCGATCCTTGAAGGCGATCCGCACAGCCTCATGGAAGGGATGATCATCGCAGGCTATGCGATGGGCGCCAACCTGGGGTACGTCTATTGCCGCGCAGAATATCCGTTGGCAATCCAACGCCTCAAGGCCGCTATCGCACAGGCGCATGAATATGGGCTGTTGGGCGAGAACATCCTGGATTCGGGCTTCTCCTTCGATCTGAAGATCAAGGAAGGCGCAGGCGCGTTCGTCTGCGGCGAAGAGACCGCGCTGATGAATTCCATCGAGGGCAAGCGCGGCGAACCCCGGCCCAGGCCACCGTTCCCCGCGGTCGCGGGTCTCTGGAACAAGCCTTCCAACGTCAACAATGTCAAATCCTACGCCATGACGCCCCAGATCATCCTCAGGGGTGCGGCATGGTTCAAGGCGATCGGTCCTGAGAAGTCGCCCGGCACCGCGATCTTCGCCTTGACCGGCAAGATCAACAATACCGGGCTGATCGAAGTGCCGATGGGCATTTCCCTGGGCGAAATCATCTTCGACGTGGGCGGCGGCATCCCCAAGGGGAAACCGTTCAAGGCGGTCCAGACAGGCGGCCCACTGGGCGGGTGTCTTCCGGCCTCCGCGCTGAACACGCCCGTCGATTTCGACTCCTTGACCGCAGCGGGCGCAACGATGGGCTCGGGCGGCATGATCGTGGTCGATGACGACACCTGTATGGTCGAGTTCGCAAAGTACTTCCTGCAGTTCGCGACAGCCGAGTCGTGCGGGAAGTGCGTGCCGTGCCGCGTAGGCGGCGTGCGGCTCCTCGAGGTCCTGACGAGGGTTACGGAGGGCAAGGGAACGCGCGAGGACGTCGACACGATCAAATACCTCTCGGCCAACATGCAAGCGGCTTCTTTGTGCTCTTTGGGCCAGCTGACTCCCGGCCCGGTGATGTCGGCCCTGCGTTTCTTCGAGCAGGAATTTCTCGAGCATATCGATAACAAGAACTGTCCGGCAGGTCAGTGCAAGGCCCTGGTGCGCGCAAAGTGCATCAATGCCTGCCCTGCGGGGGTCGAGAGCCCGGCCTACCTGGCGCTCGTGGCGCAGGGCCGCTTTGCAGAGGGCTTGGCCATTCACCGCCAGCGTAACCCGTTCGCATCGGTCTGCGGCCGCGTCTGCCCCGCCTTCTGCGAGCAGAAGTGCCGCCGCGGCGAAATCGACGAGTCGATCAGCATCCGCCTGGTGAAACGCTTCATGGCGGATCACGAGGTGCAGGCGCCCTGGACGCCCGAGCGGATTGAGCCCGCCAAGCGGCTGAAGGTGGGCGTCGTGGGCGCAGGCCCGGGCGGGCTGACTGCAGCGCTCCGCCTGGCACAGCGTGGTTATCGCGTCGTGGTCTTCGAGAAGCTGCCCATTCCGGGCGGCATGATGGCCGTGGGCATCCCGGAATATCGCCTGCCCACCGAGTCGCTCTTCGCCGAGGTGGAGAACATCCGGCGCGCGGGCGTGGAAATCCGCTACAATCAGGCCTTGGGCAGCGACTTCACACTGGACGACCTCTTTGACCGAGAGGGTTGCCACGCGGTGGTGTTGGCTATTGGCGCACATCGCAGCCGAAAGCTGGGCATTCCTGGCGAGGAGAAGGCAGGCGTTCTGCATGGCACTGACTTCCTGCGCGAGGTAGGCTTGATCAACCGTGGCGCGGGAGAAGGCCATACGATGCCGGAGGTTGCCGGCAAGCGCGTGGCTGTGGTCGGTGGCGGCAACGTGGCCCTGGACGCAGCCCGGACCGCCTGGCGGCTGGGCGCGAAGGAAGTGCACGTTTTGTACCGGCGCACGCGGCAGGACATGCCGGCTTATGCCGAAGAAGTACATGCCGCCTACGAAGAAGGGATCCAGTTCCACTTCCTGTCCAATCCGGTGCAGGTGGTGGGCGAGGATCACATCGCGGGCGTCGTGGTGCAGCGGCAGCGGCTGGGCGAGTTCGACAGCGGCGGCCGGCGCCGGCCCGTGCCCGTAGAGGGCGACACCTTTACGCTGGACATCGACGTCCTGATTCCGGCCATCGGCCAGACCACCGACACCTCGTGGATGCAGCAGGCCGGCATCAAGGTGACCCGATCCAGCACGTTCGATATCGGTGAGGCGTATAACACGTCGCGCGGCGGTGTTTTTGCCTGTGGCGACGCGGTGAGTGGACCGGCGACGGTCATCGAGGCGGTGGCCCAGGGCAACCTGGTGTCTGTTGCAGTCGATCACTGGCTCAAGACGGCCAAGTATGAGAAGCCGCGCTACGAAACCGAGCGGCCCGACATCGCCCAGTACTTCAACCTGGATGATTACGCCGATGCCCTGCGGCCCCATGTGCCTGAATTGGCGCTGACCGCACGGCATGGCACCTTCCGGGAAGTGGAATTGGGCTTCGACGAACACACGGTGCGCGAGGAAGCGAAACGCTGTCTGCGCTGTGACCTCGAATGGCTGGACTACATGAAGCTGCCGAAGCCCGAGGCGATAGAAGCCGTAGAAAGGAGCCAATGATCCAATGGCGGTTGTAAACGTTACCATCAATGGGATCAAACTCCAGGCACAAATGGGCCAGACCGTCTACCAGGCGGCCGCGGCCGCCGGTATCAACATTCCGGTGCTGTGCCACCATCCCGCACTGCCGCCGGAGGGCGCCTGCCGGATCTGCCTGGTCGAGATCGAGAAGCAACGCAACCTTCAGCCGGCCTGCACGTACCCGGTCACCGAAGGCATGGTGGTCCACACCCACTCGCCCAAGGTGATGGAGGCGCGCAAGTTCGTCCTGGAACTGATCATTTCGGACCATCCGCTGGACTGCATGACCTGTGAGGCGACCGGAGACTGCCGCCTGCAAGACCTTGCGTACGAATACGGCGTCAAGGGATCGGCGTTCGCGGGCGGCAGGCAGCACCAGTACGCTATCGACGACCCGAATCCCTTCATTCAGGTCGATCGCAACAAGTGCATTCTGTGCCGGCGGTGCGAACGGGCGTGTCGCTACATCAACGGGGTTGAGGCGATCAGCATCGTCTATCGCGGCTTCAATGCAAAAGTCGCGTTCGGCATGGATTCCACCATGGAAGACAGCCCCTGCGAGTTCTGCGGGAGCTGCGTCGAGGTATGCCCGGTTGCTGCGCTCTGGCCCAAGATGAGCATCGGCAAGGGACGCCCGTACCAACTGCGACAGGTTGAGACGGTGTGCTCGTACTGCGGTGTGGGCTGCAAGCTGGTCTTGCACATGCGCGGCAATGAGATCGTCAAGGTGACGGGCGCCGATGGTGCGGCCAACCACGGCTTCACCTGCGTCAAAGGCCGCTTCGGGTACGACTACGTCAACCATGCTGATCGGCTCAGCAAGCCCTTGATGCGGCGCTACCTGCTGGAGGGAAAGCCGAAGCCGCGCGTGCATGATTCGGGAAATGGCCACGAACACGCGCCCGACCCCGGTATGGACTGGGTGGAAGCGTCCTGGGACGAGGCTCTGGGTCTCGTCGCCAGGAAATGGGTTGCCACCAAGCGCGACTTTGGCGGCGATGCCTTTGCGACCCTCTGCTCTGCACGGTGCACCAACGAAGAAAACTTCCTGGCGGCAAAGCTTACCCGCCAACTGATGGAGACGCACAATGTCGACCATTGTGCGCGGTTGTGACACAGCCCAACGGTCTCCGGTCTGGGGGCATCGTTTGGATCTGGCGCCATGACCAATACGTTCGATGATATCGCACACGAGGCGAAGTGCCTCTTCATCATCGGCTCGAACACGACCGAGCAGCATCCGGTCTTCGGCATGCAACTGCGCCAGGCAGTCAAGCAGCGCGGCATCCCGCTGATCCTTGCTGACCCGCGGCGTATCCCGATCAGTCAATTCGCGACCATCCATCTGCGCCATAAGCCCGGCACCGACACCGCGCTGCTCAATGGCCTGATGAATGTGCTGATCACCGAGGATCTCTACGATCACGACTTCGTTGCCAACCGCACCGAGGGTTTCGAAGACCTCAAGGTCAAGATCGCAGAGTATCCGCCCGAGCGCGTGGCGGAGATCTGCGGCGTGAATGCCGATGACATCCGCAGGGCTGCACGGCTGATGGCGGCCAGCAAGCCGGGCGCGCTGATGTATGCGATGGGTATCACCCAGCACACCAGCGGCCACGGCAATGTCATGAGCTGCGCCAACCTGCAGATGCTGCTCGGCAACATGGGCGTCCCCGGCGGCGGCGTCAACCCGCTGCGCGGCCAGTCCAATGTGCAGGGCGCATGCGATATGGGCGGCCTGCCCAACGTGTATTCCGGCTATCAGAACGTTACGCTTGAACCCTCGCACAAGAAGTTCGAAGCGGCCTGGGGCGTCGTGCCGCCGCACGACAAGCCGGGCCTGACGGTCGTCGAGATGATGAATGCGGCCGTCTCCGGTCAGGTCAAGTCGCTGTACATCTTCGGTGAGAATCCGATGCTGTCCGACCCCGACCTGAACCATGTGCGCCACGCGTTGGAGTCGCTGGACCTGCTGGTGGTCCAGGACATCTTCATGACCGAAACGGCTCAGCTGGCCGATGTGGTGTTGCCGGGTTCCTCTTTCGCAGAGAAGGACGGC
Source organism: uncultured Anaerolineales bacterium (assembly GCA_964387985.1). GTDB lineage: Bacteria > Chloroflexota > Anaerolineae > CG2-30-64-16 > CG2-30-64-16 > JALOOB01. The sequence continues at coordinate 1,843 of CAYLZG010000136.1, read as the reverse complement.
ACCTTCACCAACAGCGAGCGGCGCGTGCAGCTCGTTCAACGCGCGATCAACCTGCTGGGTGATACTCGGCCGGATTGGCAGATCATCAGCGAGCTGGGCCAGCAGCTGATCGAGGCCGGCGTCCTGGGTGAGCGAGCGGCGCTTGCCGAAGCCGCACCGCATGGTTCCTGGGACTATCTGAACCCGGCGGAGATCATGGACGAGGTTGCAGCACTCACGCCGAGCTATGGCGGTGTGAGCCATGCGCGGCTCCACAACAGCAAAGGCCTGCAATGGCCGTGCCCCGATGAGCGGCACCCCGGCACGCCGATCCTGCACGTGGGCAAGTTCACGCGCGGCCTGGGCAAGCTGACCCCGGTGGACTTCCTGCCGCCGGTCGAGCTGCCTGACGAAGCGTATCCGCTCCTGCTGACGACCGGACGCGTGCTGTATCACTACCACACCGGCTCACTTACCCGGCGTGCACAAGGCCTGGCGGCCATCTATCCGGAGGGCACCATCGAGATTCACCCGGATGATGCCGCACGGCTGGACATCGCCCACGACGAAATGGTCGAAGTCGCCAGCCGCCGCGGCCAGGTGAACGTGAAGGCAGAAGTGACCCAGAAGGTTCCGGCGGGCGTCGTCTTCATGACCTTCCACTTCGCCGAGAGCGCAGCCAACTTCCTGACGAACTCCGCTTACGATCCGGTGGCGAAGATTCCGGAATACAAGGCGTGTGCTGTCCGGGTGTCCAAGCTGCCCGTCGCTGAATGCGAGGCGTGCTAAGAGACGATTGCTGACGAGCAACGGGTTGTGCAAAGGTCCCATTGCTCGTCAGTTTTCATTTATCACATTCCATTCATTCTGCAAGGGAGGACTCTCATATGGCTAACGGCGAGATCAACATCGATGCCCTCATGCCGCCCGACATGGCGAACAAGGCTGAGGCGATCGGCATCAAGAAGGCCAACCTGGACTTCTTGACCATGTTCGCATTGGCGATCCTGGCCGGCGCCTTCATCGGCACGGGGGCGATCTATGCGACTACGGTGTGGACCGGCGGCGGGGCGCTGCCATACGGCGTGAACCGCCTGCTGGGCGGCCTCGTCTTCTGCCTCGGCCTCATCCTCGTTGTCGTGGCCGGCGCAGAGCTGTTCACGGGCAACAACCTGATCGTCATGGCCTGGGCTGCAAAGAAGGTCAGCACCGGCAAGCTGCTGCGCAACTGGGCCATCGTCTGGTCCGGCAACCTGGTCGGCTCGATCCTGACAGCGTTCGTCATGCTCCTGTCCAAGCAGTATACGTTCAGCAAGGGCGCGCTGGGCCTGCAGGCGCTGAACATTGCACTTGCCAAGGTGTCTCTGGACCCGATCCAGGCATTCTTCCTGGGCATCATGTGTAACGCGCTGGTGTGTATGGCCGTGTGGCTGTGCTACAGCGGCCGCAGCGTCATGGACAAGATCCTGGCGATCATCTTCCCGATCAGCGCGTTCGTGGCCGCGGGCTTCGAGCACAGCGTGGCCAACATGTACTTCATCCCCATCGGCTTGCTCATCAAGCAGTTTGCGCCGGCTTCCTTCTGGGCCGCCGATGCGCTGGCGAAGGCCACGCCGGCCGCGATCACCATCGATTCGTTCGCCAAGCTGACCTGGGGCAATTTCTTCCTCAACAACCTGATCCCGGTGACGCTGGGCAACATCGTCGGTGGCGCGGGTTTCGTGGGCCTGGTCTACTGGTTCGCCTACCTGCGGACGAAGAAAGCATAACGCTCAACCCAGGAGCGCAGCACAAAAGGAGGGCGAAACGGGTGACCGCTTCGCCCTCTTCTGTCAGCAGACAGGCGCTGACTACCGTTTCGCGG
>CAYLZG010000135.1:3549-11785 GCA_964387985.1 uncultured Anaerolineales bacterium | reverse complement strand
ATATGGACGTAATCGCCAGGATCGATGCGCTCTTCGTGCTTGTGCCCGTGGAACACGTCCCCCTTGTACGGGCCGACCACCTGGTTTCCCTCGATTCTGGCCGTGCCCGCAGCCAGGGCATCGTTCAAGTAGCGGGCGTACTGCGCGACAGTGACCGGGGTGACCATGATCTCAAAATCAGTCCCGATCACGCCGGGATCGTTGAACTGTCCGAGCGCGAAAGGACCGGCCGGTATGCGCACCCAGGTCTCCGGATCGACGCCCGTGTCCACGTGGCCGGTGGAAACCGGCAGAGTAGGCCCGGCGCAACCGGCCGTGAGCATGAGAAGCAGGAACGAAGCCAGGAGAAACTGCCTCATTTCAGCACCTCCTGCTCAGAGCTGGTGGGCCTGGCAGCCAGTTCCTGGCGCCAGCGGCCGTTGCGCTTGAACAGGTCGATCAGCCGCCAGCCCAGGAAGATGCCCAGGGTCGCCAGCACCGTAGCCAGGCCGATGTCGGTCAGCAGGATGGCCATGTCGACCAGCGACTGCTGGGCCGATTCGCTCACGTAGAGGCGTTTGGTTTCGAACAGCGCCACTGCGCCGAATGCAAGATCCGACGCCACGATGACCACCCAGCCGAAAACCTGGCGCGCCCGGCCTTTCAACCCTGCCAGGTCCGCATAGTACAGCAGGATGATGGTGGCAATGATGCCTGAGAGGACATGCCAGTGGCCGGTCAAGGCGACGCGCTCTTCACGGTGCGGCCATTGACGCACTACCTCGTCGAGCCGGATGGCCATGAAGATGCCCAGCGCAGTGACGACCACGTTCATATAGACCATCTGCCACAGCGTGCCGAACCGCAGCGGGTCGCCGAGCAGGGCCACGACGCGTTGGCCGAAGCTGGGCCGCGCCAGGCCCCGGGCAGCCAGCCGCGCGTTCGCCGTCTGCCGCCATCCGAAGTAGACCAGGAGCAGGGACGCGATGAGTACCGGAAAGGAGCCCACATTGATGATGACATGCGCGATCCGCTCGAACGGCACCACCATCCACACGCCGAGAGTGATGATCAGGGTGCCCGCGATCATCAGCGGCATCGCGATCTTGTGGAGGCGTCCCCGGAAGTCGAACGAACGGCCGATGATCAGGGAGAGTGCAACTGCGATGAGCGCAAGCATGATATGCAGATGGCCGATGATGGCAAGCTGCATGGGCGTCTTGACCGGGTCGCGCACGACGTCTTCCGCCAGGAAGGTGCGAAAACCATTGCCGAACATCGAACCCGGTACGGCCCCAAAGATGGCAGAGCCCAGCATCGCCACGGCCATGACGAAGAAGGCGACGCGCTCCAGGTCCACCCCGCCGCGCGTCCGCGCCTTGTCTGCATCGTCGATGCGATACCCGGCGCGCCACGGCCACAAGACCCAGGCCAGCATTACGCCGGCGAAGAAGACGATCGCCTGTCCCGTGATGAACAGGCCATGAAAGACGTAGTTGTGGCCGAAGTAGGCGAAGATGAGGCCGAAGATCATGCTGAGCAGGAAACCAAAAGTGATCGTGCTGTTGATCGTCGCCTGGTGTTCACGGCGCATCCTGACCAGCGAGGTAATCATGTAAGTTTCGATGGCCACTACCGCCATAGCAATGGCGTGGTAAAGCATGATGATCCGGCCCTCGCGCTCTGCCGGCACCAGGCTGATGCCGAACGTGCGGATCATGAAGTCGCGCACGCCGAACTCTTCCATGGGACCGGACAGAAAGCCGAAAAGGGCGGTGACGAGCGAGATACTGGCAATACCGACCAGGATCAGCCCCTTCGTGGAGGTAAAGAGGAAAGTGAAACGGTCGCGGATGGCGCGCATGGGCATCCCCCCAAGAACTACGATATTCGTATTACTGGCATATCACAGGAAGGGAAAGAATGCATTGACTTTTGTTAGGCGAAGGTCCTATCTGGCGAAACAGCGCAGCTGGTCGCGATTGACGATCGTGATCACACGTTCGGTCGAGGCGATCGCGCCCTCCTGGCGCAGAAGGCGCAGGGCTCGGGAAAATGCCTCGGGCACCGTCGAAACCATGGCAGCCATGCGATGGTTGGGGTACTGGCGGCGATCTATAACTGCGCCGCCGTCTGCACTGAGTCGCAGCAACAGCTTCGCCACCCGTGCGGCGACGGGTCGGAACGAGAGGTCTTCAAAGTGCGCGGTGAGGACGCGATTGCGCGCGGCCATGATGTGGAGCAGGCCCAGGGCCAGCGTAGGGTAGCGCAGAATAAGGAAGCGCAGCCCCTCCGCATCGATGCGCCAGATCAAGCTCTCCTGGCTGCTCACCGCGGTGACGACATTTGGACCGTCATCCAGCGCGGGGACCTCGTTGAACATGATCACGGGTTCTATCACCGATACGATGGAGAGCTGGCCGCCCGCGCTGTGCTTCCTCAACTCCACCTGGCCATCGAGGAGCACAAAGAGGCCCGCGCAGGGCTCATCCTCGACGAAGATGATCTCGTCCCGGCCGCGACGGCGGATCTCACCTGCGAGGACGATGCCGGCCACTTCCTCATCGGACAGGCGGCGAAAGTGCTCCACAGCGCGCATCCGGGCCGCAAGATCTTCAACGCCGAAGTTCATGAGCCACTCCTCTACAGGTGATTGTCGAACAGCGTCGCCAGGGTGTTCGTCTCCGTATTGAGTCGCGCGGCGGTCGAGAGATTCACCCCACCCGCGACTAGCAGGCCGGCCAGGAGCGCGGCCACCAGCGCACGTCCGCCGGACCCCGTGGGCCGGGGCCTTCCGGACCCCAAGAGAGCGGCCGAGGTGACGCTGGCAGCCGCAGCGACAAAGCTTGCATTGCGGCGGTGTCTGCGGTTGCGATGGATGCCCAGGCCCAGGAACTCGCCTATTGACGACAGTAACGCGGGCTCGTCCGCCGCCTCCGGCTGTATTGCCCCGGCCGCGGACGCCATCTCGAATTCGGTGAGCACGCCGTAGTGATCCGAGTAGCCGCGCACGCCATCCGGGTTGGGCTGTGGCACGCCGCCGAAGACGAAACGCGAGCCGGACACCTTGAGAGCATCCGCAGCTCCGGAACGCGCAAACACATAGTCGAACCGCTCCGGCGGATGGATCGTTGCATAGCCGCTGCGATCGGTGGCCGGAGCGTCACCGTCTTGGAGGTGCGCGGCACTGTAGGTCTCGACCAGCCCGCCCGAGCCGATGAGAGTCTGGTACGTCAGGTCGTCGGGGTAGCAGTTCAGATCGCAGGTGAGAACGGCAGGGACCGGCCCGGATGTTGAACGCATGTAGCGGCCGGCTTCGAGCGCCTGGGTCACCCGGTGCGCGGCGAACCGGTCCGGGCCGAATTCCAGGTAAGGCGCGATGAAATGGGCATTATAGACATCCACCGGGCCAGCAGGCGCCAGGATGCGGGTGCGCCCCACACCCTTGCCTGCGTAGTAGTCGCTGCGGATCAGGTCCTGGGGACGTCCGTTGAGCCTGAAGCGGAGAAAGCTCGTTTCATCGATCGGATAGCGCGAGAGCGTGAACAGGCCACTGCCCATCAGGCCTGACTGGAAGTAGTGGCTGAATTCCAGGCCACCTTCTGCAGCCGCGCGGGCGATCAACCGGCGATCCCCCTCCCAGAACACCTCTTGCAGGCCCGCTACATCCACATCCATGCTCGCCAGCGCGCGGCCGATCGCGCGCATCCGCGCGCCACGGTCCCGCGAAAACACCGGGACACCCCAGGTATTGAAGGTTAGAACTCGTAATTTCACTTGATGCACTGTCCCGGCAAAAAACCAGGCTCCCCGTGGGGGAGCCTGGCCTCGCCGCCATGAGATGCCGGCCGCGTTGCGGCCGGCCCTTTACTTCTTGAGCGTCGCCACGAGAAAGATATCTGCACCAGCCAGCAGTTGCGACACGGGGCAGCCAACCTTGGCGGCCTCGGCAATTTCCGCGAACTGCTCTGGTGAGATTTTCGGGACCTCGCCCTCGGTCGTCAGGTCGATACGAGTGATCCTGAAGCCCGCAGACCCCTTCATGAGCCGCACCTTGGCGGTGGTCTCGACGCGCTTCGGCGTGAAGCCGGCCTTGGCCAGCTCGTTGGAGAACGCCATCGAGAAGCAGCCGGCATGTGCCGCCGCGATCAGTTCTTCGGGGTTGGTGCCAACGCCTTCCTCGAAACGGGAGGAAAACGAGTACTGGCCCTCAAACGCACCGCTGCCGAAGGACATCCGGCCGCTGCCCTTCAACAAGTCACCTTCCCAAACCGCTTGCGCATTGCGAACAGGCATGTCTACACTCCTTCCTGATGATTCGGATCCCCCGGCATGGCCGGCAGGGACAAATTCAGGCCAAGTGTACACTGGGAAGGGCTCCGTGTCTGGAAGCTGCGTGGCAGTTTCAGACCGCAGGCCAAACAGAAAAACCAGGCTCCCGTCGGGGAACCTGGTTTCGGTTACTCAGTGTTCTGAGCAGGTGGGATGATTAGTAGCGCCCACCACGATCCGAGCGACCGCCGCTGGAGCGACCGCCGCCACCGTAACCACCACCGCTGGAGCGGCCGCCACTGGAGCGACCACCGCCACCACCGCCCTGACTGCGGAAGCAGTCCGAGCAGTAGACCGGACGGTCACCGCGAGGTTGGAACGGTACTTCAGTCTGCTTGCCACATTGGGCACAGACGGCCGGGTACATCTGGCGTTCGCCACCGTAACCACCGCCGCCATAGCTGCTCCCACCATAGCCACCGCCGCTGTTGCGTGCAGCCTTGCGGGCTGCGCGGCACGCCGGGCAACGACCCGGGGTGCTGAAACCCTTGGACTGATAGAATTCCTGCTCACTCTCGGTGAACGTGAAGGTCGCGCCGCAATCGGTGCAAGTAAGGGTTTGATCTGCCATGTTAGTCTCACTAACTCCTGTTGGGTGAAAAAGATTAGCTTCTTGATCTATCCGGCGGGGCGAGAACTAACAGGGCGGGTGCTTGTGGGAGCGTTTACCTGATTCGTATCGTCGACGGATGTTTATCAATTATTTTGCTTGTACCATACTATTTCCGTAAACGCAAATTCCCATATGCGCATATGTTTGCCATCTTTTCGCGACGTCAGCCAAGAGTCAGCCAGATAGCTATTGACTGAATACCGAAAAGAGGCTATTACTTGTAGCAGCAGGAAGAACACGACCATGATCCTGAAGACCCTGTGGCGCAGACGCACTCGCAGCCTCCTGACCATCCTGGGCATTGCCATCGGCGTTGCTGCGGTCGTCGCGCTCGGCGCCATGGCCCGGGGCATGACGGTCAACTACGCGAGCAGCATCGCAGTGAGCAACGATCTGCTGGTGCTCCAGGCGAACGCATTTGACCCGCTATTCTCGAGCCTGGACGAAGAGGACGCGCGACGCATCGAGGCCATCCCCGGCGTTGCCTCCGTTGAGCCGGGGATCTATGCCTGGATCGCCACTGAGGACATGCCTTTCTTCCTCATCTTTGGTTACGAGCCGGGCAGCCAGGCTGCGAGCCACTATCGCATCGTCGAAGGCAAGCCCGTCACGGGGCCGAAGCAGATCGCGATCGGCCGCCGCGCGGCCGAGTCGCTCAAGAAGAACGTCGACGACACGGTGCGCCTCTACGGCGTGCCGTATCATATCGTCGGCATCTACGAGACCGGCCAGGCCATGGAGGAATCCGGCGGGCTGGTAACCCTGGGCGATGCGCAGGAAATCAGCCAGAAGCCGCGGCAGGTGAGCCTGTTCCAGGTGGGCGTACAGCGCGGGGTCGACATGGACCAGGTGGTCAGCCGCATCCAGGCTGCGGATAAGGATTTGAGCGCCTCGGTTGCGAGCGAGTATGACTCCACCGAGCAATGGGCCGGCATGATCGAGGCGTTCGCGTGGGGCATTGCCGCCATCGCCATCCTGGTGGGCGGGCTCGGCATGATGAACACGATGGTGATGTCCGTGCTGGAGCGCACGCGCGAGATCGGCGTCCTGCGCGCCCTCGGCTGGCGCCGCCGCCGCATCGTCGGTCTGATCCTGGGCGAGGCAGTCGTGCTGAGCCTCATCGGGGGCGCGCTCGGCGCGGTCCTGGGTGTGGTGCTCACGGAGCTGTCCGGCAATGTGCAGGGCATCGGCGGCTTCCTGGAGGGCATCTACTCGCCGGATATCTTCCTCCAGGGCATGCTGACCGCGCTGCTGCTGGGCGTGCTCGGCGGCGCGTATCCCGCCTGGCACGCGGCCAACCTGCAGCCCGTAGAAGCGCTGCGCTACGAGGGAGGCGCGGCGGACCGGCCCGCGGCCGGCCAGGCATTCTTCAGCCGGCTTCCCGGCTCCGGGCTGCCCTTCCGCAACCTCTGGCGCCGCCGCATGCGCACGCTCATCTCTGCCACGGGCATCGGCATCGGCGTGGCGACCCTGGTGATGTTGGGAGGCATGTCGCAGGGCGTCATCGAACAGCTCAACTCGCTGTCGGGCAGCAGCGAACCGGGACAGATCTCGCTCATGCAGGCCAAGGTGGCCGATCTGAGCCTGTCGACGCTCGACGAGCAAATGGTCGGCCAGATCCGCTCGATGCCGGGCGTGAAGTCCGTTAGCCCCATGCTGCTCGGCTTCGAGATGACGCCGGACATGCCGTTCCTGATGATCGGTGGGCTGGACCCCAACAGCAGTGCGATGAAGCACTACAAGCTGGCCGAGGGTCGCTACATCCAGCGGCCGAACGAGGTGGTGCTGGGCAAGATTGCCGCGACCAACTTCAAGGTAGGACTCGACGACTGGTTCACCCTGTACGACAACCGCTATCGCGTCGTGGGCATCGTGGAGACCGGCATCGCGTATGAGGACGGCAGCGCTATGCTCGCACTCCGCGAGGCCCAGCGCCTGCTGAACCGGCCGCGGCAGGTGAGCTTCATCTTTGTGGATGCCACCAGCTCGGACCAGGCCGAGCCGCTGCGCGCGGCGCTGGCGCGGCGCTTCCCCGATGCCCAGGTAAGCCTGAGCAGCAACTTCGCACAGGACACCGACGCGATGGGGCAACTCGAAGCAATGACGGCCGCGATCGGCCTGCTGGCCCTGCTGGTCGGCGGGATCGTCGTGGCCAACACCATGATGATGTCCATCTACGAGCGCACCCGGGAGATCGGAGTGCTGCGCGCGCTGGGCTGGCCGAAGCACCGCATCCTCAACCAGGTCGTCCAGGAGGGGCTGCTGCTGTGCCTGCTGGCGAGCGTGCTGGGCGCCATCCTGGGTGTCATCATGATGGAGTTGTTCGTCCTGGAGCCGACCTTCGGCGCGCTCCTGCCGCCCTCGTGGAACGCGGGCATCTTCGTGCGGGCCGTGCTCATGGCCCTCGTCGTCGGCCTGATCGCAGGCCTGTATCCTGCGTGGCGCGCCAGCCGGCTGCAGCCGGTGGAGGCGCTGCGTTACGAGTAACGGCAGGAGATTGGGAATGAAACGCACCTGGATCATCGTCGCATTGATCGCCGTTGCCCTCGTGGGCGGCTACTTCGCCTATCGCGCTTACCAGGCGCACAGCGCTCCCGCGCCCGTCGAAGAGGAGATCGAGGCGCCCCGGGAGGACGTGATCTGGGCCTCGGGCAAGCTGGTTCCGGTGCGGTGGGCTGCGGTCAGCCCCATGACCGCGGGCACGGTCAAGTCGGTGCGCGTAGCTGAGGGCGATCGGGTGGAGGCCGGCGGAATGCTGGTCGAGCTGGACAACAGCGTGCTGCTGGGCCAGGAACAGGCTGCCAAGGCCGCGCTCGCAGAGACTGAGGCGGCTCGCGCGAAGCTCCTTGCCGGAGCAACGCCTGCGGAAATCGCGGCGGCAGCGGCCGACGTCGCAGCGGCAGAAGCCCTGCTGGCGCAGGCGCAGGCCGGCCTGCAGCAGGTGGCCGACGGCGTGTCCGCGGCCCAGGCACAGGTTGCGGTGGCCGAGGCGCAATACAGGGTGCTGGCCAGCCCGCCGAGCGAGGCCAGCCGCCAGGCTGCGGAGTCGCAGGTGGGCCAGGCCCGCGCGGCGCTCAGCCAGGCGCAGGCAGCGTACGATGCGGTCAAGGGTGATCCGCACATTGCGGCCCGGCCCGAGGCGTTGGCCCTCCAGCAGAGCACGCTGGCCCTGGCTGCGGCGCAGGCGGCTTACGACCTGGCACTGCAGGGCGCCACGCCCCAGCAGCTTGCCGTGGCGCGCGCCCAGATCGCGGCCGCGCAGGCCCAGGTCAGTGTCGCGCAGGGACAGGCGCCCGCAGCCGGGGCTGCAGT
>CAYLZG010000135.1:0-3539 GCA_964387985.1 uncultured Anaerolineales bacterium | reverse complement strand
GCCCAGGTGGCGCGAGCCAAGGCCTGTGACATCCGCACAGGCCCAGGTGGCGCGAGCCAAGGCCGCGCTGGACCGGCTGCAGGCGGGCGCGACCGCGGAGGACCGCGCGATCGCAGACGCGACCGTCCAGTCAGCACAGGCCGCGGTCCAGGTCGCGCAGGCGCAGCTGGCCCAGACGCAGATCGCCGCGCCCTTCGGCGGTGAGATCGGCGCGGTCTACCTCCGGCCGGGCGAGCTTGCCGTCGCCGGCCAGCCGGCGTTGATCCTCGGCGACACCTCCGACATGCAGGTCGAGACGACCGATCTGCGTGAGACGGACGTATCGAAGCTGGCGGTCGGGCAGAGCGTTGAGGTCACCTTCGATGCGCTGCCGGGTGAGACGTTCGAGGGCAGGATCGCGCGCATTGCGCCGATGAGCTCGGCCGAGAAGGGCAGCACGAACTACACGATCATCGTCACGGTCGCCGGTCTCGATCCCAGCCTGCGCTGGGGAATGACGGCCTTCGTGAACATCCGGGGCGGCTGAGATGGACGACGTACTGATCGCAACGAAGGACCTGACCAAGACCTACGGCCTGGGTGAGGCCTCCGTGCGCGCGTTGGATGGAGTCAACCTGACCGTTGCTCGCGGCGAGCTCATCGCCATCATGGGGCCCAGCGGCTGCGGGAAGAGCACGCTCCTGAACATGCTGGGTGCGCTGGACCAGCCGACCTCGGGCGAGGTGTGGGTGAACGGCGAGAACCTGGCGCACCTGAAGGACGTGGATGACTTCCGCGCGCGGACGGTCGGATTCGTGTTCCAGCTCCACAACCTGCTCCCCACGCTGACCGCGCTGGAGAATGTTGAGACGCCGATGCAGGGCCGGATGTCCGCAGGCGAGCGGCGCAAGCGCGGTCAGCTCCTCCTCGAGATGGCCGGCCTGGCTGACCGGCCGGGCAGCCTGCCCGCGCAGCTCTCCGGCGGCCAGCGGCAGCGGGTGGCGGTCGCCCGCGCGCTGGCGAACAGCCCGGCCCTGCTGCTGGCCGATGAACCCACGGGCAGCCTAGACAGCCAGAGCGGCGAGGAGATCCTGGCCCTGCTCGCGGAGCTGAACCGCAACCAGGGGACGACCATCGTTGTCGTGACCCACGACCGTCGGGTCGCGCAAAGCACGCAGCGGATCGTGCGCATGCGGGACGGCCGGATCGTCAGCGACCATCGCCTGCTCGATCCCCTGGAGGAAGATCTCCGGATGCTGTCGCAGAGCCGGCTGGGCCAGGCCATCCTCGACCGCGATGGGGAGTTGCCCGATTATGTGTCGCCCGAGGATCGCGCTGCGCTCGCGCGGCTGCTGGGCCGCGTCGGCGAGAAGGGGTGATGCCGTGCGTCCGGCCTGATTAACACATTTACACCCGATACCGGCGGAAATCCCGACAGACTATCAATTGAAATGGCGGATCGCGTCCGTGCGATTCATGGGCCTGGTCCCCTGCACATGCCGCTCTGAGTCACAGACGCAGAATGAATTGAGGGGGGGTGGGTATATCTCTTAAGGTGAATAGTGTTAATGTGTTAATGAGTGAGTTGTTGGCCTGGAAGAATCAGGCCGCACCGGTGAGGCTCGGGTGCGAGCAGGATGCGTGGCTTCACCCGCCAAGGTGGTGTTTCTCGCTCCGTAACGGCGGCAAGATCGAGGAGGAATAAGTGATGGACGCAATCGATCGGGAGATCCTGTGGCGCCAGTTTGGAGCAGCCATTGACATGTTCGGCGCCACCCTGCACGACTGCCCGGATGAACTGTGGGATCAGAGATTGTGGGAGGACCAGCCGGACCAATGGGTGGCAGCCGGGTTCTCGGCGTTCTGGTACGTGGCTTATCACACGCTCTTCTGGCTGGATCTGTACCTGTCCGGAGAGGAAGAGGAGCGATTTGCCCCGCCCGCGCCCTTCGACGTGGTCGAGATGGACCCGGACAAACTGCTGCCGCGGATGTACACCCGAGATGAGTTGCTCACCTATCTCGCACACTGCCGCCAAAAATACCAGGAGTTGATCGGTTCACTCTCCAACGAACAGGCTTACCGGCTGTGCCGGTATCCGTGGGGCGAGGCGCCTTGGGTGGAGCTGCAGTTGTACAACATGCGACATGTGCAGGAGCATGGTGCACAGCTGCGCATGTTCCTGGGACAGCAAGCGAACAAATCCGCAGGGTGGGCGGCTAGCGCTCGCTAAGAAGCTCCCCGGCGAGAGCCCTGCAAATTGGTTCTCAGCGTCTGCACTATCCGCCCCAACATGATTCTCCCGGGACCGCAAGGCCGCGCGCGACGGTCCTCCCGCCAGGCCTGTGCGGTCCCAACAATCTGCGAAGGTTCAGCGACCGGCCATCCGCGCGTGCTCCGCGGGATAGCGGTCCCCCTGGATCGTGATCGTCGAAAGGGCGTGTTCGATCTCCCGCAGGTCGCCGGGTGTGAGTTCCAACGCAACCGCGCCGGTGTTCTCGTCCAGGCGCTCCAGCTTACGGCTGCCCGGTATCGGAACGATCCACGGCTTCTGGGCCAGCAGCCAGGCGAGCGCGATCTGCGCCGGCGTCGCCCCCTTCTGTTCTCCGATCCTGGCCAGCAGGTCGACCACGACCCGGTTGGCCTTGCGCGCCTCCGGCGTGTAACGAGGGCTGCGGCTGCGGATGTCGGAGCTGTCGAAGGTCGCGGTTTCGTCGATCTTGCCCGTGAGGAAGCCCCTGCCCAACGGACTGAACGGCACGAAGCCGATGCCAAGCTCCTCGCAAACGGGCAGCCCGTCCTCTTCAGGGGTCCTCCACCACAGCGAATACTCGCTCTGGATCGCGGTGACCGGCTGGACCGCGTGGGCGCGGCGAATGGTTTCGACGCCCGCCTCAGAAAGCCCAAAGTGCCTGACCTTGCCTTCGCGTATCAGGTCCTTGACAGTGCCTGCTACCTCTTCGATCGGCACATCCGGGTCAACCCGGTGCTGGTAGAGCAAGTCGATGGCCTCGACCCGCAGGCGCCTGAGCGAGGCCTCGGCCACCCGCCTGATATGCTCCGGCCGGCTGTCCAGGCCGGCTCCCGGGCCCGGTCCCTTGTCGGGGGCGTGCTTGAACCCGAATTTGGTGGCGATCACCACCTGCCCGCGGAAAGACTCGAGCGCTTCGCCCACCAGTTCCTCGTTGGTGAAGGGGCCGTACACCTCCGCAGTGTCGAAGAAGGTGATGCCGCGGTCGACCGCCGCGTGCAGAAAGGCGATCATCTCCCGCTTGTCGCCGATGGGCGCGTCGCCGAAGCTCATTCGCATGCAGCCGAGCCCGAGGGCCGAAACTTGCAGGTTGCTGCTGCCAAGTTGGCGCATTTGCATTGCCCGACCTCCTGTGCACGTCATACTATGGCCCGCCGCGGATGTCGTTCGCAGCGGGCCGTCTGAGCGCTGTCCGGTTCTGACCTCACACCCTGGCCAGGATCCAGCGAATGGTGTCGCCGATGACCTCGTCGTGGCAGTACTCGTTGAAGATCTCGTGGTACAGCCCGCCGTAGATCTTCATCTGCCG
>CAYLZG010000134.1:0-11817 GCA_964387985.1 uncultured Anaerolineales bacterium | reverse complement strand
TCAAAACCTCCTTCATGGCGCAGGCGTAGCGAACTGTCTCTGTAGATCCGACAGGGCTTGCTGACTGATAGTGAGCAGACCCTCTTGCGACCGGTCCAAGTCCGCAATGAGCACCAGGATCGCAGACAGCACCAAGGCCAGGAGGATCCAGACCACGGCGTTTCGCTTGCCGTCCACGCTGCTGACGAGGCCGATCAGGAAAAAAGTCAGCAGCGCAGTGCCATAGAGCACCTGCCACATAAGCGGCCGGAGACGCAGGTTGGACACGGCGGCCAGCCGCTGGCTGTAGATGTCGAACATGTGATTGACGGCGTCCGCAAACGACTTGGCCGTACCGCCGTCAGGGCTTTGACTGGTCTGTACTTCCACGATCGACCATAGGTGGTCGTGGATCTCTTCAGACCGGCGGCGTGCTTCCTCCAGCCTGGCCGGGTCCACAGCAGCCAGGCGCAGATCGACGTACTCGCGCAAGAGGTCCCGCGCCTGGGTTCGATCCGGCTCACCCAGAAAGCTGGTCCGCAGGTAGCTCGTTCCAATGGCGTTGGCATCGGCGACGACAAGCCCGCGACGTGTATCAAAATGGTTGACGGCAATGCCGATGGAGAAGGCGAGCAAAAAACCCAACAGGCCCAATAAGCCGGCCACCTCCGCCACCGGCATCGAGCCTTGCAGAAAAGAAGGATCGCGGCGCCGCAGCCGAACCCCAAGGCGAAAACCGAGCTCGGCGGTGGGCAGCACCAGGCCTACTGTCAGCAGGTAGATCGCCCAAACTGGCAATTGATCCAGGAGAGACATGACCTATGCCTCCGATAGATCCGCTACCGAGCTCTTGGCGCGCCTGCCCAGCTCGCCGGCAGTCAGCATCAAGACGGCGAGGCCCACCAGACCCAGGGTCAGGACCATCATGGTCACATCCGGATTGTCGGCAAAATTGGCGGTGGCGACGACCAGGGCGGCGGCCAGATTGCGCTGGGCGGTACCCAGGCCCAGCACCGAGCGGGTCTGCGCATCCTTGCCCCCCAGAAAGTAGCCAATGGCAAACGTCCCGGCCAGGAATAACAGCGCGGCGATGAACCCACCCGTGCCGACGATGTCCAGCATGGCGCTCAGATTCGATAACAGGCCCGCTACCAGCAACAGGACGAGGGCAAATGTCGATGCCTGCGCCATGTAGGGCTGAAGCTGGCCGGCGGTTGGCGAGTACCGCGCCTTGATGAACAGACCGACCGCTAGCGGGATCAACATCAGGACAATGAGCGAGCGGGCGATATCCCACGGGTTTACCGTAACACCCTGGATCAGAAGCGGCAGCATGATGGGCATATAGAGGACGGTTGTGACCATCAACAGCACCATCAAGCCGACCGACAGGGCGATGTTGCCCCGGGCGGCCTGGGCCAGCTTGGGCAGAAAGGGCGCCCCGGCTGCGGTAGAGACCAGGATAAGCCCAACACGCAAGCCATCGCTGAGTGGGATAATCGAGCCGATCAGATAGGCCAGAAGAGGCACGAGCACGAAATTCGCCAGCAAAGCCAGGATTACCAGGCGGGTGTTACGTAATGGTGCGACAATCTGGGGGATGGTCAAACTCAGGCCCATGGCGAGCATGCCGGTCACCACAAACACCAGCGTCGACAGGTTCATGATCGCAGCCAGAATCTCGTTCATGTTCCTTGGTTTTCCTTTAGACAAAGCAGCGTAGCGCGCCGCAGGCGCAACCAGCCGTGGCCGGCTGCGCCCGGCGCTCGTCTCAAGGACTAGTAATCGAAGCTCTGTTCCATCTTTGCCATTATCTGGTCGATGCCGAAACTGGCCGGCTTCATCCGCGGTGGGAATGCCTGGAAAGTTTCCAGGAACTGCCGCACCAGGAACTGGGCGGCATAGGTCAGGTAAACCCGATCGATCATCCAGTCCCAATAGGTGTTCGAGGTGATATCGGCGCGCTCGAAGGGATCGGTGCGCAAGTTAAAGACCTTGGGCACGCGCAGGAAGACGAACGGCTCGGCCCAGATCTGCACCGTGCCCTGGACGCGCTGCTCGGCAAAGACAAACTTCCAGTTATCGTAGCGGAGCCCGACCAGGTCGCCGTCATCGGAGAAGTAGATGATGCCCGGGCGCGGCCCTTTTTCTTCCTTACCGGTGAAGTAGGGCAGGAAGTTGTAGCCGTCGATGTGCACCTTGTAGGTCTTGTCTCCAACCTGGTATCCCGCCTTCAGCTTCTCGGAGATATCGGCATCTCCGGCGGCTGCCAACAAGGTGGGCAGCCAGTCGGTGTGGCTGATGATCTCGTTGGAGACTGTGCCGGCTTTGATCTTGCCCGGCCAGCGAACCATCTCCGGGACGCGGAAGGCGCCCTCCCAGTTGGAGTTCTTCTCGTTCCGGAAGGGGGTCATGCCACCGTCGGGCCAGGTATTCATGTGCGGCCCGTTATCGGTGGAATACATGACAATCGTGTCTTCCGCGATGCCCAGTTCGTCCAGCAGGTCGAGCAACTGGCCTACCTGCTTATCGTGCTCCACCATCACATCGTGATAGAAAGATTGCCAGCGCCCGGCCTGGCCCAGCACGTGCTCCGGCGGGTGGACGCGGAAGTGCATCCAGGTGGTATTGACCCATGCAAAGAAGGGCTTGTCATCGTCGTGCGCGCGTCTGATGAAGTCCTCGGCGGCCGCAACGAACTCGGTGTCACAGGTCTCCATGCGTTTCCGGGTCAGCGGGCCGGTGTCCTCAATGCGCTGCTTGCCGACGCGGCCCCAGCGCGGATGCTCGGTGGGATCATCTTCCTCGGTGGCCCAGGAGTGAATGACACCCCGGGGGCCGAAGATATTCTTAAAGTTGGGGAAATCCTGCTCCGGCGGGTAATCCACATGCTCTGGCTCTTCATCGGCGTTGAGGTGATAGAGGTTGCCAAAGAATTCATCGAATCCATGAACGGTGGGCAGGTATTTGTTTCTGTCGCCGAAGTGGTTCTTGCCGAACTGACCGGTCGCGTAGCCAAGCGGTTTGAGAAGCTCGGGGATGGTGACGTCTTCGGCCTGCAAGCCGATGTCTGCGCCGGGCATACCCACTTTCGTAAGACCGGTACGGTACGGGTTTTGCCCCGTGATGAATGCTGCTCGCCCGGCGGTGCAGCTCTGCTGGCCGTAGGAATCGGTAAAACGCATGCCTTCGTCGGCAATGCGGTCGATATTCGGGGTGCGGTAGCCCATCAACCCGTCACTGTAGCAGCTCAGGTTGGTGATGCCGATGTCGTCTCCCCAGATGATCAGAATGTTCGGTTTCTTCTCAGCCATTTCTCCCTCACTTTCTTGTTTGGTCTGTCGGGGCAGCCTCGCTGGATCTGCCCCAGGTTCGCGGAATTGCCTGCAATCATCAGCTCAGGCCGGCTCTGGCGCGCCGCCGCGAGTGCTGCACTTGCTTGGTGCGCTCCCTCTGATCATCAGCCCTGGGGCGCTTCCAACCATGGCATTGTCCAAATCTGAGCCCGCTGCCACACAGGCAGAGATCACTGGGCCTGGTTCTCCTCAATGTCGTTTGCCAGTCAGCCTCCTTTCCAGCCATGATCTCCATGACATCTGAGGCCGGGCGGCCCATGCGCATCAATGTGGCAATGATCTGCATCGGCTCCTTGGCTCGCCGAAAAAAGGCCTGCCAACCGGCACACAGGTAGTTCAGGCCGGCCTCGCCGTCCCGCGTTGTCAGGAACCGGTTCTTGGGACATTCGCCACGACAGGCCAGGAGCACATCACACTCGCGGCAGGTTCGAGGCAGGGTGTCGCGCTTGTCCATCCCGAACGTACGCTGTTTCTGCGAGACGACCATCTCGACCATGTGGGTGTCCATGATGTTGCCCAACAGGTAGTCGGGCTCAACAAAGTGATCGCACGAGTAGAGGTCGCCATTGTGCTCCAGGGCCAAGCCCAGGCCGCAGGTCTCTTCAAAGACGCACATGCCCGAGGAGGGGAGCCGCAGCCAGTTGCGCGCCGCCGCCTCAAAGGTCTGAACATAGATCCGGCCCACGTCGTGTCGCACCCATTCGTCGAGGATGGTAATGAGAAATCGTCCGAACTGTTCTGGCTGGACCGAACGCTCGGAAACCCGAGAACCCTCCTGGAGAAAGGCGCGGCCGCCGTTTTCGCCCAGGCGCTCGATGACGGGGATAAGCTGGATCCAGCTCGTGCCTACCTCACCGCGCAGGAAGCGATACACCTCCAGTGGATAATCAGCGTTGGTGCGATTGACGGCGACCAACACGTTGAACTGGACCTCGTGCTTTTGCAGCAGCCGCAGCCCGCGCATCACGCGGTCAAAGGTGCCTTGCCCGCCCTTGTCCCGCCGGTAGGTATCGTGCAACTCGCGCGGGCCGTCGAGGCTGATGCCGATGAGAAAGTTGTTTTCCTTAAAGAAACGGCACCACTCGTCATCGAGCAAGGTGCCGTTCGTCTGCATCGTGTTTTCGAAAACCATGCCAGGCCGCGCGTACCGCTTCTGGTACTCGATCGCCCGGCGGTAAAAGTCCACACCCATCAGTGTCGGCTCACCGCCCTGCCAAGCGACCGTCACCTGCGGAGTGCGATGCGCTTCGATGAGCTGCCGGATGTAGGTCTCTAGGACGGCGTCGCTCATGCGAAGCTTGCTGCCCGGGTACAGGGTTTCCTTCTCCAGGAAGAAGCAATAGACGCAGTCTAGATTGCAGGCCGCCCCCGTTGGTTTGGCCAGCACGTGGATGCGTGGTGGGGCAGTTCCCGTCACGATGATCCCTCCCAGGGGTACACAACCCGCCACTCGCGCGCCATATCCACCACGGTCCAACCCTGTGCCCGGGCTTCGTCTAGCGCCCTGTCCAGCCGGCCGACGGGCGATTCGCGGTCGTAGGCCCACTCGCGCTCGGCGTCCGTGTGATGCACCAGGCCCAGGAATCGCGGGCCGTCGCCTGCCGCCGTCCACTGCAGCATCTGGAGATCACCGTCCGAGTTGCCAAAGGCCAGGAGCGGGCGGCGGCCGATGAATTTGTGGATGCCCACCGGTTTGGCCTCGTGGTCGTGTACAAAATCGACCTGAGGCAAACGCACCAACACCGGCTTGCCATCCCGGATCTCGAAGCGGGTCTCGATGCTGGAGCCGATCACCTGCTCGGGCGGGATGCCGTATACGCCTTCGACCCAGGCACGCATGAACTCGATGCCGCCTGCGGAGGCGATATAGTTCCGGAAGCCATGGGTCTGCAGGGTCCCAAGGAGCTCCAGCATGGGCTGGTAGACCATCTCGGTGTAGGGGCGGCCGGTCTCAGGGTGCCGAGCGCCAGCGATCCAGTCCAGGACGATCTGCTCGAATTCCTCGCTCGTGTTGCCGCCATGGGTGGCGACGAGGATGTCGAGTATGGCCTTCATACCTCCGGCAAAAACACTCTCGAGATCGTCCTCCAGCACGGCCCGGAACGGCTGCTGCTCTTGCCACTCGGGATGCTCAGCAGCCAGCGTTTTGACCCGATCCAGGGCAAAGCTCCCCTGGAAGTAGAGAGGTTTCTCCGCCCAGAGCGTGCCGTCGTTGTCAAAGACGGCGACCCGGTCCAGAGGCGGCACGAACGCCGCGCCGCCCTCGGTTGTCACCTCCTGAAGGAAACGGAGGATTGCTGCTTTGCTTGGCCCCTCGTTCCACGAGGGAAGCGGGTCGGTCTGCAGTCGCCTCTGTCTCATACCCAGCGACATATTTTCCTCTCTTCGTTTAGCTGGCTGTCTTGGCTTGCCTCTGGCCCATTGTCCTGCGCCTCACTACTCGCGGCCGGTCGGGGTGCTCCTGAATAGCCATTGGGACAACCTGGCCTGAATCCTCCAGGAAACTGTATTCGATTCACTGAGGGAAAACAACCTCAAAAATGCAGTAGATTCTCAGTATCTCGATGGAGAGAATGGAGACTGAACAGGACCTCAAAGATATCGGCAAAGCTGCCCAACGTGGCCTGCGTGACACCGCTCAAAACGGTGGCCCGGGTCGTTGAATTGGAGGCCAGGCACAGGTGCTACCAGGACATCCACCTCGATCCCGGAATTTCGGGGCTTCTTATTGAAGAGTTGCGGCGGGGTCTGAGAACTGACCGCGCAAAGAGGGAAACACGCTACGTGGCATCGTTACCAAGGTGGAGGCAAAAAAAGCGAGGGAACGCTCTACATCAGCGTTCCCTCAACGGTACTCTTTGTTCATACCCACGGGGGCATTCGCACCCCCACGGACTTTGTCCAGCAGATCCCAAGTCTGCAGCATCTGCCGTTTTTGCCGCACCGGCGCAGGCGTCCGAATCGCGATGCTCGGCTTCACTTCGCCTCACCCCACGATCTTGCGACAGCAAAGCCCAGACTGAGCTTTCGTGTTGAGATCTACCCACTGATGCCTCGAAGGCCGCGGCATACGGCCGGGAGGTCATCGCACCATCACGCCCGCTTCCAGGGCTCGAAGTGCTCCAGATTGCTTCCGCCGATGAACTCGCGCAGGATCGAGTTATCGGGCACCGGGTCCGCCGGCGCGGACTCGAACCACCGGAGAAATGCAAGCAGCCGGTGCGCCTCCACATATGCAGGCTTGCCCGGCTCAACCTGGAGCAGCAGCGGCTCCGCAAATGCCTTCAACACGGACAACTCGTACACCAGCGCGGAGTTCAGCATCGCGTCCGCGTTCTCCTGGTAGGGAAAGATGTGCCGGCGCTCGCCGCGATGCACACTCTCCCAGCGGCCAATGGTGTCCGCGGCCGAGTAGCCGCGCGTGCGCGCATCACGCACGATCCGGCGGATCAACCGGTTGTCGGTGGTGGAGACCCGGTTGTGGCGGTCGATGTTCAATTGGGTCAGGGCAGAGATGTAGATGCGGAACACGCTCTCAGCCAGGGCATCCGGCGCCAGACGCGGATTCAGCCCATGGATGCCCTCGATCAGGAGGAGCTGGTCCGCGCCCAGTTGGGCAACTGAGCCCGGCTCGCGCTTTCCCGTCCGGAAGTTGAACAGCGGCAGCTCCACTTCTTCGCCAGCCATGAGCCGCGCCAGGTGGTCGTTGAACAGTGGGAGATCCAGGGCCTCCAGGCGCTCGAAGTCGTAATTGCCCTTCTCATCCTTCGGCGTCAGCTCCCGGTCGACAAAATAGTTGTCCATTTCGACAGCAATCGGCCGGATGCCGTTGGCGAGCAGCTGCACGGCCAATCGCTTCGAGAAAGTCGTCTTGCCGGACGACGATGGCCCTGCAATCATCACGAGCTTCACCTGATCGCGCGCCTCCGCGATCTGCGTGGCCAGATGCGCGATGCGGTGCTCATGCCGTGCCTCGGCCACCAACATGATCTCATTCATCCGGCCCGCGTTGATCGCTGCGTTGAGCGAGCCGACATCCTCCAAACCCAACAGCCGGAGCGTATTGCCATAATCGCGAAACACGCCGACCAGCTTCGGATACTCGACCACCGGATCGAGCTCCATGCTCTGGCGGAGCGGAAAGCGCAGCAGGAACCCGGGCTCGTAGTACTGTAAGGCAAAGGACGTGATGTAACCGGCGGAGGGGACCATATAGCCGTGGAAGTAATCCCGGTAGCCGCACAGCTCATACAATACCAGGTAATCCTTCTGCCGGTGCTGGAGCAGGCGGACCTTGTCTTCCTCGCCGCGCTCGCGGAAGAAGTCGATTGCCTCGGCCAGGGGCACACGCCTCTTGCTGATGGTCGCGTCCGACGCCACGATCTCAGCCATGCGCGCCTCGATGGCTGCCAGCTCCTCCGTGGTGAACTGCGGACGGCCTTTCACCTCACAGTAGTAACCGCCGAAGGTCACCGCGTGGTCAACGTTCACGACCACCTGGGGAAACAGATCGTGCGCGGCTACGACGAGCAAGAAGGTCAGCGAACGCCGGTAGATGCGGCTGCCGTCGCGATCGTCCGTTCCCAGGGGAATCACCTCCACATCCCGGTCTATGTGGTAGGTGAGTTCGCGCAGCTCGTTGTCGATCAACGCGGCAACGATCGGAAATGGCCACGGTTTCTCTGCACCGGCTGCGTCGACGAAGTGACGCAACTCGGTGTTGCGCGGCGCCGCAAAGATGCGGCCGTCCTTAAACCTGACCTGCGCCGTCCTGCGCGGCCAGGCTTTGCCGACCCTGGGTGATTTGGTCGCGGTCATCGCATCCTCAGTCGTAAGCAGTGCAACACCACTTTTCGCGTTTTCGCGCCTTCGCGTGAGATCTGGCTCAGTCATGGCATTCTCGTATCGGGGTAGTGTGAGTCTTTAGCAAGTTCGGACCATTGTACCACAGGACCGTCAGGCCTTGCTCTCCAACTCCTCCCAACGGGCATACATCTGGGCCAACGCCTGCTCGATTTCGGCCAGGCGCGCAGTCGCGCGCACAACATCATTGCCGCCTGCCTGGTACGTGCTGGCATCGGCCATCGCCGCGTAGAGCGCTGCCTGCTCCTCCTCCAGGGCATCCAAACGCGCGGGCAACGCCTCGAGCTCCTGCCTCTCTTTGTAGGTGAGCCGGGCCGGCCTTGCCGAAGGAGCCTCGCGCGGCCGTGGTGCACCCTGGATGTTCGCCTTCTGTGCAGGCACGGCCGAAGGCTCTGGCCGTTGGCGCACCCAGTCATCGTACCCTCCAGCGTACTCTCCGACCGTGCCGCCGGGTTCCATCGCCAACGTCCCATCCACCACGTTGTTCAGCAACTCCCGGTCATGGCTCACCAGAAGCAGCGTCCCCTCGAACGCGAGCAGCAGATCCTCGAGGAGCTCCAGCGTCTCCAGATCGAGGTCATTCGTCGGTTCATCCAACACGAGCACATTGGCAGGCCTGGCGAACAGCCGCGCAAGGAGGAGCCGGTTGCGCTCTCCGCCCGAGAGGGTGTTCACGGCTGCACGAACGCGCTCGGTGGGGAAGAGGAACTCCTGCAGATAGCCGATCACGTGCCGTCGATAACCGTTGATCGTCACGAAGTCCCTGCCGCCTGCAATATTGTCGAACACGGTCGCATCCTCGTCCAGCTGGGCGCGCAACTGGTCGAAATAAGCCAGCTCGACATTGGCGCCATGGCGGATCGAGCCGCGCTGAGATGCGATCTCCCCGATCAGCAGGCGCAGCAAGGTGGTCTTACCGGAACCGTTCGGGCCAATGATGCCCAGCTTGTCGCCGCGCACGATCGTGGTCGAGAAATCGCGGACCACGGGACGGTCGCCAAAGGAAAAACCCACCCCTTTCGCCTCGATCACCAGCTTCCCCGAGCGTTCCACCTCCTGCACCTGCATCCGCAGGTTGCCCGGATGCTCGCGCCGCTCGCGTCGCTGGCGGCGCATGCGCTCCAATGCTCGCACCCTGCCTTCATTGCGGGTGCGCCGCGCCTCGATGCCCTGGCGAATCCAGGCTTCCTCCTGCGCCAGCTTCTTGTCGAATTCCGCCTGCTGCGTCGCCTCCGCGGCCAGCACTGCCTGCTTGCGCGCGCTGAACGTGTCGTAGTTACAGGCCCAGTCGATCAGGCGGCCGCGATCCACCTCGATGATCCGGGTGGCGAGCCGGCGGAGGAAGATGCGGTCATGGGTAACGAACACGAGGGTGCCGCTGTAGCGCAGAAGGAAGTCCTCCATCCACGCGATCGCATCGAGATCCAGGTGATTGGTCGGCTCATCCAGCAGCACGATGTCCGGGTCGCGGACCAGGCCGCGCGCCAGCATCACGCGGCGCTTCAGGCCTGCCGACAGCTGGTCGAATTCCGCACCGGGGTCGAGCTGCATTCGAGAGACGATGGTGTCCAGCAGGAGGCGATCCTTCCACACCTCGTCCGCCGAGTTCGCCGTATCAGGCGAGCCTGCGGTAACCGCGTCGGGCGAACCGGATTGCAGTCCGGCCGCGATGACATCACGGACCGGTCCGGTGATCCCCTCTGGCACCTCCTGCGACAGGTAAGCGACCTGAACGCCGCGCTCGCGGACGATGGCGCCGGCATCCGGTTCCAGCTCCCCTGCGACCAGTTTTAGCAGCGTCGATTTGCCTGCACCGTTGCGACCCAACAGCCCCAGCCGCTCGCCGCGCTCGATCTGCAGGTCGATGTTTTCGAGGACCGGGTGACCGCCGAACCCGATGCTCACATCCCGCATGCTCAGTAATGCCATGCAACCATCCCCTGGACAAGAATCGCCAGCCATTATACTCCCCTTTGGAGCCGCTGACTGTTTGACAAATCACAGGCGCGCTGTTATAGTCTCGCTCACCGAACAATTGAATACGCCCGCACTTTCATCCAGAGAGGCAGAGGGACCGGCCCGATGAAGCCTCGGCAACCTGCAAACAAGGTGCCAACTCCGGCAGATGGGATCTGGAAGATGAGAGGAAAGGTGCAATGATGCCGCCACCCTCCCCGGGCCTGCCTCAATCGAGGCCGTTTTTCCCGGGGTTTTTTGTTGGCAGTCGCGCTACCGCCCTCTCATTCGATCGTGAGAGGGCGTTTTGGTTAACAACACATCCCGAGCGGGAGATCAAACGATGGTGCTCTATCAGGATACCCAGAACTTCACGTTCGCCGAGAAAACGCCCTTCACCCTGGAATCGGGCGCAACGCTCAGCCCCGTGACGCTCGCCTACGAGACCTATGGAACGCTCAACGCCGAGCGGTCCAACGCGATCCTGGTGTGCCACGCGCTGAGCGGCAGCGCTCACGCCGGCGGACCGGGAGGCTGGTGGTCGGACTGCATCGGTCCTGGAAAAGCATTCGATACAGATCGTTTCTTTGTGATCTGTTCCAATGTGCTCGGCTCGTGCTACGGATCGAGCGGGCCCGCGAGCCCTGACCCTGCCACACACGAACCGTACGGCCTGCATTTTCCCGTGGTGACCATAGGCGACATGGTCCGGGCACAGCGCGCGTTGATCGATCATCTGGCCATCGATCGACTCCTGAGCGTGGCGGGCGGATCGATGGGCGGCATGCAGGTGCTCGAATGGGCCAGCCATCACCCGGAGCGCGTCCGGTCCGCCATTCCCCTGGCGACGACTGCGCGTTCCAGCCCCATGCTGATCGCCTTCAGCGAGGTCGGCAGGCAGGCCATCTACGCAGACCCCAACTGGCAGGACGGCAACTACTACGCCAACGGCCACCGTCCGGACGCGGGCCTGGCCATCGCGCGCATGGTGGGCCACATCACCTACCTCAGCGACCAATCCATGCATGCCAAGTTCGGGCGCCGGCTGCAGAACCGCGAGAAGTTCGGCTACGAATTCAGCACGGAGTTTGAGGTGGAGAGCTACCTCAAGTACAAGGGACTCAGCTTCACCCAACGCTTCGACGCGAATAGCTACCTTTACGTCACGAAGGCGCTCGACTACTTCGACCTCAGCACGCCCGCGGGGCTGGCAGCGGCCTTCGCACACTCACAACACATCAAGTTCCTGGTCGTGAGCTTCACCAGCGATTGGCTCTACCCGTCCTATCACAGCAAAGAACTCGTCACCGCACTGACGGCCGCGGGGGCCGATGTCACCTACCTCGACATCGAGAGCAGTTGGGGCCACGATGCATTTTTGCTGGAAGTCGACACCATGACCCGGCTGCTGGGCAGCTTCGTCAATCGCGTGGCACGAGAGGCGGGACTATGAGCCAGGCGCTGCGACCCGATCTGCGCATCATCGCAGACTTCATCTCCACAGGCGCGCGGGTGTTGGACCTGGGCTGCGGCGATGGCGCGCTGCTGGCACACCTGGTGCAGGCGAAGCGCGTCACAGCCCGCGGCATCGAGTTGAGCGAGGCCGGCGTCCTGGCGTGCGTGCGGCACGGGCTGAGCGTGCGGCAAGGAGACCTGGAGGCGG
>CAYLZG010000133.1:11084-11847 GCA_964387985.1 uncultured Anaerolineales bacterium | reverse complement strand
ACTTCACAAGCGATGATGGAAACGAGTAGGCGGCCATCTTGTGGCCCAGCGAGTCCGGGTTGATGCGAGCCGGACGCACAGGAACGCCGAAAATCCTTCCGGAGCTGCGACCCGAAACGCCTGCCTGCTGCGGGTGAAGTAGACGTCGCCGGCCCTGCGCACCGTTAGCCGGCGCAGAGGCGTGTTGGCGCCTCACTGAGCGAGCGATTGCAGATCGAAGATTCGAGATTGAAGATTGTGCACCGGCTGGCCAATCTTCGATCTTCAATTCTCAGTCTTCCATCGTTAACCGGGGTGGTATCGCGGGAGCTATGCTCTCGTCCCCAGGAAGGGACGGGGGCGTTTCTGTTTAAAGGACACCAACCATGACCGATCTTTTGTACCAAACCGACAGCTATGTGCGTGAGTTCGAAGCCCGGGTCGTTGCCGTCGATCCGGCGGGCAATCGCGTGGCGCTCGACCGCTCCGCGTTCTATCCGGGCGGCGGCGGACAACCGAACGATACGGGTTTGCTGCGCCTTCAGGTCTTCCAGGCGGCCGAAACACCGGAGGTCGCGGTCCCTGTCACTGCGGTCAAGAAGGAGGGTGACCTGGTCTGGCACACCCTTGGCGGCGTTGTGCCGCAAGAGGGTGCAGCCGTGACCGGCGTCATCGACTGGGATCGCCGGTACAGACTCATGCAGACCCACAGTGCGCTCCACGTCCTGTGTGGCGTCGTCTTCCACGACCAGCTTGATCTTGTAGGTGTCGTTACCGATCTTCA
>CAYLZG010000133.1:4874-11074 GCA_964387985.1 uncultured Anaerolineales bacterium | reverse complement strand
ACCATGGGGCGCAGGTCACGGGCGGCAACATGGACCCCGGCCAGGGCAGGATGGATTTCGAGTTCGCAACCATGCGCGGCGAGCTCGTAGCCGAAATCGAAGCTCGCTGCAACGAAGAAATCCGGGCCGCACGCGATGTGCGCGTTAAGATTCTGCCTCGTGAGGAGGCGTTTCAGATCCCTGATCTGATCCGCACGAAGATCAACCTCCTGCCGGAGGGCATCAGAGAGGTGCGGACCGTCGAGATTGTCGGGCTCGATCTGCAGGCCGACGGCGGCACGCATGTAGCCAACACTCGTGAGATCGGGAAGATTCGCGTCTCAGACTATAAGTCCAAGGGCGCCATTAACAAACGAATCTATATCGAGGTCGGGTGAGGCGATTGATCACTGCATTCCTGGTCCTCTATGCAGCCGCCATCGTTGGCTGGCTGCTGGCCCGGGCCATCTGGGGTGATCAACTGCTGGTGCTCGCGCTGCTCAACAGCCTGCCGGCTGCGCCTTTCGTGTTGACGCCGGTAGCGCTGCTCCTGGCGGCCATCGATCGCCGGCCAGTGTCCATCATCGCGGCACTGCTCCCCGCGATCCTGTGGCTGGCCTTTTTCGGATGGCGATTCATTCCGAGAGGCGGCGAAATCACGGCAGAGCAGCAATCCGTACGGGTGATGGCGCTGAACGTGCTGGTCCGAAATCGCAACGTCGACGCCATGATCGAAGCCATCGAGGCAGAACAGCCCGACATCATCGCTCTGGCTGAGCTCAGTGGCAGGCAGGACGCCGCGCTGGCGGAGGCCATCGGCGATGTCTACCCGTACCGTACTGTGCAGCGGCTGGGATCCTCGAGTTACGGGATAGGCATCTACAGCCGCTGGCCGATGGAAGAGCTGGGCAGCCTGCAGACCGGGCAGGGATTGCGGTCCGCAGCGGCAGATGTGGCGACGCCCCATGGGACCCTGCGATTCGTGGGCGTTCACTTGAGATCCGTCACGGGCAGCAGCAGTGCGGCGAGCGGGCCGGTGGAGAGCCTTACCGAAGGATTTCGGGGTCGCGAGGCGCAGATCAAAGCCATCTGCGGGTACATCGACCAGTGGCAGACGGAGCAGGAAGGCCAGGGTGCTATCCCGGTCATTGTCGCGGGTGACTTCAACATGGGCGAATTCAGCGACGCGTACCGGTGCATGAGCGCCCGCATGGTCGACGCATTTAAGAACGTGGGCCGCGGCTACGGTTTCACATGGCCGTCGAGCGAGGCGCGGATGGGCCGGGGGATCGGCCTCCTGTTCCAAGCCCGCATCGATTACATATTTCATTCACGCCACTGGCGCACCGTTGAAGCTCGGGTCCTGAGCATGCCTACAGGATCCGATCATCGGGCTGTCGTGGCAACCCTGGCGATCGATTGAACGTGGAGGAATCATGCCTAGATTCAAAGACGTCTCTCCTCAAGTGAACCTGCCTGAGATGGAAAAGGATGTTCTGGCATTCTGGAAGCAGGCAGACGTCTTCAAGCAAACCATCGAGCAAACCCGAGAGGGACCGCGCTACGTCTTTTACGAGGGACCGCCAACGGCGAACGGTCGCCCCGGCATCCACCATGTTCTGGCGCGGGCATTCAAGGACATCTTTCCGCGCTACAAGACCATGCGCGGTTACTACGTCTCACGCAAGGGCGGCTGGGACACCCACGGTCTCCCCGTCGAGCTCGAAGTGGAACGGAAACTGGGCTTCTCCGGCAAGAAAGCCATCGAGGACTATGGCGTCACTGAATTCAACCGGCTCTGCCGCCAGAGCGTCTTCGACTATGTGGATGACTGGGAAAAGCTCACAGAGCGCATGGGGTATTGGGTCGATCTGCCCACCGCGTATCGCACCCTGACCAATGATTATGTCGAGTCCTTGTGGTGGATTCTCAAGCAGTTCTGGGATCGCGGCCTGATCTACCAGGGCTACAAGGTCGTGCCTTATTGCCCGCGCTGCGGAACGCCCCTCAGCAGTCACGAGCTGGCACTGGGCTACCAGGAGGGCACAAAAGACCCAAGCATCTTCGTCAAGTTTCCACTGAAGGATCAGCCGGGCGTCTACCTGCTCGTCTGGACGACAACGCCGTGGACCCTGCCGGGGAATGTGGCGGTCGCTGTTGGCGAGGAGATCGACTATGTGATGGTCCAGCATGGGGATGACAAGCTATGGCTGGCCGAAGCGCTCCTGGGCAAAGTGTTCGAAGGGCACGAGGACCACGTACAGGTTCTGCGCAGGGCCAAGGGGAAGGAACTGCTGGGGCTGCACTACAAGCCGCTATACACCTTCCTGCCGGTGACACAGGACTACTGTTACGTGATTCCCGGCGACTTCGTCAGCACCGAAGACGGCACGGGTCTCGTTCACATTGCGCCGGCATTCGGCGCGGATGACATGGAGGTAGGGCGCAAGCTCGACCTGCCCACCCTGATGACCGTCGATGCGACCGGCCGCTTCATCGACGAGGTGACGCCGTGGCGGGGCGTGTTTGTCAAGGAAGCGGACACCTACATCCAGCGCGAGCTCACTGAACGCGGCCTGATGTTCAAGCAGGGCATCTACGAGCACACCTACCCGTTCTGTTGGCGCTGTGACACGCCGCTGCTCTACTACGCACGCAGCACTTGGTACATCAAGACCACTGCGTTCAAAGATCGCCTGGTGGAGAACAACCAGCAGATCAACTGGGTTCCCGAGCACATCCGCGATGGTCGCTTCGGCGAATGGCTGGAGAACAATATCGACTGGGGGCTCGCGCGCGAACGCTACTGGGGCACCCCGCTGCCGTTCTGGCTCTGCGATAACCCGAAATGCGACCACCAGCAGTGCATCGGGTCGGTTGCAGAACTCAGCGAGAAGACGGGCCGCCGCTTCATGAGCCCGCGGTACCTGGCCCAGCAATTGGACCGCTGGCCCGATCCGAACCAGGAAGATGTCGAGCCGTTGGACATGCACCGGCCCGCGGTGGATGCGCTGACCTGGAAGTGCGAAAAGTGCGGCGCAGGCACGATGCGCCGCGTGCGCGAGGTCGCGGATGCCTGGTTCGACTCGGGCTCGATGCCTGTCGCACAATGGCACTACCCATTCGAGAACCGGGAGGTCTTTGCCGAACAGTTCCCGGCGGATTTCATCTGCGAGGCCATCGACCAGACGCGCGGTTGGTTCTACACCCTGCATGCAGTGAGTACGCTTCTGTTCGATACGCCCTCGTTCAAGAACGTCATCTGCCTGGGGCATATCGTTGCCGAAGATGGCAGCAAGATGTCAAAGAGCCGCGGCAACGTAGTCAATCCGTGGACCGTGTTCGACCTGCACGGCGCAGATGCCACGCGCTGGTATATGTACACCGCCAGCCCTGCGGGCAATACGCGTCGGTTCAGCGCGAACCTTGTCAAGGACGTCGTAGGCCGTTTCGTGCTCCCGCTGTGGAACAGCTACAGCTTCTTCGTGACCTACGCCAATCTGAACGACTTCGACCCGGATGCAGCGCCCGTGCCGATGGCCGAGCGGTCGGTCCTCGACCGTTGGGTGCTCGCCAAACTCTACGACCTGGTCACCGAGGTGACGCAAGCGCTGGAGACCTACGATGCTTCGGGGGCCACGCGACCTATCCAGGACTTCGTCGATGAGTTGAGCAACTGGTACGTGCGCCTAAGTCGCCGGCGCTTCTGGAACGTCGAGGCAGACCCGCAGAGCCAACGGCTGAGCCTGGCCGCACACCAAACCATGTATGAGGTCCTGGTCACCCTCTCGCGGTTGCTTGCACCGTCTGTCCCGTTCCTGGCAGACGAAATGTACAGGAACCTGGTATGCGGTGGCACCTGCCAGGAAAAGGATCGTGCGCCCGTCAGCGTGCACCTGAGCCGGTGGCCAGAGCCCAACCCGCTGCATAAGGATGCGCAGCTCCTTGCAGATATGACGCTGGCACAGAAGGTGGTAGGCCTGGGTCGGGCAGCGCGCGAGAGTGCATCGCTCAAACTTCGCCAGCCGCTGGCAGAAGCCTTCGTCGGCGTTCCGGGCCAGGGTGACGCCGAGGCAGTGATGCGGCTGGCAGACGCGGTCATCAAAGAGGAACTCAACGTGAAGGTGCTGCACACGGTCGGCGCGAGCAGCGACCTGGTGGACGTCCAGATCCACCCGCTGCCCAAGCAGCTGGGTCAGAAGCATGGCCGTAAGTTCCCTGCGATCAGGGCGGCTTTGCTTGAGCTGGACCCGCTTGCTGTTGCCCGCGCCCTGGAGGCGGGACAAGTTGTTGCGGTAACCGTCGACGGCGAGACGATCGAGGTGCAGCCAGACGAAGTGCAGGTGCGCAAGCAGCCGAAGCCTGGCCTGGCAGTAGCCGAGGATGCCGGGCACCTGGTTGCAGTGACCACTGAACTGACCGGCGAGTTGCGCTCGGAAGGTTACGCTCGCGAGGTCGTGCGCAACATCCAGGACCTGCGCAAGAAGTCGGGATTCGAGATCAGCGATCGGATCCACACGACCGTGCAGGCAGGACCCGCACTCGATCCTGTGTGGGAAAGATTCGGCGCAGAGATCGCATCGGACACCCTGTCGCTGAGCTTCACTGCGGGCAAGCCGGCAGACGATGCATTCACTGCGAGCCTGAAACTGGATGGTGAAGACGTAGTGTTAGGGGTGAGCAAAGCCTAGGCTTTGCCCCGCAAAGACGCGGACGCAAGGACGCTATGGTGGACGCTTTGGCGTCCACCATAGCATCAGGAATTCCGAGTGTGGCTGAGACTGAGCATCCTGAGCGGAGCGACCGAAGGGAGCGCAGTCGAAGGACAGCTGCCCTGAAGGTTACACTTCGGATTTCTGCCACAGCGTCCGCGTCCTTGCTCTTTCGCTGGCTTCAAGCTAGAATACGCGCGCCGGCAATCGTGCCGGCGGAGATCTCATCGATCATGGAGTGACGCGAGACTCCTGCAAGGACAGCACATGTTGTCACCGGAACGTATCGAGCGACTACGCGGATACCTGCTGGAGAAGCAGGCTTCTCTGAAGCAACAACTCATCGGATTAGAGGACGCAGCCCAGGAAGCCTCGGTGGGACTCGGAAACCACATGGCGGAAGATGCTACTGCGGCGTTCGACCAGGCGACCACCATCTCATTGCGGCGGGGGCACGAGCGCTCCCTCGCACAAGTTGAAAGCGCTCTTCAACGGATGGACGAGCACGCTTATGGCAGGTGCGAACGGTGTGATGATGAGATCGACTTCGCTCGTCTCAAGGCCGTTCCTGAAGCCACCCTGTGCATGAACTGCCAACGCCTGATCGAACTGTGAATTCCTGGACTGACTCTACAATCCGACTGATCCCGACCCCTGCGGGCGGGCATCCATCCTCGCGCGCGCCACGTCCACGGCGCGCAGAAGTACGGTTGATTTGATGCGTAACTTGCGCTGGCTCTGGATCCTGGTCCTCGCCGCTGTTGTCGTCAGCCTTGACCAGTGGACCAAAAGCCTGATCGAAGCGAATATTCCGCTATACGGGCAGATGGCCCCCTTCCCCGACTTCAGCCGTTACTTCAACCTGGTGCATTACCAGAACTCAGGCGCGGCGTTCGGGCTGCTGCGCGGCCAGGCGGGCCTGTTCATCGTGGTGGCCGTGGTGGTCATCATTGCGGTGCTCATTTACGCCCGCCACCTGGCAGATGATAATTGGCCAACGCGCATTGCACTCGGCCTCCAACTCGGCGGTGCGTTCGGCAACCTCATCGACCGTCTGACCCAGGATGGCCTGGTGACTGACTTTCTGCTCTTCATGCTGCCTGTTGGCGATCGGGTCTACCAGTGGCCGGCGTGGAATATCGCTGATGGTTCGATCGTGGTGGGAACGATTTTACTGGCCATCCTGCTGCTGCGAAGCGAATCACAGCGGGTGGAGATCCAGGCGCCAGAGAACGCGGAATGACATCCACGAAACGGGATAAAGACGCTTCGGAAGCCATGCAGGCTTCCGAAGTTTTGTTTGAGGACCTGGCTGGCCCGGAGGAAGAAGGCGAGCCGCTCACGGTGGTCGCAGCCGCCGGGGGAGACCGCCTGGACAGGTGGCTGGCCGGCCAGCTAGCCGGCCGCTCGCGCGCTGAGATACAGCGCTGGATCGAGGCGGGACAGGTGACCCTGGCAGGACGCAGCCTGAAGGCAAGCTACCGGCTCAGCGCGGGAGATGCCATAGAC
>CAYLZG010000133.1:4489-4752 GCA_964387985.1 uncultured Anaerolineales bacterium | reverse complement strand
GGTGAACGCGGTGCTGTTCCATGCCCCAGACCTGGAAGGGGTCGGCGGCGTGCACCGGCCGGGCATCGTCCATCGATTGGACAAAGACACATCGGGTGCGATCATCGTTGCGAAGAACGACGCGGCCCATCGCAACCTCCAGAGCCAATTCAAGGCGCGGGAGGTCGAAAAGGAATACCTGGCCCTGGTGTACGGCGGGATGAACCCGGAGCGGGGGGAGATCAACGCAGCCATCGGCCGGGACCTGCGGGAACGGAAGCGGA
>CAYLZG010000133.1:0-4479 GCA_964387985.1 uncultured Anaerolineales bacterium | reverse complement strand
GCCAGCCAGGGGAGGCCCGCGACGACCAGCTACGAAACACTGGCCACCTATCGCATGCCCTCGACCGGCGAGCGCCTGAGCCTGCTGGCCTGCCACCCACTGACAGGCCGGACGCACCAGATCCGCGTTCACCTGGCCCACGTCAATCACCCCATCGTAGGCGACGAAGTGTATGGTCCGCGGCGCAAGCTGCCATTTGCCTGTGACCGCCAGTTTCTCCACGCGCACCGGCTGCGTTTTCGCCTGCCCGGAAGCGGCGAGATCATGCAATTGAGTGCACCCCTGCCGCCGGACCTGCAGGCCATCCTCGATCGCCTCGCAGGGGCATCAAACGTTATGATTCGGACAACCGGTCGGGCCTGCCCGGCACCTCGTGGTGCTCGCGACAGCGCGCCTCATACACCTCACTCGCACCGACCAGGATGACGGGATCCGTGTATCGGGCCGGCTGGCCGTTAATCAGCCGCTGGGTGCGGCTCGCGGCCGCGCCGCATACTACGCAGATCGCGTGGAGCTTGTCCACCATTTCAGCCTCGGCCATCAACAGCGGCATCGGTCCAAACGGCTCGCCCCGAAAGTCCAGATCCAGGCCGGTGATGACCACTCGCAGCCCACGGTCAGCCAGCAGCCGCGCGACGTCCGCCACGCTCCAATCGAAGAACTGTGCCTCGTCGATTGCCACCACATTTGTCTCAGGGTGAAGCTTCTCCAGGATCTCCACCGGCCGCTCGATTACCTCTGCCACGTACTGCCCCCCGTCGTGCGAGGCAACGCGCATGGCGTCATACCGGTTGTCGATCAGCGGCTTGAAAACCTGGACGCGCTGGCGCGCGATTTCTGCCCGGCGCACGCGGCGGATCAATTCCTCGGTCTTACCGCTGAACATGCTTCCGCAGATGATCTCGATCCACCCGCCTCTCGGCTGGAAGTAGGGGGTCATGCGTCACGTCCTCCAAAGAAAAAAGCTGGATACCAAGCCTCCGGCATCCAGCTTTCTGCTGTCAATCTACTGGCTTTCGCCCGTTGACCGGCAATAAACTACGCGTCACCACGGCGCTTGGCCAGCCGCTGCTCCTGAACAGTGCGCTTCTGCATGTCTTGCTGCGAGCGGATCGTCTCGACCGTATCGGCAGTGCGCTCGAGACGCTTCATGAAGCGGTCGACCTGACCGGCAGTGTCGACGATGCGCTGCTCACCGGTGTAGAACGGGTGGCACTGCGAGCAAATGTCAACCTTCAGCTCAGGCGATGTCGAGCCGGTGGTATAGGTGTTGCCGCAAGCGCAGATGATCCGCGCTTCGGGATAGTACTTGGGGTGAATCTTAGCCTTCATAGTTATGCCTCAGGATAAACGCTAACGACCTTGCGCCCGTTCTTCAGCTCGAACTTGACGAAACCTTCAGCCGTCGCGAAGAGGGTGTAGTCCTTGCCAAGGTCTGTATTGAGGCCGGCATGGAACTTGGTGCCGTGCTGGCGGATGATGATATTGCCAGAGAGCACGTGTTCGCCGCCGAATTTCTTCACGCCTAAGCGTTGTCCGACGCTGTCGCGACCGTTGCGGCTGGAGCCGCCACCTTTTTTGTGAGCCATTTCAAATCTCCCTTAAACCAGACCCTGGATCGACTCAATCCGCAGCCGCGTGAAGGGCTGGCGATGACCCGTCTTTTTGCGCTGTCGCTTCTTGGGCACATAGTGGAAGTGCAGCACCTTGCGGCGTCGCGCTTGCAGCGCCACCGTTGTCACTACGGTCGCACCCTCAATAAACGGTTGGCCAACGGTCACATTCTCGCCGTCGGCAACCAGAAGAACCTGGTCCAACGTGATCTGCTCGCCCTTCTCTCCGGGCAGCTTCTCGACCTCGATGAACCCTCCCGGCGTAGCCGTGTATTGCTTTCCGCCGGTTTCAACCACTGCGAACATACTCTCTGCTCCTGGCGGGCCGCGCTCTTCATGCCTGGAGCATCTTCATGCCCGGGCAGACGAGACTTGGACTTGGCGGTCCACACACAAAATAAAGCCAAAAGACGCGATGGAACGGCCCGAGCTGGGCCGCACCGAACTCCGATTATACGTAACCCGACGGTTTCTGTCAAAAAACAGGCGTTATCCTGGTTCAGGAATGGTAGACATACACCATCGGACTGTTCGCCCCGCCTTTCGCGCTCCACTGGTAGATCCACCACGCATCATAGGGACTCAGGTTGACGCAACCGTGGCTGCGCGGGCGCCCGAACTTATCGTGCCAGTAGGCAGTGTGCAGCGCATAACCGGCGTAGAAGTAGCAGGTCCACGTAACATCCTCGATGTAGTATCCCGGGCCGGACATCTTGCCTGTATCGAGCCGCCGGTGGGTGCGGAAGATTCCCTGCACCGTCGGCGTTCCCGGCAAGCCTGTCGCGGCCAGTGCAGCGAACACCGGCTGGTCGCCCTCATAGGCAACCACGGTTTGCTGTGACAGGTTGACTGCCACCCATAACGCGTTGGGTCCGATGCTCGACGGGCGCGCCCTCTTGCGCGCGACTCCAACCTGCCGCGCCTCCACCCATTGCTGCTCCGCAACGCGATACCAGCGAGCGCCGCTGACGGTTGTCTCCTCGAGAATTGGAAGAACCTGGTTATGAGTGAACTGTGCGATCACCGGGTTGCCTGTCCCTACCCCCGGCTGCGCGCGGACGTCCAACGTGTCCGGCACAACCCAACCGAGCGGCAGGCCGAGCTTCTGGTCCGCGAGCCGGACCTGGGCGATCGACTGGCTGACCGTCTCCAGGATCCGCACCCACTGCGCGATCACCCAGCGATCTGTGCCGATCCGATACCAGGCCGCGCCCGAAACAGCGCGCTCCTCATAGATCGTCACTTCAGCGCCTGCACGCAACGAGGCCACGGGCGGATTTGTTGCGCTGACACCCGGACGCGCCCTCACATTGAGGACTGTTGCCGTCACGATGCCCCGGCGTCCGGACGGCGGCGGCGTAGGCTGGCTGTCGCCGGTAATCCGGACATAGGCGCCGCTGACCCAGCGATCCGCGCCGATCCGGTACCACGTCTCGGAGCCCAAACGCTGCTCCTCATAGATCGTGACTTTCGCGCCTGCACGCAGGATCGCCACCGGCGGATTGCTGGACGCCACACCGGGCCGCGCCCGCACGTTCAGGCTGCTCGCCGTGACGACTCCCTGGCGTTCTTCGGAAGGCGGTGGCGGCTCCGGCACCGGAGGCGGAGGGGCCGCCGGGTCAAGCAGCACGCCGCGCAGGGCAGACGGCTTGAAAAACGTGACCGCATCGGCCCTGATCCAGTCGCTGCTGGCCGTCTGGTACCAGGTGTAGCCGTCGGCGGTGGTTTCGCGACGTGCAGTCATCCACACGCCCGTACCCACGACGCGGCGGACTGTGCCCCCACCAGGCTGGCTGTAGGTGCGTGCTCCGCTCGTCCTCGGTTTGAAGTTGCGGTAAGGCAGCCAGGGTTCCACCGCGTGGGCAGCCACGGCATCTCTGGCGACCGCCTCCGGAATGGCTACCGGGGATGCCGCGATGTCCTCCACCTCGGGGCCAGCAATTTCGAGCGGCGTTTGCGCCAGAGTCTCGAGCCAGAAGCCCTCGCCATCGAGCAAGTCCACGGTCACCAGGTAAAGCCCAGGCTTTGGGTAGGCCAGCACCATCTCGGCGGTGACCACCTGCCCTTCCTCCCCGGCCAGTTCACGAACTTGCCCCGCGCCTGCATCGACGCGCAAACGCTGCCCGGGCTGCAAGGCCGGCGCGTGCAGCGTCATCGTACGCTGAGCCGGTTCATCTCGTATGGGTGCGATGGCAAAGAGCGGGACCGCTTCGGAAGCAGCGGTCTCTTCCAGGCCGCGCGCCGGAGCCTGCGCCGGCTGAACCACGACACTGGCCGCGACCACTCCATCCAGAACGAGTTCGGCCGTGTACGGTCCTGCGCCCCGATACGCGTGCGAGGCAAGAGGCAAGCGCCGCTGCTCGCGCCAGGTAACCGCAGTTGGCGGGCAAACCAGCCCGGCGTCATACCGGTGACCGTCTCCTGTCACAACCTCGGCCGCCAGGCACTCGATGGCAGCCTCTGTATCCTCCTCGGGCGCAGCAAACAGAGCTGCGAAGACGACGACGCCCGCAGACCCTTCCGGGGCCGCCTCCAAGCGAACAGCTACAGTGCTCATTCGACCATCCTTTGCCGGTGCAACTCGTTGCCGGCAGACCCGACTATCCGTATCGAGATCCAAAATACAAATAAATAGTACCACAATATTGATCCGACAGACAAGCGCCGAAAGCAACAACGAACACGCGAACGCGTTCCAGATCTCATGGCATGAAACATCCTATGCCCGTACTTCTGGGAAGGGAAGGGGATGCGCTACAATAGACCGGATTTCTTCTGCATTTGAGGAGCTTTTTCATGCATGGCGATCATCTGCGGCCCGATTTCACCGTGCTCGAAACCACCGGGCCCGACCCGGCGGAAATGG
>CAYLZG010000132.1:0-11966 GCA_964387985.1 uncultured Anaerolineales bacterium | reverse complement strand
ATTATGATCTGAGGCAACGATTCCTTGAAAGTAAGATTTACAGTGAGTCAATTCGCCGACCTGATCGACCGCTTCGTGCCAGGAGCGATGTTGCTGGACAGGCTTCTGGCCGCCGGTCGAGGCCCCGCAGCCCAGTTGGAAGCGCGGCTGCGCGACCGCAGCGTCCTGCGACTCGCCGCCTCGGTGCAACAGACCAGCCTCTTCGCGCAGTTCACGCGGACTCTGCAGGTGCTGTCGCGCCGGCACCCGCTGCTGCTGGTGCTGGATGATCTGCAATGGGCGGATGCCGGCTCCACCAATCTGCTGCTCCATCTGGCGCGACGCCTGACGGGCCACCGCATCCTGGTCTTAGGCGCTTACCGGCATAGTGTTGTGATCGCCAGCGAAGATGGCCAGCGGCACCCTCTGAAATCGATGGTCCACGAGTTGCAGCGCGAGTACGGCGATGTCCAGGTCGACGTTGGCCAGGGCGATCGGCGCCAGTTTATGGAGGCGCTCCTGGACACCGAGCCCAATCGCCTCGGGACCGCGTTCCGGAATGCGCTGTTCCGACACACCAATGGCCAGCCGCTGTTCACAGTTGAATTCTTGCGCGGCCTGCAGGAACGTGGGGATCTGCTCAAGGACAGCGAGGGACGCTGGGTGGCCGGTGCGTCGCTAGATTGGGAGACGCTGCCCCCTCGCGTCGAAGCGGTGATCGCCGAACGCGTCGGCCGGTTGCCCCAGCGCTGGCAGGCCCTGCTCGCGGCAGCGAGCGTGGAGGGCGAAACGTTCAGTGTCGAGGTCCTGGCTCGCGTCCTGGCCTCCTGGCGACCGGCAGTTGCTGCTGATGAGCCTGAGATCATGCAATGCCTGAGCGGTCCTCTGGTGCACGAGCACCGCCTGGTGCTGGCGCAGGGCGTCGAACACATCGGCAGCCGGCGGCTTTCCCGCTACCGTTTCCGGCACTTTCTTTTCCAAAAGTACCTGTATGGCAAGCTGGACGCTGTCGAACGAGCCCATTTGCACGAATCGGTGGCGCACGAGCTTGAGGCGCTGAGCGACCAGGAGGGTGGTCACCTGGCGGTTCAGTTAGCCTGGCACTACGAGTCGGCCGGAAATCCAGACAAGGCGGTCCACTACCTCCGGCAGGCCGGGGAGCTGGCCGGTCGCTTGGGCGCGCCCCAGGAAGCCATCGCACACTTTCAACGCGGATTGCAGTTGCTGGCAGCGAGACCCGACACAACCGAGCGCGTGGGTCTGGAGATCTCGCTGTTGAACAGCCTCGGCCCGCAGCTCATCGCCGGCAGGGGATACGCGCACCCGGATGTGCAGCAAATCTATGACCGGGCACGGGCGCTGTGCCGGCCGTTGGAGCCATCGCCACCGTTGGTGCCCGCGCTGAGGGGGTTGGGAGCTTTCTACTCGCTGCGGGCGGAGTACGGTGTGGCGCACGAGCTGTACGAGCAGATCTCGGCCATCGCCGGCCGGTCCGGCGACCGCGCGTTGCTTTCGGTTGCCGACCGGCTCCAGGGCTATCTGGCGGTGGTCACCGGCGCAGTCGTGCCCGCGCGCGTCTTCCTCGAGCGCGCACTCTCGAACTACGATCCCGTGCGCGAATCGACTGACCTTGCGCTGAGCGCGGATCTGCAAGACCCCATCACCGCGTGCCATACCTGGCTCAGCTGGGCGGTGTGGGCCCTCGGCCATGGGGATCAGGCGCTCGCTCACAGCCGGCAGGCACGCGCAGCAGCGGAGACCGTGGGCCGGGCGTTCGATGTGACTTTCGCGCTGGGGCTGGCTGCCACGCTCCACACGCTGCGCCATGACGCCGGCGCCGCGCGCGACACAGGGGCGTCGGCCATTGCTATCGCGTCCTCCAAAGGCTTCCCCTTCTGGTTGGCCGCGGGAAAAGTGAGTCACGGCTGGGCTATTGCCCGGTTAGGGCAGGCCGATGAGGGGTTGGCGGAAGTGCGCGAGGGCGCGGAATTCATTCGACTGAGCGGGGCCAGGCAATCGATCCCGTGGAGCCTGATGTTGCTGGCCGAGACGCTGGAGCAAACGGGACGGATCGAAGAAGGTCTCGACGCGCTCACCGAGGCGCTGAACGAGGAACGCCGCGCCACCTCCAAATGGCTCACGGCCAATCTGCTCCGCCTGAGGGGAGAGCTTTTGCTCCGGCAGGGCGACGTCAATGAAAGCCAGTCAGAGGCTTGTTTCCGGCAGGCGATTGCCGTGGCGCAAGACCAGGGAGCCAAATCATGGGAGTTGCGCGCCACTGAGAGCTTGTGTCGCCTCTACATCCGGCACGGCCGGCAGGAAGAGGCCTGCGCCATGCTGGCGGAGATTTGCGACTGGTTCACCGAAGGATGGGACGAGCCTGGCTTGCGGGCAGCAAAGACCTTGCTCGACCAGCTTGGACGCACCTGAAGCCATCGGGATACCCCGCCGGTGCAAGGGTGCGCTGATGCTCTGCTCTGCGCATCTCTGATCTGCCGCATGGTTCGTGAAACGGTTCGCACATTTCAGCCACCTAAGGTATCATAAGGCACTGAAGTCGCACGATTCCCACACCGGAGATACAACCATGTCCGTTATCAGAGACCGGCGCCAGTTCCTCAGGCAGATGCTGGCGCTAACGATAACCGGGGTTGGCGCCAGCGCGTGTCGCACGTCGAAACCAGCTGCAGTCAACCCTACCCCTGCGGAGCCAGTTGAGGCGTTTGTGGCCACACCTGGCGCCGCTGCGCCGAAACCTACCTCAGCCCCCGCGCTCGTCCGGCCTTCGCCGTCCGTGCCCCAGGCAGCCAGACCAACGTCGCAGGCTGCCCAACCCGCCGCACAGCCTCCTGCAGCGCCAGCCGTTGCATTGCCCACAGCGGCGGACACTGCCGATCTGGCGGTGGCACGCGGGTCCGGCGCCGACCCTGCCGAGCTCGTCCATCGAGCAATTGCCGCCCTGGGCGGCATCGAACGGTTCGTTAAGCCCGGCGCCAACGTCATTGTCAAGCCCAATATCTGCACCGCCTACTATGGCCCCGAATATGCCGCCACGACGAATCCCCAGGTAGTTGCTGCCGTGGTTGCCCTCTGCCTGGGCGCAGGTGCAAAGCGCGTGCGGGTCATGGACGCGCCCTTCGGAGGCACAGCACAGAATGCCTATGCCAAGAGCGGCATTGGCGATGCGGTGCAAGCCGCTGGCGGGGAGATGGAGGTGATGAGCCGGATGCGATACCGGGCCCTCGAACTCCCCAACGGCCGGAAGATCAAGGAATGGCAGGTCTATGGCGACGCGCTCGACGCCGATGTGCTGATCAACCTGCCCATCGCCAAGGACCACGGATCCACGCGCCTCACCCTGGGAATGAAGAACCTGATGGGGCTGATCCAGGACCGGAGCGGCTTTCACTCGCGCGGGCTGGATCAGTGTATCGCGGATCTGAACAGCAGCCTCAAGCCGCAGTTGACCGTGGTGGATGCCGTACGCATCCTGATGGAGAATGGTCCCACCGGAGGCAACCTGAACGATGTGAAAGCGACCGGTACGGTGATTGCCAGCGCCGACATCGTCGCGGCCGATGCCTATGCGACTACGCTCTTCGGGATGACCGGCAAAGACATAGGCTACATTCGCCTGGGCGCTGAGATGGGTCTCGGGCAGATGGACCTGAACGCCGTCAGGACGGTTGAGATCCCGGTCTGATCGGAAATCATCCCACAGGAGGGATGCGCATGCGAGCGAACGCCCTGCACAAGGCACGCCGCTGGGTGCAGTTGGCTGTCTTCCTGGTCTTCCTCTACCTGACGATCCGCGCGGCAGCCGTTCCTTCCACGGCCGGCCTGTTCTTCTGGCTGGACCCACTCGCCGCCGCGTCGGGCATGATCGCCGCGCGCCGGATCACGGCAGCGCTCCTGATCGGCTCCCTGGCCGCCCTGCTTTTCAGCCTCGTCCTCGGCCGCGCGTGGTGCGGGTGGATCTGTCCCATGGGAACGGTGCTCGATTGGTTTGGGGGGCGCAAGGCACGGCCAAGTGAGGCTGACCTGCCTCCCCGCTGGCGCCAGATCAAGTACTTCCTGCTGGCATTGATCCTGCTCCTGGCAGTACTCGGCAACCTGAGCCTCATCTTTCTCGATCCGATCACCCTGATCACCCGCACCGTGGCAGTCGCTGCCTGGCCCGCGTTCAATGCGATCCTGTGGGGCCTGGAGCAGGCTGCCTATGTCGTGCCGTTCCTGCGCGGGCCGGTGGACGCGCTCGAAACAGCCGCTCGAGGCACCCTCTTACCGGCCGTACAGCCGGTATATGCCGCCGGTGTGATCACCGCCCTGGTATTCGCAGGCGCAGTGGCTCTGAATGCCGTACGCACCCGGTTCTGGTGTCGTTATCTCTGCCCGCTGGGCGCGCTGCTGGGCCTGGTCAGCAAGGTCGCCTGGATTCGCCGCGAGGCCAATGCGGATTGCACGGCTTGCCGCAGCTGCGTTCGCGCGTGCCCGATGGGGACGATCGACGCGGCCGATGGCTTCCGCAGTAACCCCTCGGAATGCACGCTGTGCCTGGACTGCGCATCCGCCTGCCCGCGTGATGGGCAGTCCTTCACCGGCCACCTGCGGCCCGCGCGTTGGCAGGCGGAGGATCCTTCGCGCCGGCAGTTCCTGGCATCCGCCGGCGGAGCCATCGCCACCATCGGGCTCCTGGCGATCGAGCCTGCGGCAGCGCGGCCATCGCCCCACCTGGTGAGACCGCCCGGTGCGCACGATCCGGAGTTTCTCGCGCGCTGTATCCGTTGCGGCCTGTGCATTCGCGCCTGCCCGACCGGCGGGTTGGAGCCCAGTGTGGGCACCTCAGGATGGCGCGGGATATGGGCCCCGGTGCTGACTCCGCGCCAGGGACACTGCGACTACGGCTGTAACGCGTGCGGCCAGGTCTGCCCGACCGGGGCGATCCCTGCGCTGCCGCTGGAGATCCGGCGCCAGCAGGTGATGGGCCATGCCTACATCGATCGCAACCGCTGCATCCCCTGGGTTGACAACCGCATCTGCCTGGTGTGCGAAGAGATGTGCCCGCTGCCCGAGAAGGCGATTCAGTTGGAGGAAGTGACTGTTGTAACGCCGGCTGGGGAAGAGGCCCTCATCCGCCGCCCCTATGTTCTGCATGACCTTTGCACCGGCTGCGGCATCTGCGAGAACCGCTGCCCCCTGGCCGGCGAGTCCGCGATCCGTGTCTACGCGCCGACCGACCTTTCCGCCGTGGCGCCTGCAACCTGAAACCATACGCTCCCGGGCGGTCAGCGTAGATCGCCCTGCAGTATGAGTTCGACAGCATCTTCAACTTGTAAGCATTATCGGCCGGGCTGGCATGACTTCGTACCGGCCGCAAGGAGGTGCTCATGGCGAGTTCTGCAACGGTTCGGGCAGAAGCCCACGGCGCGCCAGGCGGCTCCCGCCTGCTCTACATCGACAACATCCGCCTGACCCTCATCACCCTCGTGGTTGTCGGCCACCTGGCTATCACCTACACCGGGCAAGGCGACTGGTACTACAAAGAGCCAGGGGAGATAAGCGACATCTTTATCATCCTCATGCTCCCGTTCGCCGCCATCGCATCAGCCTCGCTGCTGGGGCTTTTCTCCCTGATCGCCGGCTACTTCACCCCGCGCCCCTACGACCGCAAAGGTCCGGCGCGCTTCTTCCTTGACCGGATCAAGCGCCTGGCCGTCCCGCTGATGATCTATGAGCTGATCATCAGGCCGGTCATTACCTACATCAGGGACGTGCACCAGGGCTCCTTTCAAGGATCATTCTGGAGCTTTCTCCGCGAGGTCTTTTTACCACTCGATTCCTACGCCGACGGTCCCGTCTGGTACCTGCTGATGCTGCTGATCTTCTCGATCGCCTACACGCTGTGGAGGCTCCTGAGTGCGGGCGTCCGGCGGCGGTCGACCGGGGATACGGGCAGGGTAGCACCGCCCGGCAACTGGACGATTGCTCTTTTCATGCTGGGGTTGGGCCTGCTCACCTTCATCGTGCGGATTTGGGCGCCAGTTGGCTTTCAGCTTGAACCCTGGCACCAGGAGTTGGCTCACTACCCCCAG
The DNA here is from genome assembly GCA_964387985.1 of uncultured Anaerolineales bacterium. Classification (GTDB taxonomy): domain Bacteria; phylum Chloroflexota; class Anaerolineae; order CG2-30-64-16; family CG2-30-64-16; genus JALOOB01. The sequence continues at coordinate 5,895 of CAYLZG010000132.1, read as the reverse complement.
TACATCGCCATGTTCGTGGTCGGGATCCTGGCCTACAGGAACGACTGGCTGGCCTCATTCCCGGACGCACAGGCGCGGCCATGGCGTTGGATGGTCCTGCTGGTCATCGTGTCCCTGGTTGGCGTGGCGGGCGCTGCGGGCGCGTTCAGCGGGGCCCTCGACGATCGCGCGGCCGGCGGGCTGAACTGGCTGTCGCTGGCGTACTCGATGTGGGAGGCGTTCACGTGTGTCGTCGTCAGCATCGTGATGCTAACTTGGTTTCGCCGGCGATTCACCCGCCAGGGGAGGCTGATGCAGGCGATGTCGGCCTCGGCCTTCGGCGTCTATGTCATCCACCCGGCCGTCATCGTTCCACTGCCGATCGCGCTGAGCAGCATCCGCATGAACCCTGGCCTGAAGTTTCTCTGGGTCACCCCATTGGCGGTAGCTCTCTGCTACATCATCGTCCATTATTTGCGAAAGCTGCCACTGATGCGGAACTTCCTGTGAGAGCAATAGATGGAACAAGAAAACAGCACACTAGCCTGGCTGCTCGAAGGAGCGCCCTATATCGAATACCGGACGCGACGCGATCTACTGGATCAACCCGAAGACGATCCTCAGGTAGCGGCCGCGCGCCGGGCCATGCTGGCAGATCCTCAGGTCCAAGGCCTCGTTGCGGAGCTGGCTGGCTGGCCCGGAAAGGTCATCAGCAGCCACAAATCAGCCGGGCAGCCGTTTCACAAGCTGACCTTCCTCGCGGACCTGGGACTGCAAGCGGATGATCCGGGTATGGATGCCATTATCCAGCGGATTCTATCCCATCAATCAGCCCAAGGGCCATTTGCCCTGCCCATGAATATCGCCGAATCGTATGGCGGCAGCGGCCAGGAGCAGTGGGCCTGGGCCCTGTGCGACGCGCCGCTGATTCTGTACGCGCTGCTCAAGTTCGGCCTGGGCGAGGATGAGCGTGTGATCTCTGCCGCCGGGCACCTGGTCGGGCTGGTGCGCGACAACGGCTGGCCCTGTGCAGTCTCGCCGGAGCTCGGCAGTTGGCGCGGTCCGGGCCGCAAGGAGGATCCATGCCCCTTTGCCAACCTGGCGATGCTCAAGGCATTGGCCCAGGCGCCTGCCTGGCGCGACGGCGCTGCCGCCCGAGCTGGCGCCGGCAGCCTCCTGGCGCTGTGGGCCGAAAGCCGCGAACGCCACCCGTATATCTTCTACATGGGCAACGACTTCCGAAAGCTGAAGGCGCCCTTCATCTGGTACGATCTTCTGCATGTGCTCGATGTGTTGTCGCAATTCCCCTTCCTGCGCGACGATCCAAGGATGCAGGAGATGACCGCAGTCCTGGCAGACAAAGCCGGTGAACAAGGCCGGTTCACGCCGGAGTCGGTTTGGCAGGCATGGAACGGGTGGGAATTCGGCCAGAAGAAGATCCCCTCGCGCTGGCTGACCCTGCTGGCGCTGCGGATCCTGCGGCGCATGGGGAGTTGAGATGCCCCGTGTTAGAATGACGACTGCCTTGCCGCTTTTGACTTGTCCTCCACTCAGTCACCTCGGCGGCACGCTCACAGAGTACGGAAAGCAGATCGATGACGACGCAGAGGAGTGATTGCTGATGACCTATTCCCATCCGGACATGAACCATCGGCCTCCGTTGGCGCGGCTCCTGATCCTCGTGCTGATCCTTGGCGGTTGCATACCGATTCAACCCCTGTCGCCCACCCCGCCGCCAGCGACCGAAGACCACTCCGCACACCTGGCCGGCACGACTCCCGAGGCTGCGATGCAGGACGAGACGACCTCTGCAATGGCGACCCATGAAGCGCAGATGGCCGATCCTGCGATGCAGGCGACGCATGAGGCGCAGATGTCCGATCCTGTAGCCATGGCAACCCACGAGGCACTGATGCACGGCACGCCAACACCCGCGCCGGCGGTCACGAACGCCGTGCTGACAACCTTCAGCACGGACGACTTCGCCGGGTCCGGCCTCTGTGTCATGTGCCACGAGGGGATCACCGACGCGTCCGGCGCAGACGTCTCGATCACCACGCACTGGCGTTCCACCATGATGGCCAACGCAGCGCGAGATCCGGCCTGGCAGGCCAAAGTAGCCTCTGAGGTTGCGCGTAACCCCAGTCTGACAGAGGTCATTGAAACGAAGTGCGCCACGTGCCATGTCCCCATGGCCAAGACGCAGGCCGAAGTGAACGCCATGCCGGTCTCTCTGTCAGGCGGCGGCTTGCTCGACCCTGCCCACCCACTGGGTGCCGCAGCAGGGGACGGCGTCTCCTGCACGCTGTGCCACCAGATCGAGGCGGCCGACCTGGGAGAGGAGGAGAGCTTCAGCGGCGGTTATTCGATCGACACCGGCTCGAAGCCGCCCGAACGCCTCGCCTTCGGCCCGTATCAAAATCCCTTCGGCCGTCCTATGCAAATGCATACCGGCTACCTCCCGGTCTTCGGGAAACAGGTCGATTCTGCCGGGCTGTGTGGTTCATGCCACAACCTGTACACGCCATACGTCGATGCGAACGGCGAGGTGCAGGGCGAATTCCCGGAGCAGACTCCCTACACCGAATGGAAGCACAGCAGCTTTGGCGCCGGCAACATCACCTGCCAGGCCTGCCACATGCCCGTTGCGGAGACCGGGGTCATCATCTCCACCATGCCGCGGAGGCTGGGGCCGCGCCAGCCCTTCTACCAGCATCATTTCGCGGGTGGCAATACGTTCATGATGACGATACTGAAGGATCACGGCGACGAGCTGGGTGTGACCGCGGATGCAGCACACTTCGAGGCCACCGCGCAGCGCATCAACGAACAGCTTGGCCGGGCAGCAGTTCTCGCCATGAAGGACCTCGTCCGCGATGGCAGCCACCTGACGTTCGTGCTGCAGGTGAACACCGGAACCGGCCACAAGTTTCCCACCAGCTTCCCCGCGAGACGCGCCTGGCTGCATGTGACCGCCAGTGACGAAGCCGGGAACGTGATTTTTGAATCAGGGAAACCTCTGGCAGATGGGTCGATCGCAGGAAACGATGCGGATGCTGCGCCGGACGCGTTCGAGCCGCACTACGACATCGTGACGGAAGCTGGCCAGGTGCAGATCTACGAGCCCATCATGGGCGACACGGACGGCAAGGTTACGTACACGCTGATGCGCGCCAGCCGGTATCTCAAGGATAACCGTCTGCTGCCGGCCGGGGCCGACAAGGCCGCATTGCCGCCCGATGTCGGGGTCTACGGTGCAGCAGCCGATGATCCGAATTTTGTAGGCGGGTCCGATGCGGTCACCTATCGAGTGAGCCTCGAAGGCACGACCGGCGCTCTCACCGTGGCGGCTGAGCTCCTTTACCAGCCGTTGTCGTATCGCTTCGTCCAGGACATGCTGGTCGACGGAGGCGGAGCTGGCGAGCGCTTTGGCAGCTATTACGCAGCGGCTGACAAGACGCCGGCACGCGTGGCAGCTATCGAACCCATCCGGGTGGAGGAGTAAGGATGAAATTGGGGTTGGGATATTACCGGCGCATGCTGACGCCGGAGAACTTCCGCTTTGCGCGGCAATTGGGCTGCACGCACATCGTGGCGCACTGGACCGACTACTTCAAAGAGCCACGAATCCCCGGCGCGAGCGGCACGGGCCAGGGTTGGGGGGTCATGGACAACCGCGAGCGTCCCTGGACGCTGGATGAATTGACGGCCCTCCGCAAGGCAGTAAACGCAGAGGGACTGGAGCTTGAGGCCATCGAGAACTTCGATCCCTCCCATTGGTACGACGTATTGCTCGATGGGCCGGATAAGCCGGCGCAGCTCGAACGGCTCAAGGAAACGATCCGCATCGTCGGACAGGCGGGCATCCCGATCATGGGGTACAACTTCAGCATCGCGGGCGTATGGGGACACGTGGTCGGCCCCTGGGCGCGCGGCGGAGCCGAATCGGTCGCATTCCTCGGCCCCGATGGTCCCGAGGAAACGCCGATTCCCAACGGGATGGTCTGGAACATGGTCTACGACCCTGCGGCAGCGCCCGGCGCCATTGCCGCGATCACCAGCGACCAGTTGTGGCAGCGCCTGAGCGACTTCCTCCAGGCAGTGCTCCCGGTTGCCGAGGAAGCAGGAGTGCGGCTTGCGCTCCACCCGGATGATCCGCCCATGCCGACGCTGCGCGGGACGCCGCGGCTGGTCTACCGCCCGGAGCTGTACCAGCGGATCGTCGACCTGGCGGACAGCCGGAGCAACGCCCTGGAATTCTGTGCGGGTTCAGTTGCAGAGATGGCGGACGATGCAATGGACGTTTACGAAGCGGTGGACCACTACAGCCGCCAGGGCAAGATCGCCTATTTCCACTTCCGCAATGTCCGAGGAAAGGTGCCCCGCTACTATGAGGTGTTCGTCGACGAAGGCGATATCGACATGATTCGCCTGCTCCGCATCCTTCACAAGAACGGCTATGACGGCGTCGTCGTACCCGACCACACGCCTCAGACGGCATGCGCGGCACCCTGGCACGCAGGCATGGCGTTCGTCATCGGCTATCTGCGGGCAGCCCTGACGATCATCGAGGGTGAGTGATGGCGCTCGATGCGTTCCGTCTCGACGGCGAGCTGGCACTCGTCACCGGTGGATCATCCGGCATCGGGCTGGCGATCAGCGAGGCGTTGATCGAAGCCGGTGCGCGCGTCATTATCACAGGTCGCAACGAGCAGAACCTGCAGGCCGCAGCGATGCGGTTGGGCCCCGCGGCCACGGGCATCCGCCACGACCTGGCGGATCTGGCATCCATTCCCCCGCTGGTCCAGCGGATCGAGGCTGAGATTGGACCGATGACCATCCTGGTCAACAATGCGGGCCAGCACCTCAAGAAACAAGCCATCCGCACGTCCGATGAGGAATTGGCGCGGGTGCTGACCACCCACCTGTCAGGAGCGTATGCACTGACGCGCGAGTGCGCTGCGCGCATGGTGACGCGCGGCCAGGGATCGATCATCATGATCGTCTCCATGGCCGCACTGTTCGGCATCCCGCTCGTCTCAGCCTACAGTGCGGCCAAGGCCGGCTTGCTCGGTCTCACACGCGCGCTCGCCACGGAGCTCTCGCCGCGCGGCGTACGCGTCAACGCCATCGCTCCCGGCTTCATCGACACGGCCATGAGCCGGCGGGCACTGCAGACCGATGAGGCCCGGCTGCTCAAGGTGCTGGGCCGCACGCCCGCGGGCCGGCTGGGCGAGGCAGCAGATGTGGGATACGCGGCCGTCTATCTTAGCTCGCCTGCTGCGCGTTTCATCACCGGCATCGTCCTTCCCGTCGATGGCGGCGTCAGCATCGGATTCTAAGGAGGTCCACGATGATGCCTGCTGCACAACACGAGATCACTACGCCATCGCCGCTCCTGCGGCCTGACGGCCGTTTGACCGAGGCGGGTTGGGCGCGCGCGCCGCTGCTCGACTGTAACCTGGAACAGGCAGCCTTCTACCCGCTCCCTCTCCGGTTCCTCCAAGGGTTCCGCATCAAGCGCTGGGACTATTACGGCGTCATCACCCCCTCTCACTTCTTCTCCGTCACGCTTGCCGACCTGGGCTACGCGGGGCAGGCGTTTGTGTACACAATCGATCTCCACACGGGGCGCTATCACGAAGAAACGCTGACCATCCCGCCCGGCCGCAGCGTCGTTCTGCCGCGCAACAGCACGGCAGGCGAGAGCCGTTTCGATAATGGTCGGGTGCGCATGGCCTTCGCGGTGACCGAGGCCGGCCGGCGCCTGTCGGTGAAGTGGCCCTCGTTTGGCGGCCAACCCCTGTCTGCAGAGATCGACTTCGCGCTGCCGCCGGAGCACGAATCCACCGTGGTGGTGATCCCCATCCGCGGCAACCGCTTCTACTACAATCGCAAGATCAACTGCGTGCCGGC
>CAYLZG010000131.1:0-11982 GCA_964387985.1 uncultured Anaerolineales bacterium | reverse complement strand
ACGCAGGCTATCTCTTCCTCAAGAAGCTGGCCCAGAATCAGCCCGGCATCCAGCCTGGCGGCGATGAGGTTGACGCGGCCTTCGCGACGCTGGGAATGAACAACTCCGAGGAACCAGGCTATGGCTGGACCGGTTGGAGCAGCTACGAAGCGACGATGGATGGCGAGTTGGCCATGGCACCCTGCCTCACACTCAAACCGGTCAGTGGTGTGCTGAAGGCCAACTATCTCGGCATTGCAAACAATGCCGCCCACCCGAACGCAGCCAAGCTGTTCATCAAGTTCGCACTATCGCAGGACGGCTTCGATCCCTGGAACAAGATCGGCACCTACCCGTCATCTGAAGGCCTGGAGGTTGCTGAAGGCATGCCCCCGCTAGCAGAAGTCTCACTCTGGCCGAGCGATGATCTCTTCGCCTACAAGAACAATAGCCAGATCCGCGACTTCTGGGCCGTGAGCCTGCTGGCTCCCTGAGTGAGCCTGCCATCAGCCGGAGCCTTTCGGATGCTGGCGCCAGTCATCGGCGTCCGGAGGCTCCGGATGAATCTGCTGCCAGAGATGGGCTATCGGAGCATGACGATCAACCCTATCCGAGCGGTCGTCTTCGACTTGGGCGGCACGCTTGAAGACACCTCTTACGACACTGAGCTGCGCGCTGAAGCGGTGCACGGCCTGCTTCGCCTGATGATCGAGCGTGGCCTCGATCCACGGCTCTCGGCAGAAGAGGCGGGCGCACGCGTGGCTGCCGGCATGGACGCCTACGCACGCTGGCGGGAGCAGACCGAGATCGAGCTGCCTCCGGAGCGGATTTGGGCTGAGTATGTCTTCCCCGACTCCAACTTGCCCGCCCGGCGGCTGGCGGATGCCGCCGAAGAGCTGGTCTTCTTCTATGAAATGCACTTTTTCCGTCGCAGCGTACGGCCCGAAGCGGCCGCGGCGCTGCAGGCTCTGAATGAAAATGGCTATCGCCTGGCGGTGATCTCCAATGTCATCAGCCAGAACGTGGTCCCGATCAAGCTGGCCGAGTACGACATCGCACGGTACTTTGACCCGATCCTGACCAGCGCCAGCTTCGGTTGGCGCAAGCCCAACGAGCGCATCTTCCTGGAGTGCAGTCGCCTGCTGGGCCTGCCGCCTGCCGCCTGTGCCTACGTGGGCGATACCGTCTCTCGTGATGTCAGTGGTGCGCGCCGCGCGGGGTATGGCCTGGCGATCCAGATCAAATCCTTCCTGACCGGCAAAGCCGACAAGATCACTGACACCGAACCGCCCGACGCAGTGATTCGGGATTTGCGCGAGGTGCTGGGCGTGTTGCGGGAGATGTGACACGCGTTCATCGACCTGTCGATCTCCCGACCTATCGACCTACGAGGAACCATGACCATCAAAGGCATTTTCTTCGACGCAGCCGATGTACTGTATACGCGCCAGGAATCCGCGGCGAAATATGCCGAGCGGTTGCTGCGAGCGCGGGGCTATCCCGCCATGTTGGCCTCGGCCGATGCGGAACGTCGCAAGGCGTTGTCGAGCCAGGCCAGGGGCGGCCACATCAGCGCCGAATCCTATTGGGATGAGGTGCTTAAGATGTGCGGCGTGGACGCGGCGGATGAGCGGGCCGAGCTGTACGAGCAAATTATCGCACAGTCCGACGCCGTTCATGGTCTGCCGGATGTCCGCGAGACTATGCAAGCCCTGAAGGCGCGCGGTTTCACCCTTGGCATCATTACCGACACGATCCATCCGTTGGCTCGCAAGTTGGGCTGGTTGGAGCAGGTCGGGGTGGCCGGGCTCGTCGATCACATAGCCTGCTCGACGGCCCTGGGCGCCCACAAACCTGGCCCGACCATCTACCTGGCCGCGCTGCGCCAGGCGGGTCTGACGGCGGCGGAAGCTGCGTTCGTCGGCCACGACGCGGCCGAGTTGGCCGGCGCGCGCACGGTTGGGATGAAGACCGTGGCGGTGTTTTATGACGCTGACGCCCAAGCCGACTACTTTGCGGAGTCGCTGGCGGGGCTGTTGGAGGTGCCGATTTTCAAGAACGTGGCGCACGAGATCGAAGCCATCTTCCTGGACGTGGGCAATACGCTGCGTATCGTGCTGGACGACCCGCCGTTTCGCGCCCAGGCCAGGGCAGATCTGATGGCGCTCGTCGGCGCACAGGAGCCGGAAGAGACGTTTTTCGCGAGGCTGGATGAGCGTTGGAATACCTACCGGAAGGCCTCGAAGAAGTCGCTTGTTGAGGCGTCGGAGCGGGAGCTGTGGACAGTGCACCTGCTGCCCGACTACCCTGCCGGGCAGATTGGCCCGCTCGCTGGGCGGCTGACCCGTCTCTGGCGTGATCACGACGGCCGTCGCGTCCCGCGGCCTGATGTCAAAGCGACGATCATCGAGCTCCACCGTCGCGGCTATCGCCTGGGAATCATCGCAAACACCATCACCGAAACCGAGATACCGGATTGGATGGCGGCAGACGGCGTGACCGGGTACTTCGATGCAGTGGTGCTTTCGTCAAAGGTCGGAATTCGCAAGCCTGACCCCCGCATCTACTGGGAGGCGGCCCGGCGGATCGGTGTCGAACCGGCCAGGTGCGCCTATGTCGGCGATAACATGGTGCGCGACGTGGAAGGCACGCGCGCCGCAGGCTTTGGCATGATGATCATCCTGTATGAGCCGGCCACCGTGGCAAAGGAACCGCCCACAGTCGAGCACAAGCCCGATTTTGTTATCCGCGAGTGCAGTGATCTGCTCACTATCTTCCCGGAAAGAAGCCATGGCGCCTGACATCGAAGCCATCTTCCTGGACCTGGGCAACACCTTGCGCATCCTGTTGAAGGATGAGGTGCATCAGGCGCAGGCCAGGCGCGAGATCACCCGGCTGGCGGGTGCAACAACCGATCCCGACTCGTTCTGCGCCGAGATCGATCGCCGCTACAAGGTCTACCGCAAGTGGGCCACTGCACAGTGGATCGAGGCACCGGAGGCAGAACTGTGGACGCGCTGGCTGCTGCCCGACCATCCCGCCGAGGTGATCGCGCCGCGTGCCACCGAGCTGACCTTCCAGTATCGCCAGTCCATGGGACGCCGGGTGGTGCAAGAGGACGCTCGCGCCGTAATCGTGGAGCTGCAACGTCGTCGTTACACCCTGGGGATCATCAGCAACGTCATCACGAGCCGGGAGATCCCCGACTGGTTGGAGGCGGACGGCCTGACGCCCTATTTCAAAGCTGTCGTCATGTCGTCCGTCTTTGGTAGGCGCAAGCCTGATCCGGCCATCTACCACGAGGCCGCGCGTCTGGCGGATGTCGTGCCGGAGCGCTGCGTCTACGTGGGCGACAACTTCGCGCGCGACGTCGTCGGAACGCGCAACGCCGGCTTCGGCATGGTCATCATCATGCCGGATCCGGAGGAGCGGGGTCAGCCTGTGCCCGACGAATACCGGCCCGACTTGATCATTCACTCGTTGAGCGAGCTGTTGGATGTGTTTCCAGGACGGACGGCCGAGACCGCTGCAATCTCAGCGAAGCTGACTTGCGCAGGTTAATACCACCTGCGCAGGCAGAATCGGGTCGCCCGGCCTGACCAGGGCTGAACTGATGCTAAGTCACTCTCTCGCCTTTGGCGCACGCGCCCTTGCAGAAGCTGTTCGCACGGCCTACCGTGCCGGCCAGATCGACTACGCCATTGAGCCGCTTGTGGCGGTCGAACCCAGCGGCGCGGCGATCGGCAGGATCGTCGATGGCGATGCGGTCGTCTTCTGCTGCCGCCGCGGGGAGCGCGAGATCCAATTGACCGAAGCGTTCACCGAGCCGGACTTCGACCGCTTCCCCCGGCCTCTGCTACGCAACCTCACCTTCGTGCCGCTGACTCTCTACCACGAGAAATTCAAGCATTTGCCCGTGGCATTTGCGCCGGCGCAGGTCCCCGAAACCTTGGGCGAGATCGCCGGTCGCGCTGGTCTGAGTCAACTGCGCGTGGCTGAGTCGGAGAAGTACGCCCACGTCACCTTCTTCCTCAATGGGGGCCACAGCAAGCCCTTCCCAGGGGAAGACGACATGAGCATCCCCTCTCCGACCGGCGTCCCCTACGAGAGCGTGCCCCAGTTGAGCCTGGCAGAGGTAGCTGGCGCAGTAACCGCCGGCATACTGCGTGGCTACGACCTGATCGTCACCAACTTCGCCAACGGCGACGTGATCGGCCACACGAGCAGCCGCGAGGCCAAGCTGGCGTGCGCGGAAGCCGTATCGGAGCACCTGGGTCAGGTGGTGGACGCTGCGCTCGCTGCGGATGTTGCCGTGCTGATCACCGCCGACCACGGCAATCTGGAGGTGATGACCAACGTTGATGGCACGCCGCACGTGGCGCACACGGCCAACCCGGTGCCGTTCATTGCCATTGACCCGCGCAGTTCCGGGGAGGTGCGTGCTCGTGATGGGCGACTGGCGGATATCGCACCAACCGTTCTGCACGCGCTCGGCATCCCCCGGCCTACCGCATGGGATAGCGCCAGCCTGACGCCAGCGCACGACTGGGCCGGGCCGCGCCGCGTGTTGTTGGTGATCCTGGACGGCTGGGGTATCGGTTGCGAAGACGATGGCAACCCGATTTACCTGGCGCCCACCCCGGCCTGGGATGCGTTGGTGCGGCGTTATGGCATGGCACATCTCCGGGCTGCGGGTGAAGCGGTCGGACTGGGAGCAGGAAAGGCGGGCAACTCTGAGGCAGGGCACATGAACATCGGCGCGGGCCACGTGGTTCTGCAGGACGATGTGCGGCTCGACCGGGCGATGGCCGGCGGCTCGTTCGCAAACAACGAGGTGTTGCAGCGCACGATCCTGGATGTCAAACGCCGTGGGGCCAACCTGCACCTGATCGGCCTGCTGAGCGAGAAAAGTTCGCACGGTTCGATCGATTACCCGCTTGCGTTGCTGCGCATGGCCGCCGCGCATGGTTTGGATCGCGTCTTCGTCCACATCATTTTTGACGGTCGTAGCACTGAGCCAGGGAGTGCACCTGCGCTGTTGGAGAAGCTGGAGCGCCAGATTGCCGCCATCGGCGTCGGACGTATCGTCACCGGAGTGGGTCGCGGCATCGCGCTCGACCGCAATGGCAACTACGCCAAGACTCGCCGGGCTTACGAAGCGCTGGTAAACGGCATCGGGAGGGCGTACCCCAACCCATGAACGCCGAATTCGTCCAAAAGCTGATCCAATCCGCCCACACCAAGATCGCCATGCTCATCATGGACGGCCTGGGCGGGCTTCCGCGGGAGCCCGGGGGGCTGACCGAGTTGGAGACGGCCCGCACTCCCAACCTGGACGCGCTGGCCGAACGATCAGCCCTGGGACTGACCGTGCCGGTTGCGCCTGGAGTTACGCCGGGAAGCGGGCCGGGCCATCTCGCTATCTTCGGCTATGATCCGATCCGCTACGAGATCGGTCGTGGTGCGCTGGAGGCACTGGGCGTCGACTTCGAGCTGGGTCCGGGCGATGTAGCTGCACGCGGCAACTTCTGCACCGTGGACGGCAGCGGCGTGATCACCGACCGCCGCGCGGGCCGCCTGCCTACCGAGCTGAGTTGCGGCCTGGTGGAGCGGCTGCGGACGATACGGCTGGAGGACGCCGAATGCTTCGTCGAGCCGGTCAAAGAGCACCGTTTTGCCTTCATCCTGCGCGGGGCCAGCCTGGGGGACGCGCTGAGCGACAGCGATCCTCAGCAGATCGACGTGCCGCCACTGGCGGTGAGGGCGTTACGACCTGACTCAGAGCGAACTGCGGTGCTGATCAACCAATTCCTCGCCGCCGCGCAGGTGCTGCTCGCCGGTGCGCAGCCGGCCAATATGATCATGTTGCGCGGTTTCGCCCGCTTTCCGACCGTGCTCCCGTTTGGCGAGCGCTACGGACTGCACGCAGCAGCCATCGCAGTCAACGGCATGTACCGCGGGGTTGCCAGGTTAGCCGGCATGACGGTTCTCGATGTGCCGGGCGGGACCATCGCTGACGAGTTCGCTGTACTGGAGCGCTGTTGGCCCGACTTTGATTTCTTCTACCTGCACGTCAAGCAGACCGACACCGCGGGTGAGAAGGGCGACTTCGACGGCAAGGTGCGGGTCATCGAAGAGGTGGACGGCTTGCTGCCCCGGCTGTTGGCGCTGGGTCCGGATGTGATCATCGTCAGTGGCGATCACTCATCACCGGCCGTGCTCAAGTCGCACAGCTGGCATCCGGTGCCCACCCTGCTCTACGCCAGGCATGTCCGCGCCGATGGCATCACCCAATTCGGCGAGACCGCATGCGCACGCGGCAGCCTGGGCGTGCTGCCTGCCATTCACGTGATGCCGCTGGCCCTGGCCAATGCCGGTCGGGTGGCAAAGTATGGAGCGTAACTTGAACGCGCCGGGCGCCTTGCAGCTGACCGATAGGGCGGAGACATCCATGACAGCCATTCTCACCAACCCCGATCTTTTCTCCGCCGTACTCTATGAGCGGATGCAGCAGATCAACCCCGGCATTGCCGACATGGCGCTATACGAGTTCCGCTATGCGCTCAATAACCTCTTCCCTGAGTCCGGAGGCTGGGATTCGGTGACGGTGGAAGATCGGGACGCAATCCAAGCGCGCGTCAACAGCCGCGAGTTCTACACGAGCATCCAGATCAAACCGCGGATAGATGGTCGCATCGTGCTCGACGCGGCAATCGTGCGGCTGGCACGCATGATGTTCGTGGGTCTCGTGATGGGCGCGTACTCACCCGAGTGGATCAATGTGCACTTCTACTTCGACATCCGTGGCTTCTACTTCCTGCATCGCACCGTCTACTTCACCGCTGATGTACTGGCGCACTTTGGGGGCGCTCCTTTTCGACGCTTCGAGCCGTTACAGCAGCGCCTTGAGCGGCGACAGGAGATAGGTTACCCCGAGTTTCGGGAGGCTAACGCTGCGGTAGACGGTCTGTTCATCGAGAGCGTGGGCAAACTCATCCGGGCCAGGGGCGCGCCGATCCTGTTCGCCATCGCCGGCCCGACCGCCGCGGGCAAGACCGAGATCGTCGAGCGGCTGCGGGGCGTGTTGCAGGTGAAGGGGTGCACGGCCGCGGCAATCGAGATGGACAACTTCCTGACCGATCGGGAGCAGCGCGAAGAGCGTGGCATCTACACGTTGAGCCAGGACGCGCTCCACTTTGACCTCCTGCAGAGCTGCCTGGTCAGCATCTGTGCAGGGCACAAGGTCGTCACGCCCAGGTACGATTTCGTCTCTGCCATCTCCAGCCATGACTCGGATGGAGCCCTGAAGCCGGGTTGCACGCCGATCGAGATCGAGCCTGCCGATGTGGTTTTCATCGAAGGCAACTCGCCCTTCTTGTTCCCCAAAATCACGCCGCTGATCGGGATCAAAGTTGTATATCTCACCGACGATCCTGTGCGTCTGAAACGCAAGTGGCGGCGCGATATCGACTATCGCAAGAAGTACGATCCGAACTACTTCCGCAACCGTTACTTCCGCGAACAATTCCTGATGGCCGAGCGCTCCTACCGGCCGCAGATGGCGGTTTGCGATTTGTTGGTGGACACCACAGGCGCCGCGCTCTGGGCTACTCCGGAGATCGCGAGGATGTTGGCAGATGACGGGCGATGAAGGACGGCCACTCATCGGCCAACACCGCAGCACCTGAAACGCAAGAGGCAGAGCCCATGCACGCTGTTGCACTCTCAACCATGTGGGGCATCAAACGCTTCCCGCATCTTGACGATTTCTTCGCGGCCGGCCGGGCAGCCGGCTTCACGAGCTTCGAGCTGAATCATGGCGTCAACTCTGCCATGCTGGCGAGCGTTCACCTGAACGACCACCCGATCACCAGCGTCCATGAGCCGTGTCCGGCGGATCTCTCGCCCGCCGAGCTAAGGCGCCGCGACTGGTTGATCTCAGCGACCGACGAGGAGAACCGTCGTCGCGGGGTGACAGCGGTTCGGCGCAGCATCGATCTGGCGCACCAGATCGGCGCAGCCGCGGTGATCGTGCATCCGGGCCGCGTGGTGATGGATGAGACGGCCGAGGCGACTATGCGGCAACTCTATCGTGACGGCAAGCGCCACTCGCCGGAATACGAGCGCCTACTGGCGCAGATGATCGCCGAGCGCGCCATGCGGGCGCCCGCGCACCTGGCTGCCGTGCGCCGCAGTCTGGCCGAGTTGGCTGAACAAGCGGCGCGGCTAGACGTGCGCCTGGGGCTGGAGAATCGCGACCATTACTTCGAGATTCCGCTCATAGACGAGTTGGCCGAGCTGCTTGATGAGGGCTACGGTGATACGGTAGGCTACTGGCACGACGTCGGCCACGCGCAGAAGTCAGAATACAAGGGCTATGGCCCGCACGAGGCCTGGCTTGAGCGCTTCGCGGACAGGATCATCGGCATTCACCTGCACGACATCGCCGGCATGGAGGATCACCTGGCCGCGGGGCAGGGGCAGATGCCTTGGGAGATGCTTGCCCGCCGGCTGCCTGCCGGCGACATTCTGCGCACCTGCGAGTTCCAAAATACCAACTCACCGGAGCAGGTGGCGGCCGGCTTGCGCTGGCTGGCGGAAACGCTGGAGAACTGAGATCCGGAACCATCAGAGGACTGCATGCTCGACATACCCTGGACCATCATCCTGCTGATCGGTCTGGCGCTGGTCTTCGACTTCCTGAACGGTTTCCACGATAGCGCCAATATCGTCGCTACCATGATCGCCTCACGCGCATTGACCGGCCGGCAGGCGTTGACAATCACGGCGATTGCGGAGTTCATCGGCCCGTTTCTCTTCGGCGTAGCGGTTGCCACCACCATCGGCCACGAAGTACTGCACGGAGAGGAAATCCCCTTGTCGGTGGTGATGGCTGCGCTTGTCTCGGCGATTTCCTGGAACATCTTCACATGGTGGCTGGGCATACCTTCAAGCTCCTCGCATGCGTTGATTGGCGGTTTGATGGGCGCCGCGATCATCCAGAGCGGCGTGGAGGTCGTGAAGCTGAGCGGCCTGACCAAGGTGCTGATTGCGCTGGCCATTTCGCCGCCCATCGGCCTGCTGGCGGGCTACCTGGTGACGAAGCTCATACTTTTTCTGACGCGCGCATCCAGCCCCAAGGTCAACAGCTTTTTCAAGCGCGGCCAGATCGTCACGGCCATCGCGCTGGCGCTTTCGCACGGCACGAACGACGCACAGAAAACGATGGGCATCATCACCCTCGGCCTCGTCACCGCGGGCGCCATCCCTACCTTCGAGGTGCCCATGTGGGTCGTCGCGATCTGTGCGGCCGCAATTGCACTCGGCACGGCCACCGGCGGCTGGCGTCTCATCAAGACGCTGGGCGGCAAGTTCTACAAGATCCGCCCGATGCATGGTTTTAATACCCAGGTCGCTTCGGCCGCGGTCATCATCTCGGCCGCCCTGTTGGGAGGGCCGGTGAGTACGACACAGGTCGTCAGCTCGGCCATCATGGGGGTCGGCTCGGCAGAGCGCGTCTCGAAGGTGCGCTGGGGTACGGCAGGACAGATCGGGATCGCCTGGCTGACCACGATTCCGGCCAATGCGATCCTGGCCGCGCTGCTGTCGGCCATTTTGGGGAGACTGTTGTGACAGCAGTGGCTATGCTGTTGTCTGCTGTGCCGGTCGAACGAGCATGACGGGCAGAGAACTGCGTCGCACGACCTGAAGGGCCACGCTTCCGAGAAGCAGGCGCGCGACGCCGGTCCGGCCGTGTGTTGCCATGACGATCAGGCCTTGCTCTGACATTGCACTCTGATGTACGATGACATCGGCAGGCCACCCTTCCCGTACAGCTGTCTGAACCGAAAACCCGGAATCGCGCAGTCTCTCCGCCATCCCCGCCAGGTAGGACTCGGCCTCCTGAATAGATGCTTCGGATGTGGGCGGCAGCAGGCTCGCCTCAGCAAGAGTGAGGGCTGATGTCGGCGGTTCAACCACCCGCAGCAGGGAGATCGTTCCGTCGAATGCGCGGGCCAGCGCTGACGCATGCGGCAGCGCGGCCTCCGCAAACGCAGAACCGTCCAGCGGGACGAGGCACGACGTGTGCGCCGGCTTCATTCTCAGTGTCATGGATTCGCCAGTCGGGTGTACGAGCAGAACAGGCACAGGACTGCGATGCAGCACCTGCTCTGCTGTCGAGCCATATATCCAGCGTCCCAGGCCCGAACGGCCGTGGGTGCACATGATCACCAGGCCGGCGCTGTGCAGACCCACCTCCACCAAGATCTCTTCGGCGGCATCCCCGTAGGGCACGGCAATCTCGACAGGCAGACCTTGCTCGCCCAGCCGGGAAGCCAGATCAGACAAGTGATCCTGAGCCTCGCGCACGGCCTGGACCTGCGCCTCTGTGGCGTCAGCTCCCGGAAAGACCGAGGCGCTGGCAACGCGGGTTAAGATCAGCTTTGACTTCAGATGCTGCGCCAACGTCGTGGCCATCGGTAAAGCTCGTTCGCTGAATGCCGAATCATCGAGAGGAACGAGTATCGTGCGATACATGGTCACACCTCCTCGGCCTGTGCGCCTTAACGACAAACCCCACGCCGTCGCATGGGGTTTGTGGAGACCCTGTATTGTGTCGTGCACCCCGGCGACCTGCATTTCAAAGATGGTCTCCGGTATTTAACTTGCTCACTACCATCATACCATGATCGGACCCGCAAATCAACCACCTGGGAGTCCGAATTTCGATGGATCCATCACATCACCACGACCAGGTGCACGGGGAGGCGAAGCACGAATGCGCCGAGCAACGCGCCGGTGAAATCGGTCTGAGCACCCCGTTTGATGTCGTGCCGGTGGATGCTATAATTGCGATAGAGCCTGAAAGAGTAGACCCAGCGATTTGACTTGTTCCGGCATTCACTCAGCAGAGGAGAACAGGCATGGACGCACCCCAGTTTCCGGATTTGAACCCGTCGCCGCGCGTGCTGCTCGGACCCGGCCCTAGCGGTGTTCCTTCGCGCGTGCTGCGCGCCATGGCTGCGCCGTTGGTTGGCCATCTGGATCCCGAGTTCCTGGTCGTGATGAACCAGGTCCAGCAATTGCTACGCTACGTGTTCCAGACGCGAAACGAGCTGACCATTCCGATCTCAGGCACCGGCAGTGCAGGGATGGAGGCCGCACTGGTCAACTTCATCGAGCCGGGCGACGACGTCCTGATCGGTGTCAACGGCTATTTTGGCGAGAGGCTGTGCGATATGGCGGCGCGGATCGGCGCCAACGTCGACCGCCTGGAGCGCCCGTGGGGCGAGGTCTTCGATCCAGACGAGATCGCTTCCGCCCTTGGCCGCAAGGCCTATAAGCTGATCGGCGTGGTGCATGCCGAAACATCGACCGGCGCGCTGCAGCCCTACGTACCCGAGATCGCGCGCGCCGCGCACGAGCAGGGCGCACTATTAGTCCTGGACACCGTCACCTCATTGGGCGGCGTGCCAGTAGAGATCGACGCCTGGGACGTGGATGTGGCCTACAGTGGCACGCAGAAGTGCCTGTCCTGCCCGCCGGGCTTATCACCCATCACGGTGGGCCCGCGGGCCCGCGAGGTTCTGCGCACCCGCACCACCAGGGTCCCGAACTGGTACCTCGACCTGTCCAACGTCGAGAAATACTGGGGCGAGGAACGCACCTACCATCACACCGCGCCTATCAGCATGAACTACGCACTGCGAGAGGCGCTGCGGCTGGTGGCCGAAGAGGGGCTGCCGGCCCGTTTTGCCCGGCATCGCGCCAACGCGGAGATGCTCTGGGCCGGCCTGGAGGAGTTGGACCTGCCGCCGTTCGTCCCATTGGCGTATCGCAATCCGACGCTGACCACCTGCCAGCTTGGACCTGGCATCGACGACCTGGCCACGCGCAAGCGGCTCCTGAACGAGTACAATATCGAGATCGCGGGCGGGTTCGGGCCGCTGAAGGATAAGATCTGGCGCATCGGCCTGATGGGGCACAGCAGCCGCCGGGAGA
>CAYLZG010000130.1:4350-12165 GCA_964387985.1 uncultured Anaerolineales bacterium | reverse complement strand
GGGCGGCTGGTGCCGCCAGGGTGGAGAGAGGAACAAGATGTTGGATGGATTGAGTTTCAACCTGAATATGAGCGGCGCTGAGGAGCCCCAGCCGGAACTGGTGGAGACCAGTCAGGAGCCACGGCCCGAGATCGAAAACGTTATCATCATCGGCAGCGGCCCAGCGGGTTGGTCTGCTGCCATCTATACTGCCCGCGCGAATCTGCGACCGCTTCTGATCACCGGGAACGAGCTGGGCGGCCAGATCGCGACGACTACTGAGGTCGAGAATTTTCCGGGCTTTGAGCAGATCCAGGGGCCCGAGCTGGTCGAGCGCATGCAGCGCCAGGCGGAACGTTTCGGTACCGAAGTTCTGATCGACCTTGTTACCGAGATCGATGTGAACGGGCCGCCCTTCACAGTGCGTACTGCCGCCGGCAAGGAGTTCAAGGCCAAGGGAATCATCGCCGCCACCGGCGCGACGGCCCGGCGCATGGGCGTGCCAGGGGAGGAGCGTCTCACCGGCCGCGGCGTCAGCTACTGCGCCACCTGCGATGGTTTCTTCTTCCGGAACAAGGATGTGGTTGTGGTCGGCGGTGGCGACAGCGCGCTGCAGGAGGCGTTGTTCCTGACCAAGTTCGCAGCGAGGGTGCGCATCGTTCATCGCCGCGATCAGTTGCGCGGGGGCGCGGTGCTGCAGCGGCGGGCCAGGGAGAACCCGAAGGTGGAGTTCGTCTGGAACACCGTGGTGGAAAGCGTTAACGGGCAGGATAAGGTGGAGAGCCTGTCAGTGCGCAACGTGCAGACCGGGGAAACCAGCGAGCTCAAGACGGATGGCGTGTTTGTCTACATCGGCCACCTTCCGAACAATGCACTGTTCATCGACAAGCTGGCCATGGATGAAGAGGGTTACCTGATCACGGATAAGCTGATGCGGACGAGTGTGCCGGGCATCTTCGCCGCCGGCGAGATCCAGGATCATCGCTTCAAGCAGGCAGCGACTTCCGCGGGCCAGGGCGTGGCTGCTGCCATGGAGGTCGAAAAGTACCTGGCCGATCTGGAAGACCGGACGTATCCTGGGCGTGAAGAGACCTACAAGGAAGTGGAACTGGCGGCCTAGCTGACCGGTTATCCGACAACGCCTGGCGTCCGCCAGCGATCAGACGAGCCGGCCTTTCCAACCGGCGGATGCAAGATACAAACAGAGCAGGCTCCCCGCATCCGGGAGCCTGCTGTCGTTCAGGGTGCATGCCACTCATGCGGGATGCCCTTCGCATCCAGCGCCACCTCATAGTCCTTCAGGTTAGCAGCCGTCACCACGTCAACACCGGTGTCTATGACGCCGTCGACCGCGCCCATCTCGGCCAGTGCAGCCTCGACGCCCTTCTCGGTCATCAGTTTGAGGAGTTGGACCGATTTGTAGCCCATATCGTACTCGCGCTGAGCGATCGTGGCGTCAATTAGGCCCTCGAGAATTCCGCTGATGGTGTCACGGTTCGTGTCAAAGCAGACGACTCGGATCCTGCGAGCAGCGCTTGTCTCCTTGATAGCAGTGGTCCAAGTCAATCCATTATATCCATAGACACCAAATGCGCCGGCCAGGTCAGGGTGAGCGGCTAATAATGCACCTGTCAACTGTAGCGAAGTGGCCACATCGGCTTCATCGTTCAAGGGAGGCAGTGCCTGGATAGCCGTCCCCTCGATAGCCGCAAGAAACCCTTCGGTCCGCTGTAGTGCATTTAGCGCCGTGTCTGAACCGCGTACGATGCCAACCTTGCCGCCCTGGGGCAACAGTTTCGACATCGTCTCGCCCGCAATTCTCCCTGCCTGATAGTTGTCGGTTCCGATGTAGACCCTTGCTACACTGTTGTTGATGGGAGGCGTATCTAGCGTGATCACGTCGATTCCGGCCGTTACGGCCTTCTTCATCACGCGTTCCAGTGCCTGAGGGTCTGACGGGGCGATGGCGATGCCTGCGACGCCCTGCGCGATGTATGTCTCGATGGTCTCGATCTGTGCAGCAGCGTCTTCTTTCGTCGGTACGAAGAAGACGGTCTTGACACCGAAGTCTTTTCCTGCTGCGATCACGCCAGCCTCTGCGCCGGACCAATAGGGATCGACGGACTTACCTATGACGACGATTGTCATAGGTTGGGGAGTCGTTGCGGGGTCTGTCGCAGTGCAGGCCGAGATAGATAGCAGGCACAGAGTTGCCAGGGCCGCTCTGATCAGGGATCGTTTCATTGTCCTCCTAAATTTGTCATGCCATGATACCATAGCCTGTGGCCAAGGACACCCGCTTGCCAAGGGGGATTTCCCCTAATCACTCTACGGGTTATTTCCCAAAACCGCTGATGGGACATCATTGGTTGGCCGGTGGGGAGATGCTATAATCTCGAACATGGACGAAATGACAGAAGTCGAAGTGCGCGCGCTCCTGGCTGATGATCATGCTGTAGTGCGCGCCGGCATCGGCAACGCGCTGCGAGATGTACAGGGCCTTCGAGTGATTGGCGAAGCGTATGACGGCCCGTCTCTCTTTTCTGCCCTTGAAGCGTTACGTCCCGATTTCCTCGTCATCGATGTCACGATGCCGGATTTTGAGCCGTTGTCTGCCATCCGCCTGATCCGCAACACTTACCCGGCCATGAAGATTTTGGTCGTCAGCGCCTTCGACGACGACGCCTACGTGCAGGGATTGCTCGCCGTCGGGGTCAATGGCTACCATTTGAAGGACCGCTCGTTGGGCGAGCTCAAGCTGGCCGTCCAGCGTGTTCTTAGCGGCGAGCGCTGGATCTCCAGTAACTTGATTGACAAGTTATTCAGCCTCGGCGAGACTCATTCAGCCACTTCTGTACTTACACCTCGCCAGCAGGAACTGTTGGCACTCCTGCTACAGGGCATGGATAACCAGACCCTGGCCCGCGAGACCGGTCTGAGTGTCAAGACCATCGAGAATCACTTGACCCGCATCTACCGGCTGCTGAACGTGCAGAGCCGGCTTGAGGCGGTACGCTACGTCCGGGAGCACCCGGAGGTTCTCAGCGCTGTTGCTTCCGCAGGAGCAGCGAATGCCGAGTGGCTTCCTCACGATCAGTTTACGGTGCTTCTGGTTGACGACAATGCCCGCTACCGCGGCCAGTTACATCGCATGATCAACAGGCTGTATCCACACGCCGTCATCTGCGAGGCGGATGCCACGGCTAAAGCGCTCCAGGTCGCGGAACAAGCCCAACCTCAGTTGGCCCTCGTCGACGTCATCCTCGGCGATGAAGATGGCATTCGGTGCGTGCGGCGCTTGAAAGGACTGCATCCACTTTTACGGATCGTGCTGATTACCGCATACCCAGACCGCGAGTTCCGGCGCCTGGGCATGGAGGCCGGTGCGGCGGCATTGCTAGACAAAAAGGACTTGGATGCGGATGCTTTGCGCCAGATGATTGATGATGTCTGCAGATAACGGTGTCTGAGATGCTGGATCCGCGCGGTGAGAGTCCCTTGAGTGATGGTCGGACAGAGGCGCTCGATCGATTCGAAGACGCAACTTCGGACCGGCCGCATCTGTTCCGGCGCTGGTTAAGCTTCTCCGGCATCCAGCTCTTTGTTGCAGTGTTTCTGTTTTTCCTGGTGTTTCTCATCCTCAGTCTCAGCACAGACTCATTCCTCAGTGGACAGAACCTCGCAAACCTGTTTCGGGGCTTTTCCTGGTTGGCGATCGTCGCGCTTGGGCAGGGTCTCGTCATCGGCGGAATTGACCTGTCAGTGGGTGCAACCATGGCCTTGTCAGGCCTGATCGCCGGCCGGTCCATGCAGCTCGGTCTTCCGGTGGTGCCAGCCATCTTGTGTGGTTTATTGACCGGCGCAATCATCGGCTGGCTCAACGGAACATTGGTGGCCCGGTTCCGCCTGCCAGCGTTTGTTGTCACTCTCGGGTCGATGGGCATTCAGCGCGGCATAGCGTTCAGCCTCACGGGCGGATGGTCGGTGACAAATCTTCCCGAGCCATTCCTGCACCTGGGTCAGGGTGACGTTTCTCTCGGTATCGGCTCTGTGCCAGTTCCGCTGTTGATCGCGCTCACTCTCGCCTTGGTCATCGGTTTGTTCTTGCGACGAACGGTCATCGGTAGCGACATCTATGCAATGAGCAGTGGCGAACGTGCACTGGTTGTCTCCGGCGTGAACGTGACGCGACTGAAGGTGTTTGTCTATACTCTCTGTGGACTGCTTGCGGCGATGGGCGGTATTTTGCTTGCGTCTCGGCTCGGCTTGGCAGCCCCGGGATCCGCAGTTGGCTACGAGGTGGATGTCGTTGCAGCGGCGGTGATCGGCGGTGCCAGCCTGTTCGGCGGCGTGGGCAGCATCCGAGGGGTGCTTCTGGGTGCTGCGATTACGCAGATGTTGAATAACGGCCTGGTGCTGCTGGGCTATCCTTCGTACTGGCAGACGGCAGTGATTTGTACCCTGATGTTGTTGACGGTCCTGCTTGACTACTGGCGACGGCAGGGAGAAATGGTGCGTTATGAAACCTCTGCTTGAAGCGCGCGGACTGTCGCTGCGGTTCGGAAGTCTGTCTTTGGTCCAGGATCTCGACATGGTGCTCCATCCGGGCGAGATTGTGGGTATTGCGGGCCAGTGCGGTGCAGGGAAATCGGTTGTGGTTGCATTGCTCGCCGGCGTGCAGCAGCCTGATTCTGGTGAGTTGATTTTCGCCGGCCGCCGCCTGACTTGGCCATTTAGCGCGCGTGAGCTGGGCATGGAAGTCATTCACCAGCAGCCTGAGATGGTCGAGGAACTGGATCTCACCGGGAACGTGTTCCTGGGCAATGAGTTGGGTCGATCGTTTGGTGGCCGTTGGCTGCGCATCCCAGATCGCCGCCGCATGGACGCGGAGGCCGCCCGTATTCTGAATGAGCTGGGGATGTCGTATCGCTCCCTGCGGCAACGCGCTGTCCATCTGACGAGCGAACAGCGACAGCTCATTGCCATCGCGCGGGCCATGACCCATCGGGCCAGGCTGGTTATCATAGATGACCCCGGCCTGATGTTGAGCTATGCCTACCAGCAGAAGCTACTTTCCCTCATTCAAGGTTGGCGGGCCCACGGCGCCGCCGTCTTGTATGCCAGTGATAACGTCGATCACCTCATGGCCGTGACGGATCGCATCATGGTGCTTCGACGCGGCCAGTGTACTGCGGAATACGCCACTAAGGACACGGATCGCGAGCGCATACTGGCTGCCACGATCGGTGCATCGGCGCAGCAGGAGCTGACGCCGATCATTTGGGCCCTGGACAGCTATTACCGCGCGAGGGAGCAAGCAGAGAAACTTGCCAATCGTCGGAAGTTGCTCGAACACGAACTGGGAACGCCAGAACTGGATCGCCAGATCCTCGATCAGCTCGCGGATCATCTGAATGTACTCGATCGGGCCAACGTAGCCTTGCAAGAAGCACAGCGTCGCCTGCTGTCTGAATTGGAACGGGAACGCAAGCGGCTGGCGCGTGAGATACACGACCAGGTGATTCAGGACTTGTTGGCGGTCGGCTATCGCCTGGAGGAACTCCAATCTGGCCTGGAGCAGGGACCGGCCGAGGAAGAAATTCAGAACGTGCGTGCTGATGTGCGAATGGTCGTGGACGACCTGCGCCAGATCTGCGGTACACTCCGCCCTCCGACCATTGACAGTTTTGGCCTGGGATCGGCCCTGCAATCGTTTGCACACGATTGGAGCAGGCGCACCGGCATCGCGGTGAAAGTCTTCGTCGATCCCAACCTGGGCCGGCTTCCCGAATCCACGGAGTTGTCGATCTTTCGGATTGTCCAGGAGGGATTGAGCAACATCCGCAAGCACGCGTCCGCTACGTCGACGGACATTCAGTTATCGCGCACTTCCTCACGACGCCTGTTGCTCGTCGTAGCGGATAACGGGCAGGGTTTGCCTGAAGGTTTTGATCTGGCGAGGACATCTGCAGATGGCCATTACGGTCTGCTGGGAATCAACGAGCGGGCGGCCCTGCTGGGCGGCTGGTGCAGATTGCGCAACAACCCCGAAGGCGGCGCTTTGCTACAGGTCGAGATTCCGCACCTTCCTGTCGATCAAACAGATTTGACCCTCTAGCACCTTCTCAGACGCTAATCAAGGCTCCGTTCTGCAAGCATGGGGAATCCCCCAACAGGTTTTTGGGGGAAATCCGCTAGCTGCAGCGGACCCTTTGCCTCCACGGGATGACTCGCATTCGCTATACTGGTTTGGGTATCCATCCATTTCACAGGGGAGAAAGCCAATGTACAAGCTACGAAGCTCTCGCCAAGGCCGGTTCTTCTCAATGGTGATGATCATCTCGTTGATACTCACCCTGTTGGGGACCGCGCCAGCGTCGGTTCCCGCTCTGGCAGCTCCTGCTCAGGCAGATTCTGCCACGGTGCTGCAGCAGGAGTTGACGCCGATCTACCTCGACACGTCGTACTCCTTCGAGGAACGGGCTGCGGACCTGGTGTCGCGCATGACCCTGCAGGAGAAGGCGTCGCAGATGATCAGCAGCCGTGCTCCGGCGATATCGCGGCTGGGCATCCGCGAGTACGGCTGGTGGAACGAGGCGCTGCACGGTGTCTCGCGTCTGCAGCTCAATTCTTCGGGCAATGCGACGGTACTCAACAACACGACCTCCTATCCGATTGCGCTGTCGTTGGGTTCGAGTTGGGACCCCGAGCTGATGTACCGAGAGGCGGTGCTGATGTCGGCCGAGGCGCGCGAGGTGGTGCCCGAGAACATCCGCAACCTGGACTTTTGGTCGCCGACGATCAACCTATCGCGGGACCCGCGCTGGGGCCGCAACGATGAATCGTACAGCGAAGACCCGTACCTGACCACCAAGATCGTGTCGCAGTTTGTCAACGGCATGGAAGGTAAGGACATGGCGGGCAACCTGTTGCCGGAGGGCAACGGGTATCTGAAGACGGTAACGACCCTGAAGCACTATGCGGCGAACAACAGCGAGGTCAACCGTTTGAACGGCGATTCCGTGATGGATGATCGATCGTTGCGGGAGTACTATACCGCGGCGTTCAAGGGCATCGTGGAAGAGGCCGACGTGCGGTCGATCATGACCTCGTACAACCGGGTGAACGGGGTGCCTGCCTCTGCCAGCGTCTACCTGATGGACAACCTGATGCGGCAGACGTTTGGGTTCACGGGCTACATCACGTCGGACTGCGACTCGGTCTACGAGATCAGTGCAGGGCACCGGTGGGTGCCACCGGGCTGGACCAGCCCGGTAAACCAGACCTCGCGCACGGCATTTGCGTTGTCTGCCGGTGAAGATCTCAACTGCAATGCGGGCTACAACGATGGGCAGAACTACAGCAACCGCATTGCGCCGGCCGTGGCGGCCAACATCACGACGGAGACGGGGCTGTTTACGGAGAATGATGTCGATACGTCGCTGGTGCGCCTGTTCACTGCGCGCATGCAGCTGGGCGAGTTCGACGTGGCGCTGGGGCTGGACGTGCCCTGGGCGACGCAGGCCAAGGCGCGCGTGCCGTCGTGGGCGAACAACAACAACAACCTGGCTGTCACTGAAACGGCCGAACGACTGGCCATCGCGCGCGAGGTTGGGGCTAAGTCGCTGGTACTGCTGAAGAACAACGAACTCGAGCGCAAGGACGGCTCGGCCGGCAAGTTGTTGCCGATTCCGGTGCCGGCGTCGGGCGAGTTCAAGGTGTTGGTGATCGGGGCTTTGGGCAACCTGACCAATTTCTATCTGGGCGGCTACTCGAGCACGCAGGGCAGCTACGGCCAGGCGAACAACGTGACGCCGTACGTGGGCCTCAAGAACG
>CAYLZG010000130.1:0-4340 GCA_964387985.1 uncultured Anaerolineales bacterium | reverse complement strand
TTTCTGCGCGGGTTCACGGGCACCAGCACGTCTGCCAGCGGTCTGACCACGGTGGACGCGGCCCACGTGGCCAGTGCGGCCAACTACGACTGGGTGATCGTGTATGTGGGCACCGATCGATCGACGGCAGACGAGGCGGCGGACCGGCCGAACATCAACATGCCGGGTGCGCAGGTGGCCTTGATCAACCAGGTGGCCGGGGTCAACCCGAACACGGTGGCAGTGATGGAGACCATCGGCATGGTGGACATCACGGGCTTCGATGGGAACGTGGCTGCGTTGTTGTGGAGCTCGTACAACGGGCAGCGCAAGGGTGAGGCGCTGGCGGATGTGCTGCTGGGGGCGTACAACCCGAGCGGCCGGCTGCCCTTTATCTGGTACCAGACCGAGTCGCAGATTCCGGCGATCACGGACTACACGCTGCGGCCGACGGAGACGAACCCGGGGCGGACGTACATGTACTTCCGCGGGCCGCTGGAGTACGCCTTCGGGCACGGGTTGAGCTACACGACGTTTGGGTACGGCAACCTGGTGATCGACCGGACGGCAGTGAGTGCGGATGACACGTTCCAGGTGAGTGTGGACGTGACGAACACGGGTGCGGTGTACGGGGATGAGGTGGTGGAGCTGTACATCACGACCCCGGATGCACCGGCGGAGTTGGAGCGGCCGATCAAGCGGCTGCGGGGTTTCGAGAAGGTGGGTTTGGCGCCGGGTGAGACGAAGACGGTGACGCTGAGCGTGGCAGTGCCGGACCTGGCGTTCTTTGACGAGGCGGCGGGCAAGTACGTGGTGGACAACGGGCGCTATGGGGTGCAGATCAGCAGCTCGAGTGCGGAAGCGGACATCTTGCTGCAGGACTACGTCCAGGTGAGCGGCAGCCTGACGCCGGTGCTCGAAGTCGTCACCGTCAAGCCGACCCAGGACGGCGATGCCGCGTCGGATATCCCGACGCGCGTGATCTTCCAGAAGGGTCACACGATCGTCCCACAGATCACGGTGGGGATGAACGACGAGACGCTGTACGGGTACATCAAGAAGGGGGGCAGCGTGCCCTTCCCGGCGGGGATGACGTTTGCGTACAGCAGCAACCGGCCGGAGGTGGTGGCGGTGGACCCGGATGGCACCATTCGCGTGGTCGGGTCTGGCGCAGCCACGGTGACCGTTACTGCAACATTTGAAGGTGTGAGTAAGTCAACGCAGTTCGTCGTTCGTGCGAAAGCGGATGTGTCGTTGAGCGAAATCAAGGTGGACGGCACACCGATCAGCGGGTTCTCGCCGACGGTCTTCAGCTATGACTTGACCGTGCCCTTCAGCCCTGACCTGCCGTATATCGAGGCGACGGCCACCGATCCGGATGCTACGGTCACGATCGCACAGGCCACAGTCGTGCCCGGCCCCGCGACCATTACGGTGACTTCGGGGGAGGAGCAGGCTGTCTACACCGTCAACCTCAAGTATGACACGACCCTGAGCGGGATCACGGTAAACGGCAAGCCGATCAGCGCATTCGCTCCGAATGTGCTCAGCTACAGCATGCTCGTACCTGATGCGGTGCTGACTGTTCCGTCGGTTGATGCCACCGCCACAGAGCCGGCTGCGATCGTGACGATTGAGCAGGCCACAGCTGTGCCTGGCCAGGCGACCATAACGGTGGCCGTTGGCTCCCAGCAAGCAGTCTACACCGTCTCCTTCCAGCGGCCGACGGTGTCGGTGAGCGACGAGTTCGATAGCGATACCCTGGGGCCGCAGTGGTTCTGGGTCCGGGAGCGTCCTGAAACCTGGAGCCTCACCGAGAATCCCGGTTCCATGACCATCCAGGCGGAGCAGGGTGACACCTACACAGGTACCAATACGGCCAGGAACATCCTGCTGCAAGACGCCTCGGGCGACTGGGTCATCGAGTCCAAGTTGGTGTTCAGTGTTCGACCGAATACCAGCTACCAACAGGGCGGACTGGTGGTCTACCAGGATGATGACAACTACATCAAGCTCGATTGGGAGGCCCAGGGCACGAACACTCGGATTCAACAGGTCCGGGAGGTCAACCGCTCTGTTAGCGGGACTGCGTATGTCTCTGCCAACAGCCTTGTTCCGAGCACCGGACCCAACGCTAATACCGTGTGGTTCCGGATTGCCAAGAGCGGCAACAACTACACCGGTTACTATTCCGTAGACGGGATCACGTTCACGGCACTGACTACGCATACGGCAACCTTCAACAACATCAAGGTCGGGCTGTACTCAAACAACGGCAGCGGCACGACCAGCAATCTCAAGGTCGCGTTCGACTACTTCCATGTTGGCAGCATCGGCGAAGTCGTCAACATGGCGCCGGTACTAAGCGCAACTCCGGTCACCCAAGATGTGCAGTACACGGATGCGATCCAGCCGGTGACGATCGCGGCAACGGATCTGGCCGAAGATATGCCGCTGTCCGCGGCTACCGAGTGGTCGGTGGACGGCGGTGCGTTCCAGCCTGGCCTGCCGGATTGGCTGGCGCTGGTCCCGGAGGCTTGCGAGACGGCTGAACCGAATGCCACCTGCTCCTGGATGCTGCAGGGCATCGTCCCGGTGCCGGCGGGCACGTACGTTGTGCGGACAACCGTCACCGACGGTTGGAACTACCCAGGCGCCATCGACGTGACGATCACCGTGACGCCGGAGGATGCGCTCCTCGCTTACACGGGTGAGAGCATCAAGGAAGTGGGCAAGGAACTAGCGTTGCGTGCAACGGTGTGGGACAGCGCTGCGCTGGGATATGGCGGCAGCAACCCTGAGGTCGCGCCGGATGGCACGATTGGTGATATCAGCAAGATGTGGATCGGGTTCGCGCTGAGCGACTGCGATTCGGGAGCACTGAAGGAGACGCTGTATGCGCAGGTTGCTGACACTGGCGAAACTGGCGACGGCATCGGCACGGCGAGCAGCAGCTACATGTCAATGACGGAGGAGTTCATCTGTGTGACGGTGAGCCTGGTGGCCGGTCCGGAGAGTGGCGCGAACGAGTGGTACGTTGCCGAGGACACGGACGCGGTGTTGACCATCTACGAACCCTCGGGGCAGTTCGTCACCGCTGGCGGATGGGTGGTTGATCCGAGTGGTAGCAAGGGCAACTTTGGGATGAACGGGAAGTACCTGAAGAACGGCCGGGTGCAGGGGAACCTGGTGTACATCTTCCGGGGTGACTACAACGGGGAGCCTGCGGAGTTCAAGGTCAAGAGCAATGCGCTGAATGCGTTGGCGTTCGGCGGTGCAGAGTTCCCGGTGACGACGAGCCTGCAGGGCAAGGCCACGCTCACGATCACCCGTATCAGTGATGGCGTTGAGCTTTTCAGTGAAGGCAATGCGACGTTCCTGGCCACGGTGATGGACAGCGGGACGAATGGGGACGCGGGTGACACGTTTGCGCTGGTGGTGTACGACAAGCGCGGCGTGGAATTCAAGAATGTTCCTGAGACCCTGCTGCAGGGCGGGAACGTGGTGGCTCATCCGTAGGGGGACGAGGGGCATCGGGTCACCGATAAAGTAGTTCGGTGGTAAGGTGTAGCCGGGGTCGGCAACATTGCCGATCCCGGCCCATTTTGTCAGCGATCTGTACTGTCCGTCCCGTTTGCAAAGTGCCGATGTGCTGTCGTTATCTGTCGAATCCATCGCGATTCTTGTTAGGGGATTTCCCCCTATTCATGCGGGGGGGAATCCGATGCGATGCCCACAGCAGAATCGATGACAAAGCCAAGCGCGTGTGATATATCGTAGATGCCTGCACCGGCAGCGTCATGGTGCAGCTTAGGTAGTGGCTGGCGGTCTTCGTATTCGTCACATCTGTGGCCACGCATAAGTGGTAGATGTGCAAGACAAGTGATACGGCCATCACAGTGACACAATCGTGTTGCTCTGAACGTACGTTAGGAGGTGGAGATATCAGCCAATCAGTCAGAAAGCCAATCCGATTCTGTTTCCATCATCCAAGCTCTATCAGTTTCAAGGAGGATTTGCAATGAGGACCATGCTTTTGCGGTTCGGTATGATCATCGCGATAATGGCGATGGTCGCCGGTTGTTCTACGCCTGCGCAGCCTACAGCCGCCCCGGCGGCGCCGGCCGCTCCGGCCGCAGCGGAGCCTACCGCCGCGCCTGCTGCGGTGGAGCCTACCGCAGTTCCGGCCGCGCCGGCTGCGCCGAGTAGCGAGAAGATCACGGTGGGCCTGTCGTTTTCCGACTTTGCGACGGAGCGCTGGAAGGGCGAGCAGGTTTTGATGGAGAAACTGCTCCGGGATAAGGGTTACGACGTGGTGTGGCAGGAAGCGAACCACGACGTGAAGCTGCAGAATGACCAGA
>CAYLZG010000129.1:0-12350 GCA_964387985.1 uncultured Anaerolineales bacterium | reverse complement strand
GTCGAGGGCGTCGCTGAAGAGGCTGAAGCCGTGGCTGAAACCGTCGCCGAAGAGGTCGAGGGCGCTGCTGAGGCTGCGGTTGATACCGTCGCCGAAAAGGTTGAGGGCGTCGCTGAAGAGGCTGGAGCCGTAGCTGATACCGTGGTTGAAGAGGTTGAGGACGTGGCTGAGGCTGCGGTTGATACCGTCGCCGAAAAGGTCGAAGTTACGACTGAGGCCGCTGAGACCGTGGCTGACAAGGTCGAAGACTTCTTTGAGACTGCGGTCGATACCGTCGCCGAAAAGGTCGAAGACATCGCTGAGGCCGCTGAGACCGTGGCTGACAAGGTCGGAGGCTTCTTTAAGGCTGCGGTTGAGACCGTCGCCGAAAAGGTCGAAGACATCGCTGAGACCGCGGAAAGCGATGACGACGCATCCGAACCTGTTGCTTAGGCCGGCGAAGCGAACGGCTGAGATTCACGTTGCTGTGCGTAATGTGGCGCCTGGATACCTATGACTGACAAAACGGACAAGATCTCTGAGGCGCGCGAGCGGCTGGTGGCCGAGCGCACAAAAGTGCTGCAAGAACTCGATCTGCTCAATAGTCGCCTGGAGACCAAGGGCGATTATGAGCTGGGCGAGGGTGATCCCATGATCTATCAATGGGAACTCAATCTTGCATTGCGTGAGCGCGCCCGGCAGCACCTGGCTGAGATCGATGAGGCGTTGGAGCAGTTGGAGATGGGCATCTATGGCCGGTGCGAGCGGTGCGGTAATCCCATCGAACCGGAGCGCCTGGCGGTGCTCAGCCATACGACCCTTTGCAGCAAGTGCGCCCAACGCCGGCGTTAAGTCGTTCTTGTTGAGTTGATGCGCTGACGCCCGGCCCCCGGCCGGGCGTTTGTGTATGAGGACGAGTAGATAACTCGAGCTTGACGATGGCCAACCTGAGTCAAACCATGACCGTCATTCTGACGCACGAGCATACGGACTTCGATGCCCTGGCCAGCATGTTGGCGGCCGCGCGGCTCTATCCCAACGCGACGCCGGTGCTCCCGCGCCAGATGAATCGCAACCTGGAAGCCTTTCTGGCTGAGTACGCGGAGATGCTGCCATTTGTTGCCCTGGAAGACCTGCCCAAGCGGCGCATCGAGCAAGTGATCCTGGTCGACACACAGACGGTCCAGCCGATTCGCGGGATGACGGCACAGATACCGGTCCAGATCATCGATCATCACCCCCTGGCACGGGAGCTGCCCGCCGGGTGGTCCTTTAGCGGCGACGAGGTGGGAGCCACGACGACCTTGCTGGTCGAGCGGCTGGCGGAAGCTGGACTTACTGTGACACCGGTCGATGCCACCCTGTTGATGCTCGGCATCTATGAGGACACGGGCGCGCTGAGCTACCAAACCACCACTGCGCGCGATCTTCGGGCTGCCGGTTGGTTGTTGGAACGCGGGGCCAATCTGCTGGTCATGGACAAGCACCTCAACCACCCACTCACGGATGAGCAGCGCGCGCTCTACCAGCAGTTGGCCGACAACAGCCAGCCGTACCAGTTCAACGATCATGCGATCATCATTGCCAGCGCGCGAGTTGCCACGCCCGTGGATGAGATCTCTACGTTGGCGCACAAGCTGCGTGATCTCTATGAACCGGAAGCCCTGTTCATGCTGGTTGAGATGGGGGACTACATTCAACTGGTGGCGCGCAGCACCAGCGAAGCGATCCACGTGGGCAAGATAGCGGCCGCCTTCGGCGGCGGCGGACACAGCCGAGCCGCAGCCGCACTCATTCGGGACGGCTCGCTGGCGAGCGTGTATGAATCGCTGGTCTATCACCTGCAGAATGCAATCCGGCCCAGCGTGACGGTCGGGCAGATCATGTCCTACGGCGCGCCTCAAACCCTGGCGCCCACGGATACGATTGGCGTGGCGGCCGAAAGAATGCAGCGCTATGGTTTTGAAGGCTTTCCGGTGGTTGAGGACGGCCGGATCGTCGGCATGTTGACGCGGCGCGAAATCGATCGAGCGATGCACCATGGGCTGGAGAAGCACTCGGTGAGCCGCTACATGCGACCGGGTGAAGTCTTCGTGAAGCCGGAAGACCCGGTGACGGCGCTGCGCAAGGTGATGACCGAGCACGATTGGGGGCAGGTGCCGGTGCTGGATCCAACGACGGGTGAGTTGTTGGGCATTGTCACGCGGACGGATCTCATCAAACAGTGGGCGACGGCATCCGTGCAGCCGGTGGAATCGCTGGCAGGCTTGATGGGGGAGGCGCTTCCCGAGGCACACCTCGAGCTGCTCAGGCGTACCGGCGCTGTGGCCCATGAGCTGGGTTATCCTCTGTACGCAGTGGGCGGGTTCGTGCGGGATCTGCTGTTGGCCCAACCCAACTTCGACTTCGACCTGGTCGTGGAAGGAGACGCCATTCGCCTGACCCAGGAACTGGTACGGCAAATCGGGGGACGGCTGCGTAGCCACCGGAGGTTCGGGACTGCCAAGTGGATATTGCCGGGGGAACTGGTGAGGACAGTTCAGCCGGAGGACAACGGGGTGCTGGACTCCCTGGATTTTGTGACGGCGCGTACTGAATTTTACGAGCATCCTACGGCGCTCCCGACGGTGGAGCGCAGCAGCATCAAGCAGGATCTGCATCGCCGAGACTTCACCATCAACACCCTTGCAGTGCGGCTGACGCCCGACCGGTGGGGTGAGTTGCTGGACTTCTATGGTGGGCGCAAGGACCTGGAGGATGGGCTGATCAGGGTTCTGCACAGCCTGAGCTTCGTAGAGGATCCGACGCGCATGCTGCGTGCGGCTCGTTTCGAGCAGCGGTTCGGATTTGTAATCGAACCGCGCACCGAGGAATTGATCGCTGACGCACTGGATCTCCTGGACCGGGTGAGCGCTGAGCGCGTCCGTCACGAGCTGGAGCTCATCCTGGCCGAAGCCGAGCCCGAGCGGACGTTATGCCGGCTTCAGGGGTTGGGGGTCTTGCAGAAGCTGCATCCGAACTTGGCCTGTGATTCCTGGTTCTCGACCAAGGCCGGTGAGCTGCGTGCGACCCTTGACGCGGTGCGCAGCCCTCTCACTGCGGCGCCGCCGCCCATGTCGATTGCTGCCGAGGCCACACCTCGACTTTACCTTGCGCTGCTGCTCTACAATGTGCCCTCCGACGCAGCCGGCGAGGTGCTGAGCAGACTGCATGTGCGTAAGGCCTATCGCGAGTTGGTGGTGGGTGTGCGCAGTCTTGCAGCCCATCTGGACGCGCTGAAATCCAATGTCGCGCGGCCCAGTGACATAGCCCTGACCCTTGCTGAATCCACCGACGAAGCGCGGCTGGTGCTGCGGGTAGCCTGCGATGACTGGTTGGTGCGCCAGCGACTGGATACCTACCAGAGACGCTGGCAGCATGTGCAGCCCATACTGGACGGTGATGATCTGAGGCGCATGGGGTTGCCTCCGGGTCGCATCTACCGGCAGATCCTCCAGCGACTGCGTGCCGCGCAACTCGATGGTGAAGTGAGCACGCGCGAGGATGAAGAGGCGCTGGCGCGCCGCATCTTGAACTCGTAAACGATCTCATTTGTGGTATACTAACCTTGGGCTTGCGGCAGACTCGTGCCGCGCCAGCGGTTAAGTCGACAAAGAGGGGAGCTGTGCATGGGCCACCGAACCCTGTCGCTCGGTCTGGTTTTCCGGGCGCTTTTCCTCGATAGCGAGGCCTTCGACGAGCTTCGGGATGACGATAATCCGTTCATCGAAGGCCTGTTCCTCATCGTCCTCATTGGCCTCGTTACGGCGCTGCTATCATTGGCCGGTCAGTTCCTGGCCTGGGCTAGCGTGCCGAGCGTCGAAGCGGTGCGCGACATCGTACTGGAGACGCTTCAGCAGCAGCCCTGGTGGTCCTCGCTGGCAGCCAGCCCGGCGTCGCTGGAGACTTTTCAGCGCACTTGGGACATGGCCTGGCGCGTCTTTCCTGCCATGTTCGGTGCGCCTGATCCGGCAAGCGCCGCCATGAATCTTCTGGCCTGGCCGGTATGGCTGATTCTGAGTTGGCTGCTCTACAGCCTGCTGGCGCACGGTTTCGCTGCATGGCTGGGAGGGCGCGGCACCCTTGGCGGCACCTTGGGGACAGTGGCACTGGCATTCACCCCGTTTCTCCTGCGCGGGCTTGGTTTCGTGCCGTTTCTCGTGGTTGGAGGGGCGCTCAACACCTGGCAGCTGATTCTGCGCTATAAGGCGGTTCGTTCGGCTCACGGACTACCGTGGCCCCGCGCGTTAGCGGCAACGCTCCTGCCCTATGCCCTCTACCTGGCATTCTGGCTGATGATGAGCATCGCGCTGTTACTGGTTCTCGGCCTGCTGGTGGGGAGGTAAGCGATGAAGACCTGGCTGATCGATATCCTCGATGCTCTTCTGCTGCGTTCAGCCGCCTTTGTGCGCGTGGCAGCACGGCCGGATGCATTCTTCCACGGCCTTCTCGTTATCCTGGTGGTAGCCCTGTTAGGGGGGTTGCCTGTCGCTGTGCGCGACGTGATCGACGGGTTCGGTCCACCTGCCGTCGTCGAACCGAGCGACTTGCGGAGCGACCTGGCTGAATCCCTCGCGGCCCTCCGGCCGTTCCTGCGAATTGGCGGCGTACCCGAGAGCATGCTCGACCAGATCCTGAACCAGGTCGAAGACAGCGCGATCATGGCCGGGAGTATCGTGACGCGGCTGCAGGGGGCAGACACGGCTTTTCCGAGGCCGCTGGCTCAAGGACTCATGGCTTTGGGCGGATGGCTCTCAAAACCCTTTGCAAACAGCCCCTGGCCCCTGGCTGCCGCTACGTTGGCCACGTGGCTCGGCTATGGCGTCTGGGTCATGTTGGTGGCCAAGCTGATGGACGGGCGCGGCACGTTGCATGGCTTCTTCGGCGCTACGGCCTACTTTGCAGCGCCGCATATCCTCACGATTTTTGCGGGCGTGCCGGGTCTGGGCGGCATCCTCAGTGCGGTTGCCTGGGTCTGGGGTGTCGTTATTTACGTCGCGGCGACCGCTGCCAGTCACCGGTTATCCCTGGGCAGGGCGATGGTGGCTGTGTTTGTGCCTATCCTGGTGCTGCTCGCTGTGCTTTCACTCCTGGTTCTTCCCATCGGCTTGCTTGCCCTCTTCAGCGGAGGTACACGCTAGCCCATGGCTCAATTCCTGAATCTGCTTACTGGTGAAGAAGCGTGGGAAGTGTTTACCTCCCACTTCAAGCCCGTCGTTCTGACCGAGCGAGTCCCGGTGGTTGATGCTCAGGACCGGGTGCTGGCTGAGCCCGCAGTCGCACCGCACGAGTTGCCCACGTTCGTCCGTAGCACCGTTGATGGATACGCGGTCTGGGCGGCGGATACCCACGGAGCGTCGGGCGGCATGCCAGCGTACCTGGATGTGGTCGCTGAGGCGCCCATGGGCCAGCGCGTGCTGTTCCGGCTCAGCCCAGGACAGGCTGCGCTGGTGCATACCGGAGGCATGGTTCCCGATGGCGCGGATGCGGTGGTGATGATCGAGCAGACCCACCGTGCAGGCGCCCCGATGTTCGGTGGCAAGTCGTTGCAGCCCGGCTTTGAGGCTCATGCGATTGAGGTGTACAAGCCGGTTGCCAGTGGCGACAATTGCATCTTCCAGGGGGAGGACGTCCGGGAAGGGGAGGTTGTCCTCGAAGCGGGCTATACGCTGCGCCCCCAGGACATCGGCGGGCTCCTTGCTGTGGGCATCACCGAAGTGGTCGTTGCACGGCAGCCGCGCGTGGGCATCGTCAGCCAGGGCGACGAAGTCGTGCCGCCCGATCAGGAACCGGGTCCGGGCCAGGTGCGCGATGTCAACAGCTACACGCTTGCGGGATTTGTGCGCAAGGCAGGTGGCGTGCCGCTGAACTACCCGATTGCGCCGGATACGGAAGACGGATTGGATGCCGTGATCGGCGCTGCATTTGCAGAGTCAGACATGGTCGTGATCACGGCAGGCAGTTCGGTGAGCTACCGCGACCTGACAGCGGGTGCAATCCACAGGCTTGGATCGCCCGGAGTGCTCGTGCACGGGGTGGCGATCCGCCCGGGCAAGCCGACCATCCTCGCGCTCTGCGCAGGCAAACCCGTATTCGGTCTGCCGGGCAACCCGGTCTCGTGCATCAACATCTTCAAGGTGTTTGCGATTCCCACGATTCGGATGATGCTCGGTGCACGGCCGCCGCGACAGCACATCATTCGCGCGCATCTCGCGCGCAACATTCCAGCGGGCAGCGGCCGCGCGGACTTCGTACGGGTTCGCCTCGAGGAGCGGGATGGAGAGCTATGGGCCGTACCGGTGTTCGGCAAATCGAACCTGATCTTCACTTTGATCCGGTCGGAAGGCACGGTCGAGGTTCCGCTGAACAGTAATGGCATTCCGGCCGGCGAGATCGTATCTGTCGTAATGGATTCTTAGGCAGGCGGAAGCCAGAAGGCGCGGAAAAGCCGGAGTCGGCAGGGTGTCGGCTCCGGCTTTGCATTTGATAAGTTTTGGGATTGATTTCGGTGAGAGGGCTACATGCCCTTGCTCTTGCGGTGATGCGCAATGGTGCGCTGGATCAGGCCCTCGTCCTCGTCATCTTCGAATTCCCAGGTGCGGGCGCCTTTCTTCTTTCGTTCGCGCCGGCGCTCCGAACCGCCTTTGGCCTCCTGTAGGGCCACCTCAAAAGGCGATAGGAATTGCTCCTCGACCATGACGGCGAAGTTCTCTGCCTCAGCGGCCTCCCCGTGCGGGACCGCAACAGGTGCGGCCTCAGGAGTTGGAGGAAGCAGCTCTTTGATGCTCAGATCGATGCGGCCACGACGGCGATCCAGTCCGATCACCTGCACATCGATCTCATCACCGACGGTGACGACGTCTTCCGGCTTTTCAACGTAGCCGCGGCCCATCTCCTTGACGTGGAGCATGCCATCACGGCCGACCCCAACATCAACGAATGCGCCGTACCGCTCAAGACGGGTGACTCGGCCCCGCACGATGGCGCCTTCATCGAGGTCGCGGAGTGTCATCGTGCCGGGTTGGATCATGCTCAAGCTGATCCGGTTCTTTTCCCGGTCCAGCTCCTTGATCCAAACCTGGACCTTGTCGCCTTCTTTGACTACGTCGGACGGCTTAGAGACGCGGCCCTGAGCCATCTCTGAGACGTGGACCAAACCATCGCGGCCCACGCCGATGTCGATGAACGCACCGAATTCGGTGACGCGCTTTACGACTCCCTCGACTTCCTGTCCCACCGCAAGGGTCTTAACGACCTTGCGAGGTGGAATATTGAGGGTGCTTCCTTCCTGCCCCACGTGTCCCTGCTCCTTGAAGTGCAAAAACTTGCGCGGCCTGCCAGCCGACAAGTGACTATTATACTAGGCTTGCAACTGAGTGTCAAAAGACATCTACGTCTTTAAAACGTGCGGAAGCGCTCGAAGTTTCTTCTCGTTATCGCCCATCATTATCTCTCTCGAGGCGCGAATCGCGCCGGTCTGCTTGTCAGGCGCCACGGCCTCCGCTATAATGGACTTCACACCGGAGCAAGTGAAGATGACACAACAAGAGGCGCTGGACCTGATCAAGAAGCTGCTGAAGGCAAAGGATGAAGATGAGTTGATGCAATTGGTCAGCCTGCATTTGCCTTCCGTAGATGGGGTCTTTTTTGGTACGGCACGTGCAGTTGCACGCCAGTTGGAAGAGGACGGCAAGGCCAGCGCTGCGAACGCGCTGCGTGGGCTGACTGACCGCATGCTGAGCATGAAGACGCTGATATGATATGAGCGAACAAGTCAAACTCCTGCTATCTTATAATATCCGGTCGGGCCACGAAAACGCGTACCGGCGTTTCGTGATGGAGGAGTTCCTTCCCAAGGCTCAAGAAATGGGCCTGACGCCCACCGATGCCTGGCACACCGCTTATGGCAGCTATCCGGCCCGGCTCATCGGCTTTCTGGCCGATGACCTGTCGACCGTCCATCGTGCCATGGAGACGGATGAGTGGCAGGCCCTGATGGAGCGCCTCGAGGGGTTCACGGGAGGGTTGACTCGCCGGATCGTGCGTTTCAGGGGCGGATTCCAGTGGTAGAAAGTAAGAAACCAGGTAGTCAGCTTCGACGCGACACCTGGTTTCTCGCGGCCGGGGTTTCTGGCTAATTGCGTAACTTGTTCACAAGCGCGCGGGCAAGTTCCCCCGGATCGCCGATGACGCTGTAGTCTGCCACCGGGATGATCGGCGCAGTAGGATCTGCCTGCACGGCCACCAGGCAGCCCGCACCGGCAATGCCCATCAGGAAGCTCGTGTCACCCTCGACACCCACCGTGATACACAGTCGCGGCGCGATGGTGAAGCCGGTAGCGCCGACCAACTGCTCTTCACCGATCCAGCCGGCATCGAGTGCTGTGACATCGCCGGCAATCACTCCGCCCAACTCGTCAGCCAATTGTCTTGCTGCCTCGAATCCTGCTTCTTCGAGCAGTCCTGCTCCAGCTATCACGACGGTCGAGGCATTGTGCAGGTCCTTGGGCTGGCTGGGCAGGTCGACCATCTCGTGGAGAGGAGGTTCACCCCACGATACTCCGGCATCCGCTACCTCGCCATGACGCCACGGTTCGTTGAATGCTGCCGGCAACATGGAAGTGTCGACCGCAACAACCGCAGGGGCGCTGAGAAGGCCCAGCGTTATGCGCGCGGCATCTTCAAGGACGGGTTGGTGCGCGAGGATGCGTTGGTAGATTGAATCCACTGCTACATCGGCCGCATAGCCGCACAGGCTGCCCCCCAGCATCTGGGCAAGCCCGGGAGCAAGCGACCGTCCTAGCTCGCTCGACGGGAAAAGGATCGCCTGTGGGCCGCGGTCGCGAAAGAACTCGACCAGATCAGGCACGGCAGGGATGCCTCCCCCGGTTAGGATCTTGTCGCCACCCGCTCGAATGGCAGCCTCCGTGTCGCCACCCGCCGCACCACCGCCGGCCAGTACGGACACATAGCCGCCCAACGCATCGGCCACCACGCGCGCCTTGCCGATCAGGCGCAATATCCCGTCGTCGATCGCACCATCGGGGGTCACCACCCATACGCCACCGGTGTCGCCCACTGGCTCATCGAACGATCCGCCCATCAGGGCTTGCAGATCGGAAAGATCCATGCCCATTTGTCGTCTCCTTAGATTAGCCGCCTGGCCCGGAGGATTCCCACCAGCTCCGCAGCAGCCGCAGCCGGTTCGCCGTTGATGGTCTGCCCCCGTTGTCGTTCGGCGCCCAGCACCAGGTTTCCCGATTCCGTCTCGGCGACGAGTGTATCCTCAGCGATGCCCAGGTCTGCAAGGGTCCAGGTCTCGACCCGGCCCGGATCCCAGGCAACCGCGATTCTTGAGGGATGAGGGTACCGGGGGCGGTCGACGCCCCGGATCACCTCAGCAGCAGCCGGCAGAGCGACCGGAATGCGCAGGCCGGCATCGCCACGGGAGACCAGAGCCGCGATGCCGCTGGCGCTGGCCTCGAACGCAACCACGTCCAGAAGCAGTGGAATGCCGAGCTCGGCCGCCAGCCGCGGCGCGAGAGGACCGGTTGTGTCCAACGCCGGGGCGCGTCCGGCCAGAATCAGGTCAGCGCCCCCGAGTCGTGCGATGACCGCCAGGATGAGGGTGGTCAGGCTCCTGCCGGAGAGGTTCTCGGGCGCCGGGACGAAGATCGCCTTGTCCGCGCCCATGGCGACCGCCTCATGCGCCGTGTCTTCTGCGGCAGGCCGGCCCACCGTTATCGCAAGCACCTCCCCGCCTTCGGCTTCGCGGAGGCGCAGGGCGGCCTCAAGTGCGGCCTTGTCCTCGGAGTGCGTGACGAGCATAGCCTCTCGCAGGTCGAACTCCTCGCGGCTGCGGGATATCTTCACCGTCTTCGGATCAAGACCCTGCTTCAAGCATACGATGATTCGCATAGCTCACTCCTTACGACTGGACCCTGACGCCATACGGCCGGAGCACCTGCCCGGCAATGACGATGCGCTGGATCTCGTTGGTGCCCTCGAAGATTTCCGCGATGCGGGCGTCGCGCCACATGCGTTCCAACGGAAAATCCCGGTTGTAGCCCAGGGCGCCATGCACCTGAAGAGCTTTGTTCAGAGCGCGTGAGGCTATCTCAGAGCCGTAAAGCTTGCAGATAGCCGCTTCCTTGCTGAAGGGTCGATGCGAATCCACCAACCATGCGGTGCGGTAGACCA
Organism: uncultured Anaerolineales bacterium; assembly: GCA_964387985.1. Taxonomy (GTDB): domain Bacteria; phylum Chloroflexota; class Anaerolineae; order CG2-30-64-16; family CG2-30-64-16; genus JALOOB01. Next base: position 2,132 of record CAYLZG010000129.1, on the reverse strand, counting down.
TCGAGCGCAACGCCTCGACCTCGGCCGCCGTGTCCGCGACCATCCATTGGATCGCCTGCTTTTCGCCGATCAGCCGGCCGAACTGCTGGCGGGCTGCCGCATATCTGCACATGCTGTCCAGTGCGGCCTGGGCTCCGCCCAGGCACGCAGCGCCGAGTCCCAGACGGCCGGCATCCAGCGTCGCCATGAACGTCACGAAGCCTGCGCCCACCTGGCCGAGCACGTTGGCTGACGGCACGACTACTTCATCAAATACCATTTCGGAAGTGGCGCTGCCACGGATGCCCATCTTGTGCTCGATCGAGCCAACCGAAACGCCAGACATGTCCTTCTCAACGATGAAGGCAGTTACACCACCCCGCACCCCGAGGGATGGATCGGTCACTGCCAGGACTGTCATGACGTCGGCTATCGGACCATTGGTGATATAGATTTTGTTGCCGGTGACGATCCAGTTGCTGCCATCCTTGATCGCGCGCGTCTTGATGGCTGCCGCGTCAGACCCCGCGCCGGGTTCGGTGAGGCAGAACGCAGCAAGCTTGCGCCCGCTGCAGAGATCGGGCATATACCTCCTTTTCTGTTCCTCATTCCCGCCCAGGTAGATGGACATGACGCCGATGCCGATATGTGCGCCGATGGTGGTGGCAGTCGAGGTGCAAACGCCGCCCATGACTTCCATGAGCAAGCAGTAGCCCAGCTCTCCCAGGCCGCCGCCACCGTACTCGAGCGGAAAGGGAACACCGAGCAGACCATTTTCGCCGAGCTTGCGCGTAAGTTCCATGTCAGGCCAGCTCTGCACGTCGACCTGCTTGGCCCTTGGACGCACTTCCTGCTCGGCGAACTCACGCACCATCTCGCGAAACAGAAGTAGATTTTTCGGAAGCGTGAAATCCATGCGTGTCCTCCTACGGCCTGACCTTGACGCCCAAGGGACCGAGCAGATTGGCGGCTATGACGATTTGCTGCATCTGCGATGTGCCTTCGACGAGCTCCATGGCGCGTGCATCGCGGTAGTAGCGCTCGATGGGAAAATCGGCGCTGAAGCCAGTCCCACCATGCACCTGCACCATCTTGTTGGTCACCGCGCCAGCCATGCGCGCTGAGAAGAGCTTCGCCATGGCCGCTTCTTGTGAGAAGGGCAGTCCCTGATCCGCGAGCCATGCCGCATGCCGTACCAGCCATTGTGCCGCCTGGACCTCTGTCGCGGCGTCGGCGAGGTACATCTGGATGGCCTGCTTGTTTGCGATGGCTGCTCCGAACTGGATGCGTTCGGTCGAGTACCGGGTGCCAAGCTCGACAACTCTGCGGCTCATGCCGACTGCCGCGGCAGATATGCCCACGCGGCCATAGTCCAGCGTCTCCAACGCCAGTTTGTATCCGCCGCCTTCGCTGCCAAGTACATGATCGGCCGGCACATGTACACCCCTCAGGTAGAGACGATTGATGGTGGCGCCGCGCAGGCCAAGAGTCTTCTCGCGGCCGCCGACGACCACGCCTTCAGCCTCGGCCGGGACGACGAACGCAGTGATCCCCTTGGCGCCCGCGGAGGGATCTGTTGCGGCAAAGACGATGAAGACGCCGGCGATGCCGCCGTTGGACACCCAGGTCTTGGTGCCACTGAGGATGTAGTGTTCGCCGTCTTTGGAGGCTGTCGTCCGCAATCGGGTCGGATCGCTGCCGGCGCCACTCTCTGTCAAGGCGAACGCACCGATGCGATCGCCGCTGATCATCTCGGGAACGATAGCTTCCTGGACGGCCGCAGTGCCGTGCTTGACAATCGTGCGCAGCGTGAGAACGTTGTGCACATGGAGGATCAGCGCTGTGCTGGCGCATTCAGCAGCCATCGCTTCGATGAGCATCGTGCAACTGGTGAAATCGAGTCCGGCGCCGCCATAGGGCTCCTCAGGGGCAAGTGCTCCCAGGAATCCCTGGCCGGCCGCACGTTTGATGAGTCGAGCCGGGTGTTCTTCTTTTTCGTCCGTCTGATCCGCCACTTTGGCGACCTCTTTGGCCGCGAAATCACGAAACAGCTTTTGGAACATCTGTTGTTCTTCAGTCAACGCGAAGTCCATGGCGGCTCCTTGTATAGTATTTCCGGGCCAGCGGTGGCTGGCTTAGAATCCCTTGCGGAA
>CAYLZG010000128.1:1079-12661 GCA_964387985.1 uncultured Anaerolineales bacterium | reverse complement strand
GGCTTCCGGCGCGCGAGGGGCTTCCGGGGACAGCGTGATTTCGGCCGGCGGTGTAGTCGCAGCGGGCGGTAGTTCAGTGCAGGCAGCCAGCACCCATACGGCTGCGCACGCCAATACCACACTTACTGCTCGTCGTAGAGTCAGTTTCTCTGCCATCATAACCTCTGGTTCTGGCTTAAAGCCCTGCAACTGTCGGAGCAGCCACCGCGATCGGTGGCATCACAAGTAACCCCATTACATTCCAAAATATTACTATATAATATTTCGTTCGTCAAGATGGTAGAACACCCAAATGAGCAAACTCATGAGGCGGAAATTAGGAAGACCTGGCTTAGGGAGGCCAGAGGGAGCGTCTGGCTCTGAAGCAGGAAAGCGCAAGGGGAATCCGGCGGGCTGGTCAGGAGGTCAGAACGGGTTCAAAGCTCGATGCGATCGGAATGGGCAGCAAACCTTACGGGCACGGGCGCGATATCGGAGGATGGCCGCGCCAGTGGCAGATCCTGTTGATAGGCGGCTTCATCGAGTGCCGGATCTTCCAGGAAACGTTCGCTGCGTCCGGCAAGTATGCAAGCGGACATGCTGATCGTCGTTGCAACCACGACCAGCACCGCCAGAATCATCCAAAGCGACATAGAGTGTTCTCCAAACAGCAGAGTAGGAGACGCCCGACCAGGCTTCCGCCCGCATCTGTCCTTTCGTTCTGAGATAACCGGCGCCGGCAGGTGAATCATGCCCACTGTAGCCAAACGTGGACCAGCGACAGGCACGCTGGTTACACCTGCATCACGGTCAATGTACGGGTGAAGCGCAGGAAGAAACGCTTGCCAGCGGTCAGCCGCTTACTACCCGAAATCGACCCTGGATCTCGTGTGGTCGGGCCGGGCCGCAAACCTTACCGGCACAGACGTTGGTTCGGCAGATATGGCCCTGGGGCGCATTTCCGGCTGGTATATGTCATCTTCCAGCGTGGAATCTTCCAGAGAACGCTCACTTCGCCCGGCAAGGATGCAGGCGGCCATGGTGATCGTAGTGGCAACTATGACGGGGGCAGCCAAGAGAAGCAAAGGCGACATCAGAAGTACTCCAGCCGGCAGAATTGGCAGATCCGCGACGAAACACACGGCAGATGCCGGGGGTCTCGCCCCGATCGAATGCGCCAGAATGTCCTTCTAAACTTTTAGAACGGGGCACGAGCCAGATAGATACGGGTCCACCGTCTCAGCCAGACGGCATCGAGCTTTCTCTACGATCGGGGCGAACTACCAACCCTATCTGAGAGAATTACCAAGCTATGGTCAAGCTTACGACAACTTGCCTTGGTTGTCAAACCGCATAGTCGTCAAAACCCCTCGCCAAAAAAATCGCGCATCCAAATCAGCGCGAATCGTCGGCTATGCGAAGCACACCATCGCGGCTGAGCCCCGGACCTGGCCGCGCCAGGGTCAGGCCCCACACGCCGCAAGCGCCTGCCTCACGCAGCGCCTTTGCACACGCCTCTAGTGTCGCGCCGGTCGTACAAACATCGTCCAGCAGCACGATGCGCTGCCCCGTGACAGTGGAGGTGCAGTGAAATGCACCCGCGATATTTTGCCTGCGCTCTTCGGCGGTCAGGCCCACCTGTGGCCGGGTATGTACGGTCCGGACAAGTTCGGCCGGCGCCACCCTCGCGCCCACCGCGCGTGCCAAAGCGTGCGCGAGCAGCGCGGACTGGTTATAGCCGCGCTCCGCTTCACGCTTCAAGTGCAGGGGAACCGGCACGATCAGGTCTGCCTCCAGCCCATACCGCTGCCAGGCTGCCACCAACCAGTCAGCAAGCGGCGCGGCCAGATCACGCACCCCTTCATACTTGAACTCGTGAATTGCCTCCCGGATTGGATGCGTGAAGATCGTGGCGGCGAAGATGCCGTCGAGCGTTGAGGGAGCGGCCGCGCAGGAGGCGCACAAGCCGCGCTGTTCCAGTGTGCTGCCACAACGAATGCAGACCGGTTGAGGGTACTCTTGGACCAGCCCGCGACAGCCAGGGCAGAATAGTGTGCCCACGCGGCCGCATCCAGGACACTGGGGCGGATAGACGAGATCCAGCAGAAAGCTGCCCACAGCGCGCAGCCGGACGAACACGCCCGCGGATGGACGTTCCTGGCTCATGGCGCGATCAACTACGGCCCGCGAATAGCCCCTGCAGGGTGTTGACGACCCACATTCGAAGATCATCGCCCATGATGAGGAGGATCGCCATGACGATGATGGCAATCAGGACGATGATGAGGGCCAGCTCAATCAGGCTGGCGCTGGATCCCTGGTTACGCATCGCGTAATCTTTCCTTTCAACCGCCGCAGCCCCAAGCGTGCAACCGTACGCATGGCGCGGTAGATTTCATCCTCGGATATCTTGGATTGTCCCAGCCGGCGGTCGGCAAAGATGATGGGCGTCTCGCCCACGGTAAAGCCGGCCCGCTCCACATGATAAAGCATCTCTATCAAATAGGAGTAACCATTCGCGCGGATCGAAGCCGGATCGATTGTCTCCAGCACACAACGCCGGTAGCAGCGAAACCCCGCCGTGCAATCCCGCGCCCGCAGCCCTAGGACCAGGTGGGCAACTGTGTTCGCGCCCCAGCTCAGCAACTTGCGCCACGCACCCCAATTGACCACCCCACCGCCGCGGACGTATCGCGAGCCAATCGTCAAGTCATTGCGCTGTGCTCCGTCGAGGAGCGCAGGAAGATAGCTGGGATCGTGAGAGAAATCTGCATCCATGGTGCAGATCAGCTCCGCGCCCGCTGAGAGGGCACACCTGAAGCCCGCGGCGTAAGCCGTACCGAGGCCCAGCTTGCCCGCCCGGTGGATGACCTGTACGCCAGGATCAACCCGCGCGAGTTCATCCGCCAGTGCGCCGGTGCCATCCGGCGAGTTGTCATCCACAACGATAACATCCAACATGAACGGCAGGCTGCGGATGGCAGCGATCATGGCTGCCAGGTTTTCGCGCTCGTTGTAAGTAGGCAGGACCACGGCCGCAACGGCCTGGCAAGCATCGGCCACGAAGGCAAAATCCTCTAGAGTCGGCGCACCGGGAGATGCGGCGCCGGATTCACCAGGAAATTGTAGCACAGAACGCTGCATGGGGTATAATCACGCCGATAGCGTCGCTATCGGGCGATAGCTTCGCCACAGGAGGCCCAATGACCCGGCCCATTCTCCTATTGGCGCGTTTGAACGATCTTGACCTGGCGGTTGACGCCACAAAGACACGGCTGGCCGAGATTGCAGAAGCCCTGCGCGAGCCGGCAGCACTCGCATCCGCGCGACGCAGTGCCGCTGATCTCCAAAAGGAAGTCGATCGCCTGCGCACAGAGCAGCGAAGCCTGGAACATCACCAGGCGGATCTGGAGCAGAAGATTGAGAAGACGGAGACGCGGCTCTACAGCGGCGAGGTGACGAGCCCGCGCGAGCTTGCAGAAGGCCGCAGTGGAGGACCGGCTGCTCGAGATCATGGTCGCGCTGGAGTCAGCGACGGCCGCGCTGGATAAGGCGCAGGCCGGTGTCAGCACGCTGGCGACGGATTGGGAAACGCAGCAGACAGCTTTGCGCGCAGAACAGGCCAGGCTTAGAGCGCGGTTGCCGGGCGAATTAGCAAGGCAAGCCGCGGCGCGCCAGGGCATTCCGGCCGAACTCTTGCGCACATACGACACACTCAGGCCGCGCCGCGGTGGCCGCGCAGTCGCCGAGCTGGATGGCGATGAATGCAGCGCATGCCTGGTCGCGGTGCCGCCAAGCAAGCTCGAAGCCGCCCGATTCAGCGATGAGCTGGTCTATTGTGGCAACTGTGGACGCCTACTCTGGGGAGAATAAAGAGCAATCCATGAACATCGAACGTAAACTCGGCTTCACCACCCGCCAGCTTCACGCAGGCCAGGAACCCGACCCGACTACCGGGAGCCGCGCGGTGCCTATCTATCAGACCACCAGCTTCCAGTTTCGAGACACCGAGCACGCGGCCAATCTCTTTTCGTTGCAGGAATCCGGCAACATCTACACGCGGATCATGAATCCTACCTCCGACGTGCTCGAACAGCGCCTGGCCAGCCTGGAAGGCGGCTCCGGCGCGTTGGTTACGGCGAGCGGTCATGCGGCGCAGGTGCTCGCAATCCTCACGCTCTGCGCTGCGGGCGATCACATCGTGACCAGCAGCCGGCTTTATGGCGGCACCTACACTCAGTTCAGGTATACCTTCCCGCGCCTCGGCATCGATGTGACCTTTGTCGATCCCGGCGACCTCGACGGATTCAAACGCGCAGTCCGGCCCAACACCAAGATCCTGTATGGCGAGACGCTGGGCAACCCCGATATCACGGTCTTTCCATTCGAAGAGATAGCCGCTCTGGGCAGGCAGCATGGCATCCCGGTCATTATCGATAACACCTTTGCCACGCCCTATCTGTGCCGGCCTTTCGAATGGGGCGCCAACATCGTGACACACAGCACGACCAAGTTCCTGGGCGGCCATGGCACGACGGCACCTCCATCGGCGGCGTCATCGTCGACGGCGGCAACTTCGACTGGACCAGCGGCCGCTTTGCGAACTTCACCACGCCCGATCCATCGTACCACGGGCTGGTGTACGCCAGCCTCGGCGCGACCGCGTTCATCACCAAGGCTCGCGTCCAGATTCTACGGGACATAGGCGCGTGCCAGGCTCCGTTCAACAGCTGGCAGACCCTCCAGGGGATCGAGACGCTGAGCTTGCGCATGGAGCGTCACGTCGCCAATGCCCAGGCCGTAGCCGAACACCTGGAGACGCATCCGTGCGTTCGTTGGGTCAGCTATCCAGGACTCGCCTGCCATCCCGGCCATGCGACCGCGCAGAAGTACCTGCCCAAAGGTCCCGGGGCCATCCTGGGATTCGGGATCGAGGGTGGCGCGGCGGCCGGCCGCAAGTTCATCGACAGCCTCCAACTCTTCAGCCATCTGGCCAACGTCGGTGATGCTAAGAGCCTGGCGATCCATCCCGCAACGACCACGCACAGCCAGCTCCAGGAACACGAGCTTGCGTCGGCCGGCGTGACTGCGGACTTCGTCCGGCTGAGCATCGGCCTTGAGGACATCGAAGACATTCTGTGGGATTTGGACCAGGCACTGGAGGCGAGTACCGGGGCGGACTGCGCTGGGGGCAATGCTTAGGACGGCCCACTTCTTCGAAGGGGATGACACAACATGCGCGACATCGTAGACATCATCATGCTGCGGCGCAGCATCCGACAGTATACCGACCAGGAAGTGCCCGATGCACTGCTCAAGCGGCTGTTGGAGGCCGCAATGGCCGCGCCGTCGGCTGCCAACGGCAAGCCGTGGGAATTCATCCTGGTGACGGACCCCGACGTGGTCGCAGAGCTCCGCGCGGGGATGCCGGGCAACTACAACGGCAAGGCAGCCATCGTCGTGTGCGCCAATCTGGCCATTGCCGGCCATCCGGCGAGCCAGAATTACTGGCAGATCGACTGCGCTGCAGCGACAGAAAACATCCTGATCGCTGCGACGGGGTTGGGTTTGGGCACGGTGTGGCAGGGAATGCAGTCACCGGACCGGCTGGCGCTGCTGCGCAGCGTGCTGCGGATTCCTGAAAGCGTCACTCCCGTATCGTTCATCTGGGTCGGCTATGGCGCTGAGGTCAAAGAGGCGCGCACGCAGTATGAGGAAAGCCGCGTGCATCGCCAACGCTATTACGCGAAGATCGAGACCGAGGACACGCTCGCGTAAAACACCGGGCGCCTTGAACGACAAGTGCAAGAGGTGCCGGGCACTAGCGCTAGTGCCCGGCATCTGGCTGTGACCGGTGCGCCGCGCCGTCAAGCCTCAGCCGCCTCCTGCTCGCCAGGCGCCGCCGGCGCCTTGTACCCATCCAGTCCGGCGTCAAGTCCGGCATCGATTTCAGCGACGAGATTCTCGAGTACTTCCTCGGAGATCGCGCCTTCGCGCTGCAGGGCGCGTAGAGCGCTCCGCTGTGCGCGCAGCAGCTCGCGGCGTGCGGTGTCCAGTTCCTTAGCTGCCAGTTCCGGGTGAGCTCCCTGCAGCGCCCTTACATCCAGCGCCAACCTGTCCACCCGCGCGAGCAACTCGGGCCGCAGCACTTCCCAGGCATGCTCGGACAGGAAGCCCTCGCGCTGCATGCGATCCAGGTGCAGCGCGGCCGCCCGAAATGCCAGCATCCGCGCATGGCGCATTTCGTACTCGATCTGGAGCGGATCACGGACGGCAATGCCCAGCCAGCGCAACAGCGGTTTCATGGTCATGCTTTGCACCACCAGAGTGAAGAGCACGACTCCGAAGGCCATCACGCGAACAAGATCGCGCTCAGCGCTCAGCGCCTCCGGCAGGCTCAACGCCAGGGCCAGGGCAATCGCGCCGCGCAGACCACCCCAGTTCAGGACGTGCAGCCACCGCCAGGGAATCGGCTCCGTCACCTGGTTGCCCAGCCAGCCCAGGCCGTAGGTAACGATCGCGCGGGCAGCCAGCACTGCCAGGATCGCAAGGAGCACCGGCTGCCAGTTGGCGACCAGCGAGGGAATATTCACCTGCAGGCCGATCAACAGGAATACGAGCGAGTTCGCCAGGAATGCCACGTATTCCCAGAAATTGAAGAGCACGATGCGCGTGGTGGGACTCATCCCCTGGGGCCCCAGGTTGCCGCTCACCAACCCGGCCGCGACGACTGCCAGCACACCGCTGAAGTGCAAGCGCTCGGCGATCAGATAGGACCCAAAGGCGAGCACCGTGGTCAGCGTGGTTTCGATGAGGTAGTCGTCGATCCGCGCGATGAGCTGCGCAATCAACCACCCCAGGACGAATCCGACTGCAAGCCCGCCGGCAGAAACGCGCAGGAAGTCGAGCAGACCACCAAGGGGGTGGAAGGCGCCTGTGATGGCCGCGGCCACCACCAGGTTGAACACCACGATGGCCGTGCCGTCGTTGAAGAGACTCTCCCCTTCGACCAGCAGCGCCAGTCGCTTGGGCGCGCCCAGCACGCGGAAGAGCGCGACTACAGCGACCGGATCGGTGGCAGATATCAACGCTCCGAAGACGAATGCCATCGGCCACGACAGCGGCGTCAGGAGACCGGCGATCCCCCCCACGATCAACGTGGTAATCATCACGCCAGGCACTGCCAGCAGAAGGATGCCCGGCAGATTGAGCCGTAGATCGCGCAGATTGATGTGAAAAGAAGCCTCGAAAACCAGGGGTGGCACAAGCAACGCCAGGATCAGCTCCCGAGTCAGTTGCAGGTCAAGCGGCTGTTGGGTGGTTACCAACAGCCCAACAAGCACCAGCGCGACCGTGTACGGGATTCGCAGCCGGCGAACTGCGATGGCGACCAGCGACACGATCAGCAGCAGCTCGATGATCAGCGTCTCGGTAGTGAGGAATCTCTCCATCGGCTACTTTCCAGATGAGGCGCACTCTGATTTCGTGCTCTTATTCTAATACAACGGATGCTGACTGCATAGCAAGGAATCATCTCGCCAACGACAGGGGCGAGTGTGGCGCACGAAGCCGCGCCGCCTCAAACGCCGAAGGTCCCTACGTGTGGCGCCGCCACCGCCGTCTCGACGTCGCCACTCTAGCCCCTACTTCAGATCTTCAGATCGCGGCGAGCAACCACTGAAACACGAGGAGTGCGGCAATGCCCGAGCCGATGATGATCAGGACATTTTTGACGCGCAATGCAACGAGGATCGCCACTGCAGCCGCCCAGATTTGCGGGTTGCGCCAGGAGAGAACGACTGCTCCCTGCCAGGTGAGGGTCTCCGGGATGATGATCGCGGACAGGACCGCCGCCGGCACGTATCGCAGCGCCCGCATGAACCACTCAGGCGCGGTGATCCTGCCCAACAGGTAGATGAACGACAGCCGGATGGCGAAGGTCAGGAAGCCTGCGACGAAGATGGTGGGCCAGATGCTCATTGCCGCACCCTCTCGGCCAGCAGGCCTGTGAGGATGCCGGCCAGTGCCGCGACCAAAAGGCCCGTCTTCAGCGGCAGGCCCATCGCCAGCGCGCCGGTCAGGCCCGCCACAAGTGCAGCCAGAACCATGGAACGCTCCCGGAGATTGGGAACCACCAGCGCGATGAACGTGAGCGGCAGCACGAAACTCAACGGCCAGTCTTCCGGAATGCGCGAACCGAGCAGGATGCCTACCGCGGTGCAGACCTGCCAGCAGGACCACAGGGTCAATCCCGCGCCGAGGTAATACCAGTGCTTCCGGCTGGCATCCCCGGGCTGGTTATAATGGGTGATAACCACTGCGTAGGCTTCATCCGTGAGCAGATACGCGAGCACCACCTTCCAGACGGGTCCCAGGTGCTTCACATGCGGCGCAACCGACGCGCTGTAGAGTGCATGGCGCAGGTTGACCACGAACACGACTGCCACGATCACCAGCCCCGAGGCGGACCCCGCCAGGAGCTGGGCTGCGATGAACTGCGCGGAACCGGCGAAAATCACGGAGGACATGGCCTGTGCCGCAGCGGTCGAAAGGTGCGCGGCCATCGCGAGCGCGCCGAAGATGACGCCGAAAGGCGCTACACCCAGGAGAATGGGCGCCTCGTCTCTGACCCCTCCGAGAAACTCGCGCCTGCGTGAAGGCGCTCCACCGGACATGCTGGTCATGATTGCGATGCCTTCCCAAAACGAGAACAATGGCTGTCTATTCTAAGCCCATTTCGAGCGGTCAACAACATTTTCGGTTCGAGATTGGTGCCCCCTGCAACGGTCCGGCCATGATACAATAGGACTGTGGAGGAGCCATGAAGAGGACATCGATATTGAAATCAAGCGCAGCCGCGGCGCTTCCGCTGGCGCTGATCGTCACGCTCTTTGCCGCGGGGTGGCTGTGGAGCCTGAGCGCGGTTCTCGGCCTTCAGGGGTTGGGGGGCTGGCTCACCGTCCCCATGCGGATCATCACGTTCCTGGGCGACGAGCAGTTCTACCTCATCGCGATTCCCCTGATCTACTGGTGCATCCACAAGGAGCTTGGCGCTGACCTGGCCGTGCTGTTGATGATGTCGAGCTTCATCAACGGTGCGCTCAAGTCATTCATCAAACACAACCGGCCGTTCTGGGAAGAACCCAGGCTGAAGCTGGACGAGGCCAGCAGCTTCTCCACCCCGAGCGGCCACAGCCAGACCAGCGCAGCACTCTTCGGTTACCTGGCCTGGCGCCAGGCAAACAAACGCCGAGGTTTGCTCTGGATCGCCGTCCTGGCGCTGCTCATCTTCCTGGTGGCGCTTTCGAGAGTCTACCTCGGCGTGCACTTTCCTGGCGACGTGCTGTGGGGCGCAGCGATCGGCCTCCTCCTGGCAGCACTCTATAGCAGATTCAAGCCGGCCCTGGTGCAGCGCCTTCGACAGCTCTCCCTGGGACAGCACCTGGTCCTGGCGCTGGCTGCTGCCGCGCTGATCTTCGGCCTGGAAGCATTGATGTTGGGCATCCCCTTCGGCACCGGGCAGTTCTATCGCGTGCTCTACCCCGAGGCGTGGCGCGCGACCCTGGACGAAGCAGCAACCGTCGCGGGGCTGGCATTCGGGCTCTGGTTCGGCCTGGTTCTGGAAAGCCGCTACATCCGCTTCAGCGTGGCTGGCCGGTGGTGGCAGCGCGTATTGCGTTACCTGATCGGCCTGACCGGCCTGGCCGCGATCTGGTTCGGGCTGAGCCTGATCTTCCCGAAAGAACCTCTGGCGCTCGGCCTGGCCCTCAGGAGCGTGCGCTACGGCCTGGCGATGCTGTGGGCGATCGTATTGTGGCCGTGGCTGTTCCTGAAGCTGGGGCTGGCTGCGGCTACTGAGCCGGACGCCGAAAGGGAGCGTTAAGGGCGAGCGCGGCATGGACCGGTTTGCATTGTCCAGCCTTGGTTATGAGCCGGCCTACGCGGCATTGCAGCGCCGCGGCGAGCTTGCGCGGCGGGCCAGACAGGCATTGGCGGGCCTGGAGCACTGCGCCTTTTGCCCGCGACGCTGTGGAGCCAACCGGCTCGCGGGTGAGACGGGTGTGTGCCGGGCGGGCGCCAGGGTGCGCGTTGCCAGCTACTTTAGCCATATGGGCGAGGAGGACTGCCTGCGCGGCCGCCACGGCAGTGGCACCATCTTCTTCGCACACTGCAACCTGCGCTGCGTCTTCTGCCAGAACTACGAGACCAGTCACCTGGCCGAAGGCGTGGATGTGGAGATCGAACGCCTCGCAGCGATGATGCTGGAATTGCAGGAGCATGGCTGCCACAACATCAACCTAGTCACCCCATCCCACGTCGTGCCGCAGATCATCGGAGCGGTAGCGCTCGCCGCCGAAGCCGGGCTCCGCCTGCCGATCGTCTACAACACCTCTGCCTACGATTCACTCGAAACCCTGCGCCTCCTCGAAGACATTGTGGACATCTACATGCCGGACTTCAAGATGTGGAATTCCGAACATGCGAGGCGTTACCTGACGGCCGCGGACTATCCGGATGTGGCGCGCCAGGCCCTCCTCGAGATGCACCGCCAGGTGGGCGACCTGATGCTGGACGAGTATGGCGTGGCCAGGCGCGGGCTGTTGGTCCGGCACCTGGTCATGCCCGGCAACGTCGCGGACAGCGATGCAATCCTTCGCTTCCTGGCCGAGGCAGTCTCGCCTCACACTTATGTCAATGTCATGGCTCAATATCACCCTTCCGGGGAGGTGTCGGCCAGACGATTCGCGGAGATCAACCGGCCCCTGACTCGGGCCGAGTTTGCGGCCGCCTCGCAGCTCGCCGGGGAGCTCGGCCTGCGATTGGACAGCCGCCGCTGGTAGGGCGAAGACATCCCCCATCTGCGATTCGTCTTGTCGAAGCGCGTATCGCGGGGCTTCCAAAAATCGATCGCGTGGTGTATGCTCGATGTACCCACGCGCAGGAGCAACACCATGGTCGACCCTGTCTACCGCACCCTCGCTGAGCGCCTGAATGCGCTGCCGAACGGATTTCCCGCCTCGGCAAGCGGCGTCGAGCTGCGCCTCCTGGCCAGGCTCTTCACGCCTGAAGAAGCCGCGCTCGCATCCGAGCTGCGGCTGACGCTCGAGACGCGCGACGAGATCGCGGCGCGCACGGGCCGGGACCCGCGCCCATTGCTGGGGCAGCTCATCGGCATGGCCAAACGGGGCCTGATCAAGGTCACGCGCGTTCCTGCCGGCTGGGGCTTCGGCCTGCTGCCCTTCGTCGTCGGCATCTACGAGATGCAGGGGTCGACCATCGATTCGGAGCTGGCACGGCTCTTCGAGGATTACTACCAGGAGGCGCTCGGCAAGCTCGTGGGCACGAGCCCGTCCGTGCACCGCGTCATCCCGGTGGACCGCGCGGTGCGCGTCGACATGGAGATCCGGCCCTACGAAAGCGCGGCCGAAATCGTGGAGGAGAACCAGGCCTGGGCGGTGGTCGACTGCATTTGCCGCAAGCAGAAGGCGTTGATCGGCGATCCCTGCAGCCACCCGGTCGATGTCTGCCTCTCCTTCAGCACCACTCCCGGTGCATTCGACACGATACCCAGCATGAAGGTACTCACCAAGGACGAAGCCCTG
>CAYLZG010000128.1:0-1069 GCA_964387985.1 uncultured Anaerolineales bacterium | reverse complement strand
CGGGCAGCCGAAGCCGGCCTGGTGCATACCGTGAGCAACAACCAGGAAGGGCTCACCTACATATGCAACTGCTGCACCTGCTCGTGCGGTGTGCTCCGCGGCATCTCCGAGCTAGGTATTGCCAACGCGGTAGCTCGCTCGGCCTTCGTCAATACCGTGGACGCGGAGCTGTGCCAGGGCTGTGGGCTGTGCGAGGATGCGTGCCAGTTTGAAGCGCTGGAGGTGGGGGAAAAGGCAATCGTGAACGCATTCCGTTGCACCGGCTGCGGCGTATGCGTGCTCGCATGTCCCGAGGGCGCGCTGGCCCTGGTGCGCCGGCCCGATGACGAGGTTCTGCCGCCCCCCGTGACCGAGAGGGATTGGCGCGCTGAGCGCGCAGCCGCACGCGGCATCGATCTCGCGCGGGTCGAGTAGCGCCACGTAGCCATCATCCGATGCGACTGCTGAGGCGCTCTCGGCTCTGCCGGTCCGGAGACGGAGAAGTCGCGCCGGTCTACTCGGACTGCGTGGCGTAGCGCCCCATTTCCTCGCGGATGACCCTGCGCAGGCGCTCTTCAAGGTCCTCTTGTTCTACCGCCTTGCGAAGAGTTTCATTGATCAGTGTCTGATAGCCCCTCTCGCCTGCCTGCGCCTTGAAGTAATCGACAAGCTGCGCATCTAGCAGGATCGTGATGCGCTGTTTGCGCGGCTGGGGCTTGCGCGCGACACGGTACGTCGCGCGGTCGAGATCTGCCTGCGTGATCTCGCCGTAGTCATCCGGATCAGGGGTTTGTCTCCACATAGGTCCCGCTGTCCCCAAAAGGTTCTCCAAATCCGCTCGTTATATGGCAGAACCCGCGTCGACATCTGTACCTCTACTCTATCTACTCTCCCCCCCCTTTAAGGGGGAGAGTAGATAGAGTAGAGTAGAGTCGATTAGGTGTAAGGAGAAGGCAGGACCGTGCTGACTCTGACCGTTTATGAATGGATGTCAGCGGAGACTTTGACACAACCCCACCCGTGTGCTAGACTATCACTTCACAAGCGATGATGGAAACGAGTAGGCGGCCATCTTGTGGCCCAGCGAGTC
>CAYLZG010000127.1:2124-12758 GCA_964387985.1 uncultured Anaerolineales bacterium | reverse complement strand
AACCTCCCACCATGGCGCTTTCGCAGCCGCCTGAGCATACCGTCGCCGCGCGGTGGGGCGATTCGCTGACCCTGGTGGGATACGATCTGGACTGGGGCGATGGCGGCCCGGCGCTGGCGCTCTACTGGCAAGCCGGCGAGGCGTCCGCCGGATCGCTCAAGCGATTCGTGCACTTGCTGGGCGCGGATGGTCGTATCGTAGCTCAATCGGACGAACTACTCGACAACAACGGCATACCGGTCACGGACTGGCGGAGCGGCGAATACGTGGTGGATCACCCCACGTTCGCCTCACCGCAGGTCACTGGCGTGGAAGCCGTGTGCGTCGGCCTGTATGACGCAGCTACCGAGGAACGCCTCCCTGTGGTCACAGCAGCGGGCGAGCAAGCGCCCGACGCCCGCGTCTGTTTCCGCTGAGGCTTCATCTGGTGCAGGGGGCTCAACTTAAGCCTGGCTGGCTAGATCGCAACCCCCAGGCTGCGGTATGCCAGCAGGTGCGCCTGTGCGATCGTCTCCCACTCGAATTGGCGGGATAGCACGGCGGACTTTGCGGCAAGCCGCGATCGCAGCGCGGGACCGGTCATCAGCCGCATGACCGCGTCGGCCATGAGCACCGGTTCTTCCGGTGGTGTGAGCAGTGCGTTCTCACCGTCTTCGAGCATGGGGAACTTCTTCATAGCCTGCGCAGGCACGTTCGTCAGGGTCGTGCTTACGATGGGCAGGCCGTGCGCCAGCGCAGCCATGAGGCTGCCGTGTCGCAGCGATGCGCCCTCGCGGTACGGCAAGACCGCGCAGTCGGCCGCAAGCAGGTTTGCCGACACTTCCTCGGGCGATGTGAAGCCGGTCCACTGGACCCGATCGGCCACGTGCAGGTCGTCGATGAGCTTTTCGACCTTCGCCAGGTAAGCCATGTTGGTCGGGTCGCTGGAACCCACCTTGCCGCCCACCATCAGCAGGCGCGCAGGCGCCCCGCGCCGGACGAGTTCGGCCAGGCAGCGCACCAGCGTTTCGCCGCCCTTGTTGGCATTGAGAAATCCGAAATAGGCCAGCAGCCATGTTTCGGGGCCTGCACCCCACCTGGCACGCTGGCGTGTCCGGTCATACTCCTTCGGCACCTCGCAGCGTATGTTGCTGCCAATAGGGATGGGCCTGAGCTTTTCGCCCAGCCCGGCTGCATCGAGCCGCTCCCAATCCGCGGGATTCGTGACCACTGACGCGTCGCTCCCGCGGGCCAGCGCCAGGACTGCCTGCCAGCGGAGCGCCCCGGCCTTGGGAAACAGGTAGGGAAACTTGAGATCGTGGAAAGTGGTGAACACGACGGGCCGGCTGCGACGCAATCGCAAGCGATCCGGCAGCAGGTTCACCGCCGGGTGCAGCCCATAGGCCGCGGACTGGTACTGAATGTGCACTACCTGGGGCTGCACCCGGTCGATCGCGGTCAGGGCATGCCGCCACAGGTTCCAGCCGTGCTGCTTGAGCACAGGATACACGGCCGGTTCGTACGGAGTGGCAGCCGAGCGCAGGTGATCGCCGCCAGCATCGATATGGGTGAGCACATGGACGTCCGCACCCAGCTCGCCAAGCGCCTCCCCCAGGCGCCGGGTGTAGTCGCCGACCCCACCCTGCATCAGGGGATACTCTCCGGTCACGAACAAGACCCGCATCATCGTAGTCCCGTTCTCAGCAGTTCACCGTACGCCCGCATGCGCTCCGCTCGCAATGCACGGCGAGAGCCCAGCACGTATTTGGCAGCCTCGGTGATCCATTCTATGGCAAACATCGCCAGCAGGGCAAGCCGCAGCAGTTGGGCCTGGACTGCCCCGTGATGCTTGCGGAAGTACCGCACCTTGCTCGTGTTGAACCGGATGTGCCGCGCAGCGGTCACCTGTTCCGATGACTTGCCCTCGTAGTGCGTGATGACTGCCTGTGGCACATAGACGATCTTCCACCCGGCCTCTTTGACCCGCCGCTGCCAGTCCAGCTCCTCTGAATACATGAAGTACCCTTCATCGAACGCCCCAACCCGCTCCAGGACTTCGCGCCGGGTGAGGAGTGCGGCGCCCACGAGCCAGTCGACCTCTTGCTCGACGTCAGCGGACTGATCGGCCATGTGATACCGCTGCGCCCACAGGTTTCGCTCGGGGGGCCAATGCCATGCCAGGGGAGTGCTTTCGAGCAGTGCCGTAGCAAGGGTGGGGAAGCGGCGCCGCGATGACTGGAGCGAGCCGTCCGCATATCGAAGCTTTGGCCCCACGACGCCGGCCTCGGGATGGCTGTCGAGGAAGCTCACCAGGATTTCCAGCGCGTTGTCTTGCACGATCGTGTCCGGGTTGAGGAAGAGGATGGTGCGGCCTCGCGCCAGCGCCAGGCCCTGGTTGTTGCCTCCTGTGAACCCGCGGTTATCCTGGTTGGCGACGAGCCGCACGGTGGGAAACTCCGCAGCGATCATCGCCGCGCTGCCATCCGAGGAAGCATTATCGACGACGATCACCTCTGCTTCGCGTGGCAGCGATGCCAGGCACGCACGCAACAGTTCGCGCACGTTCCAGCTCACCACCACGATCGACAACCCGGTTAAGTCGGCCATGCGAGGATGATCCACCACCAAGACACAAAGAGGCAAAGGGGCACAAAGAACAGGGGCGTCAGGTGGGGCTCTGTGTCTTTGCTTCTCTGCGGCGAGCTAAACGTGCCTGGATACGACGAAATCCGCCAGTTCCTCCAGCGCCTGCCGGTAGGAACCCTGGGGGAAGGATGCCAGGCGGGCCCTCGCCGATGCCGCGAACCCGACCGCCTCAGCCGCTGCCGACTCGATCGCACCCGACCGGCGCACCTGGCTGATGATCTCACTGACGGCATCGCCAGACTCCCCTGCACCATTCAGCGCGGCGAGAACCTGCTCCGGCTCAGGATGGCCCTGCAGGTAATAGAAGAACGGCAGCGTCACGATCCCCTGTCTCAGATCGCCCCCGACCGGCTTGCCCAGCGCCGCCTGCTCGCCACTGTAATCCAGGATATCGTCCACGATCTGGAATGCTATGCCCAGGTCCTTGCCATAGTCGAAGAGTGCCTGCTCCTGCTCCGCGTCCGCTCCTGCCAGGATGGCGCCGCTTTTCGTGGCTGCCGCAAAAAGGGATGCGGTCTTGGCAAAGATGCGGGGATAGTAAGCCTCCTGAGGCTGGTCCCACTGCTTGCTCGAGAAAAGCTGGACCAGTTCGCCTTCGACGATGATCCGCAGGGTATCGGCAAAGAGCTGGATCACCGGTACGTTTTCGGTTTCGGCCGCAAAGCTGGCGGCACGCGCGAAGAGGTAATCGCCAGCCAGCACCGTCGCACCCTTCGTCCACTGTGCGTTGAGCGTGACGATGCCCCGCCGCACCAGGGCGTTGTCGATCAGATCGTCATGTACGAGCGTCGCGGTGTGCAGCATCTCGATGGCAGCTGCCACCGCAACGGCCTTCTCGGAAGCCGGCTCATGAAACAGATTGAAAGCTGCCAACGCCAACGCGGGGCGCAGCCGTTTTCCACCGCTGCCCAGGAGCTGCAAAAAGGCCTCTGCGAGCGGCGAATAGGCGCCGGACGCAATGCCGCGCATCTTTGCTTCGACCCTCTTCAGGTCAGCCTGCACCAGATCAAGTAATGCGACGTCTTTGATCATGCTCATTCCAACGTGAAGCAGCGCCGGGCAGTCGCCGTTGTTTGCGCTGCAATCTGCTCTGCCGTGACTTGATACAAGTTGGTCAGCGCGGCGGCAACCAGCGGCAGATACGCCGGTTCGTTGCGCTGCCCACGATACGGGTGCGGCGCGAGATACGGGGCGTCCGTCTCGAGAAGCAGCCGGTCGGCCCGCAGCTGAGGCGCCAGGCTGTGAAGCTGCCGGGCATTCTGAAACGTCACGGGACCACCCAATCCCAACACTAACCCGAGTTCATACGCACGAAAGGCATGGTCCAGTGTTCCGCTGAACGCATGCCACACCCCAAAGATAGCATCGCCGCCTGGCGATGTCCGTATCTCAGGCCACCATCCCCCGCAAGATTGCTGTGCAAGTGCGATTTTGCACAAAAGGTCGTCGATGCACTGCCCATCTCCGTCCCTGGCGTTTCGCGTGTGCAGGATGACGGGCAGTCTCAACTCGCTCGCCAGCGTCAACTGCGCGGCCAGCGCGCTCTTCTGCTGGTCGTGACCCACCTTCTCCCAGTAATAGTCCAGTCCGATCTCGCCGATGGCGACCACCTTCGGGTGTTGCGCCATGTCCCGCAGCGCTGCCAGCGTCTCGTCGTCGAAGTCAGCGCAGTCGTTTGGGTGGACCCCCAACGCGGCATAGACGGCAGGATAGCGATCCGCCAGGGCAAGCACGCGCTGGCACGAGTCCAGGTCGATGGCCGGATTGATGAACAATGTGACCCCTGAGGCCATCGCCCTCTCGATGACCTGCTCCCGGTCTGCATCGAACTGTCGCAGGTCCAGGTGGCAGTGCGTGTCGATGAGCGTGGGCGTTCCCGGGATCTCAGCCAAGCCCCGCGGCCTTCATGCCGTCAGCCAGGATGGCCTGCATCCTGTCCGCGTGCATCGTCTCGCCATAAACCCGGATGAGCGGCTCGGTTCCCGAGAATCGTACGAGCAGCCAGCCGCCGTCCTCCAGGCCGAACTTGTATCCGTCGGTCGTATCCTTGCCGGTTACCTTGAGTCCGCCCAGCGTCTCGGGCGCCGGTCCATCGAGCCGCGCCCGCGCGGCCTCTTTCATCTCATCATCGCGCAGCCGGGTGTCGATGCGATCGTAGTAGTGCGGACCGCCCACCAGCGTGAACAGCCGGTTGAGCAGTTCCGACGGTTTCTTCCCGGTCCTGCACATCATATCCAGAAGGTACAGGTTGGCCAGGATGCCATCGCGCTCGGGCACGTGACCGCGGAAGGCAAATCCCCCGCTCTCCTCGCCGCCGATCAGCCCATCGTGCTTCATCATCGCGGGCGCAACATACTTGAACCCCACGCCCGTGTTGATGACCGGCACGCCGAACCTTGCGCCGAGTTTCTCCAGCATCGATGTCGTGCTGAGGGTCTTGATGATGGCGCCGCGCTCTCCCCGTATGTCGAGCAGATACATGGCCAGCAGGCCGTACACGCGCAGCTGGTTGATGAATTGACCGTTCTCGTCGCCCAGCCCGCAGCGGTCTGCGTCGCCATCCATGATGCACACAACATCTGCGCCCAGCTCGCGTGCCTTGGCCAGGCCCGCATCTACGTTCGGCGAGATTGGTTCCGGGCGCTTCATCTCGGGGAAGATGGGGTTGCGCTCCGCGTGGATCTCGATTATCTGCGTCTTGCCGCCCCCGATGAGGCGGGTGAGATGGCCGGACCCGTTGCCCCACATATTGTCGACCAGGACCTTGAAGCCCGCGTCTTTGATCCGTTCGAGATCAACCAGCGAGCGGATGCGCGCATCGTACGCCGGCAGGGGGTTGTAGCGCTTGATGAGGCCGGCCTTCTCCGCTTCGTCGAACGGCATCCGCTTGACCCCCGATATGTCCGGCGGGATCTTGGACTCGATGGCCTTCAGTCCTTCAGGATCGATGGCTCCGCCGTTGGGGTCGCGCACTTTGAAGCCGTTGTCACCCGGAGGGTTGTGGCTGGCCGTGATGTTGATCGCGCCCAATGCCTTCGCATGAGTTACGCCGAAGGAGATGATCGGGGTCGGCACGCCACCACCGCAGAAATGGACGGGCACGCCGTTTGCAGCCAGCACCTCGGCGGCGGCTGCGGCGAAGTTCTCCGATAGGAACCGCTTATCTCCGCCGATCACAACACCGCGGCTCACCTCGCCGGGGTATGTTTCCCGGATGTAGTCTGCGAAGCCCTGGGTGCAGCGCCGTACGTTGTCAAACGTGTACTCTTCCGCGATGCCTGCGCGCCACCCGTCAGTTCCAAAGATGATATCGCTCATGCGTTGCCTCCGTCACCCTCTTGCTCTTCACTTCTTACACGCGCGGCGTGTGATCCCCCATCGCCTGCAACGTCACCATATCAGCTTCAACCATGATGCGGACGAGATCGCGGAACGTCACGCTCGGCTCCCAACCCAGCATGCGCTTCGCCTTGCTCGGGTCGCCGACCAGCAGATCCACCTCTGCGGGCCGGTAGAATTTGGGATCGACCTTGACATACTTTTCCCAGTCCAGGTCCAGGCATTCGAAGGCCACCTGGCAGAATTCACGCACCGCATGCGTCTCGCCGGTCGCGACGACGTAGTCGTCCGGTCGATCGGCCTGCAGCATCAGCCACATGGCGCGCACGTAATCGGGCGCATAGCCCCAGTCGCGGCGGGCCTCCAGGTTGCCCAGGCGCAACTCGTCGGCCAGCCCCAGCTTGATGCGCGCCGCCTGGTGCGTGATCTTGTGGGTCACAAATTCCAGGCCCCTGCGGGGCGACTCGTGGTTGAAAAGGATGCCCGAGCACCCAAACAGGTCGTAGCTCTCGCGATAATTGACAGTGATCCAGTGCCCATAGAGCTTGGCTGCACCATATGGGCTGCGTGGGTAGAACGGCGTCGTCTCGCGCTGGGGCACTTCCTGCACCTTGCCGAACATCTCCGAGCTGGATGCCTGGTAAAACCGGATGTGCCGGTCCACGATGCGAATCGCGTCGAGCACGCGGGTGACGCCCAGGCCGGTGAACTCGCCGGTCAGGACCGGCTGCTGGAAGCTGGTGGGCACGAAGCTCTGCGCGGCCAGGTTGTACACCTCATCCGGCCGGTGCTCCTGCAGCAGGTTGATCAGGCTCACCTGGTCGAGCAGGTCACCTTGAACGACGGTGATCTTGTCCTGGATATGGCGTATGCGGTCGAAGTTGATCGTGCTGGTGCGCCGCACCATGCCGATCACTTCATATCCCTTTTCCAACAGGAAATCGGCCAGGTACGAGCCGTCCTGACCGGTGATGCCGGTGACGAGTGCTTTTGGCATGCTCCCTCACATAGTGACTCATAGACCTTCGAGGTTTCGGGCCAACCGAAGGTTGGCACAACCTCGAAGGTTCTCAACGTCCTTCGGTCTGAACCTGTGCCCGCCAGTAGTCGAGCACATCAGCCAATGTTTTCTCGAACGGAATGCGCGGCTGCCATCCCGTCCGCCGTCGCAGCTTCGAGCAGTCCGCCACGATCTTCGGTGTGTCGATCGTGCGCATCCGTTCCGGGTCTTGCCGGACCTCGATGGACGCATTCGCGCGCGCCAGCAGCAGGTCGAGCAACTGGCGCACGGTGTGGGCGCTGCACGCGCCGAGGTTATACACCTCGCCCGGCTCGCCCTGCATCAAGGCCAGTACATAGCCGCGAACGATGTCCCGCACATCCGAGAAGTCGCGTGCCACATCGAGCTTCCCTACGGTCATCAGAGGCGGCCGGAGTCCGGCTTCGATCTCGGCGATCTGGCTGGCAAAGTCCGGCGCGACAAAGCCGCGGCGCTGCCGCGGTCCAAGGTGATTGAATGGCCTGACGCGCACGATCCGCAGACCATGGCTCAGATGGTACTGTAAGCCCAAGAAATCCTGGGCGATCTTGCTGACCCCATAGGGAGACGTTGGCCGCAGCGGCGCATCTTCGCGCAGCGGCAGGTCCGCCTCGTTTACCTGGCCGTACTCTTCGCTCGTTCCAACGACCAGCACGGCCGCCTTCGGCGCAACCTGTTTGACGGCCTCCAGGACGTTCAATTGCAGCCGGATGTTGTTCTCCAGCGTGAACCACGGATCGATGCGGCTGAGTGACGGGAGTGGTTGCGCGGCCAGGTGAAAGATGGCATCGGGGCGGCTGTCCACGACGATGTTGCGCACCGTCTCCAACCCCGACAACTCCGCCTCGTACAATTCCAGGTGGTCCCGGAGATGTGCGATGTTTTCAGCGCCGCCGTAGACTGTTCCTGCGACGGTCCATGTGCCAAGATCCAGCAGATGTTCGGCCAGGTGACTGCCCACAAAACCGGAAATTCCCGTGATCAGCGCACGCAAAAGCAGCCCCCCTTGACTTCGGCGACGTTTGTTACGATCTCTCCGATTATACCGCATCACGGGGTGAAACAAAAGAAACCGGCGGCTCCTGGCTGCTCGGATAGTCCGGTTTATACGCGTGGGCCAATCATGTTGATCGAGAACTCCCCGAAGCCCTCGCGCTCTGCCGCGGTTTCCTTGCCAGAGGCCACGGCGATCACTTCGGCGAGGATCCGTTCTCCCACGCTCGCCAACGTCTCCCCTTCGGAGATGATCGTGCCCGCATCCAGATCGATATCGCCCGTCATCCGGCGGGCCAGCGCGGTGTTCGTTGCCAGCTTGATGACCGGCGCGATGGGACAGCCTACTGGCGTGCCGCGGCCGGTGGTGAATGCGACCACCTGCGCACCCCCGGCGACCATGCCGGTGATCGACTCCGGATCGTTGCCGGGCGTGTCCATCAGCACCAGGCCTCGCTGCGAGGGCCGGTAGGCGTAGCCCACCATCTCCCGGACGGGAGAACTCCCGCCTTTCGTGATCGCGCCGAGCGATTTCTCTTCGATGGTGGTCAGACCGCCGGCAATATTGCCCGGAGATGGCTGAGCGCCCCGCATGTCCACGCCCATGCGCCGTGCGGCATCTTCCGCGCGATAGACCGCCTCCAGGATCCTCCCGGCCTGTTCCGGCTGAGCGCGTGCTGCCAGCAGATGTTCCGCGCCGATGAACTCCGAGGTCTCTGACAGGATGGCGGTTCCACCCGCTGCCACCAACAGGTCGCTGGCAATCCCCAGCGCGGGGTTGGCGGTCACGCCCGACCAGGCATCGGACCCGCCGCATTCCAACCCCAGGATCAGCTCCGCCAGGGGGACCTCTGTGCGCTGCGCATGCCGGGCCTGCGCCAGCAACTCGGCCGCAATCGCCGCGCCCCGCCGGGCGGTCTCGGCTGCGCCGCCTTCATCCTGGATATTGAGCAGGCGCACGGTGACCCCGGCAGCCGCCAGGCGCCCGGCCAGCCCTGTCGTATCCAACGACTCGCAGCCCAGTCCGACCAGCAGCACGGCCGCCACGTTCGGATGGGACGCGAAGCCTTCGAGGGTGCGAGTCGTCTGCTCGAGGTCCGAGCCGAGCTGGCTGCAGCCATAGACATGGGGGAGGGGGACGACGCCTGGGACAAGCTGGCCGATGCGGCGCACGACGCCGTTCGCACACTGCACCGAGGGGAGAACCAACACGTGATTGCGCGTCCCCGCCCGACCATCGCCTCTCCGGTAACCGAGAAAGGACCGGTCGTTCGCCACTGCTGTTCCGACAGCCGGAGGCTCTGCAGCAGCGGCCGCAACGCGGCTCCGCGGGAAGGTCAGGGGCGCGTCCAGGTCGCCGCGCGCCCGCAGGCTCTCGGCATTGTGGGTGTGAACGTGTTCCCCCGCAGCGATGGCCGAGGTGGCCCGGCCCACGATTTGTCCGTATTTCACCAGGATCTCGCCTGCGGCGATGGTCCCGCGGGCCAGCTTGTGGCCGGAAGGAATGGGTGCGGGGAGCGTGACCGGAAAACCGCCGGCAAGGGTAACATGTCCGGCCGGCAAGCCGGCGACGGCAAGCAGGACATTGTCGTCCGCGTGCATCAGCAGTGCGTCTGTATGCGGGCCGGTCAGATGGGCGGGCATGGCATCCCTTTCATGTGCTGAAATCGCGGTGCGTTTGCAGCGCAGTGCGTGTATACCGCGGGCCAGTATAGCCCGAGGTCACTCTCCGGGCAACTAATAGTAGGTTCTGGTACTAGACAAAATCCGGGCTTTTGTTACAATAGGAACAACCAACCGCGCCGCGTCCACTCGATGGATCAAGGAGGCAATCATGCCGGAGCTGAAGGATGGCTGTGTAAAGCCAACACGCGGGCCGATACTGCCCGCCCCGCAATCTGAACCCCCCCCGGGGGCGCCACCGCCAAAGGAGGTTAGCACAATGCTTGCAAAGGTCGGCAAAGAGGCCATTGATTTTGAAACTACAGCCTACGTAGAGGGTTTGGGCTTCCAAAACGTAAAGCTTTCGGACTATAAGGGAAAATGGATCGTCCTTTGCTTCTATCCTGGTGATTTCACCTTCGTCTGACCGACGGAACTGGCGGCAGTTGCCGCCCTGTATCCCGAGTTCCAGAAGCTGGACGTGGTCGTGCTCTCCATGAGCACCGATAGCAGGTTTATTCATAAGATGTGGCAGGAACACGAGCTGTCAAAGATGCTGCCCGGTGGGGTGCCTTTCCCCATGCTGTCCGATGCCGGTGGCAAGGTTGGACAGATCTACGGCGTCTACGACGAGGCAGCGGGCGTGGATATTCGCGGTCGCTTCATCATCGATCCCAGTTTCGTGATCCGCGCGATGGAAGTGCTGACTCCCGAGGTCGGCCGGAATCCGGGTGAGCTGCTGCGGCAGGTCAAAGCGTTCCAGCATGTGGTCGCGACAGGCGAGGTGACGCCTTCCGGCTGGGAGCCTGGCCAGGTGACCCTCAAACCCGGCCCGAACCTGGTGGGCAGGGTCTGGGAAGTCTGGAAACCCTAAACATTTAGAGTGGCGCGGTGGCAAGAGGGGGTGGGCGATTTCGCTCGCCCCTTTCTTTTGCCGCCAGTATCCCGCAACAGCAGTTCCAAATGAGCCGAAGCG
>CAYLZG010000127.1:1693-2114 GCA_964387985.1 uncultured Anaerolineales bacterium | reverse complement strand
TCCAGCCTGCCGGCTCTATACTTTTTACAGAGCGCGTGGAGGCATCTCGTCTCTTCCCAAAGCGCATCAACGGCCGCCGTGGTTGCGAGTTTGCAGCGTGTCCCGGTGTGCTGGCTTCGTTTGTACCCTCCTTGGCGGCCGCCCGGGCCGTGAGACGTGCGCTTGTCTCGCTCACTCCCTTCTCACCCGCTCGAACGCGCTCAGGAGGCAGCCATGTCGTTCGCAAAGGGGTACGTATTTCTCTTCGCGGCCTGTGTTCTGGCAGTGGCAATCCTCTCGTCTGGCGTCTGCTCGGCAACCCCCGCCCTGGCCCAGCCGGCAGCTCAAGAGGGCGCACAGCTCCAGAAGACCATTCCCTATTCCGGACAGCTCCAGCGGGCCACCGGCCAGCCAGTGGCCGATGGCGCATACGAGTTCATCT
>CAYLZG010000127.1:0-1683 GCA_964387985.1 uncultured Anaerolineales bacterium | reverse complement strand
GACACCGCCGAAGGCGGAAGCCTGCTCTGGTCAGAGATGCAGTCAGGGATTGCCGTCCAGGCCGGCGAATTCGCCGCGCACCTCGGCAGCGTGGTTGCCCTGCCCAACACGATCACCGATCGCAAGGAGATCTGGCTGGCGATCAGCGTGCGCGGTCCCGGCGAGGCGGTATTCACCTCACTTGCCCCGCGGCAGCTTCTTCCGACCGTTAACCAGGTCAGTATCGACGCGTTAAGCTGTCCGCACAGCCACTTCACGGATCTGTGGGCGGGCTCAAACTCGTCGTGGGGGCTCGCGCTGGTGAATGACGGCGTTGGCGATGGCCTGCGCGTCTATAGCCAAGCCACCGCGTCGAACTATGCCGCCGTCTACGCCTCTAACACTGCGACTACTGGCTCCGGAACCGGCGTGTGGGCCTACAGCCAGATGGGCGCCGGGATACGCGGCGCCAGCGCCTCCGGCCACGGGGTAGAAGGCTTCAGCGACTCCAACTTCCAGCATGCTGGGTGGTTCGAGTCCGCAAACTATGCCGCGGCCTATTTGAAGGCCGTCAAGGCAGAACAGTACTACGCCGCTGTGATTGATAGGCACCTTCATGTTCTCGGCTTCTGCACCGGGTGCGCGGTCGTCTACGTCGGCATGAACAGCGGCGGTCTCGTCGTTGCATCCGGCGACCTGGTGGCCGCGGCGGGGGTGGAAGTGGATTCCTCGACCGGTCAACCGGTGATGCAGGTGCGCCGCGCGGTCGATGCAGGGGATGCGGTCATCGGTGTTGCGCTCGGCCCTGCCGCCGGGCCATCGGAAGACAGTGCGCTGATCCAGCCCAAAACTCCGGGCAAGGCGGGCAGCGACGCAGTTGCCCCCGGGGAATATCTTCACATCATGGTCAGCGGCCTGGCCCAGGTGCGGGTTGCCGGCAGCCAGGTCGCGATCGGCCAACACCTGATCGCGAGCGCGAACGGAGCGGTCGCTTCAGCCGATAGCTTGACGAGCGTGGCCCGCGTGCTGAGCCCGCCCGATGCGAACGGGCTTGCCTGGGCCATGGTCACCGCCCGGTAAGGAGGCAGCCATGAAACGGGCACTAGTGGTGATCTCGCTCACCGTCCTGCTGCTCCTGGCAGTCTCGCTGGCGTCCTTCCAGCTTTCTGCCGGCGAGAGCCGTGGTCAGGGTATTTCTGGCATGACAGGTGAAGATTACGTGCTGAACCTGCGACCCGAAGACGGCGGAGACATACCGGCGGGTGAGTCCCAACCCCTCATGTCGGGCGGCAGTTACCACCTGCTGGCGCCTGCGGTGGACTCGGGCAGCGGATGCTGCTGCAAGTGCTACCTGCCAGTGCTTCACCAACCTTGATTTTTTGCCTTTGACGACGAGCAAGCCGGCAGTGGAAGTTGCGGCTGCCGGCATACTTGTGCATGTCGGTAGCCGCAACTTCAGTCGCCAGGCGGGGCGCATGCCGCACCATGCCTATGCCCCGCTCAACGTCCAGCGGATGTGTTTCGGTTTTGGGGCAGTGGAGCATCCTGAACGCGTTGAAGGGTGCTCCACTACCCTAAAACGCTCCGCAGGCGCGCTTCGACGCGCTCAGCATGCCTGCTCCGCTTATCGCGCCACCAAGTTTAAATGCACGCATGCGTCAAGATCTCTCAGGTCGCTTGTTTTGCATTTCACAAGGCCGGTGT
>CAYLZG010000126.1:0-12962 GCA_964387985.1 uncultured Anaerolineales bacterium | reverse complement strand
AAGATCAGCGTCGACAAGCAGATCACCGACACCTTCAAGCTGACCGACAAAGACCTGGACACCGTGGTCAAGCCGCTCGTGACGACCACTGACGGCAAGACCGTCACGACGACCTTCGGCTTCCGCAACGTCCACTACTTCGCGGCCGCGGCCACGCAATATGGCACCCTTGTTAAGGGCGGCTACGAGTACGAGGGCCAGAGCTACGACGGCAAGTTCGACCATCCCGAGCCGTTCGACACCTGCAACGGCTGCCATGATCCGCACAAGCTCGCGCTCGACGTCAAGGCCTGCGCCACCTGCCATGAGGGCGTCGCCAAGGTCGAGGACCTGGCCGCGATCCGCATGGCCGGCTCGCTGATGGACTACGATGGCGACGGCGATGCAGAGGAAGGCATCGGCGCTGAGTATGCCGGCCTACAGGAGAAGTTGGGTGCAGCCGTAACGGCGTATGCCAAGGAAGTCGCCAAGGCAGACATCGTCTACAATCCGGCCGCCCATCCGTACTGGTTTACCGATGCCAATGCCAACGGCAAGGCCGACGAGGGCGAAAAGGGCTACAGCACCTGGACACCGCGCCTCTTGAAGGCAGCCTACAACTACCAGGTTGCGGCCAAGGATCCGGGCGCGTTCGCACACAACGCGAAGTACGTGATCCAGTTGATGTACGATTCGATCGCGGACCTGAACACCAAGCTGGCCAAGCCGGTCGACATCGAAGCGGCTGCACGCAACGACGTCGGTCACTTCGATGGCACCTCCGAGGCATTCCGCCATTGGGATGCTGAGGGTGATGTGCCCGCCGACTGCGCGAAGTGCCACTCCGCCGCGGGTCTGCCGCAGTTCATCGAGAACGCCGGCACCGTGGCCGTGGCTGGCTCAGCAGTGCGCACCACCGGCGTGGTCGCGGCCGAGCCATCCAACGGATTTGCCTGCACCACCTGCCACGACGACCTGGCCGAGTACACCCTGTATGCGGTCACCTCGGTTCCGTTCCCCAGCGGCAAGAGCGTCACCTTCAGCACCGAGAAGGACGATAATGGCGCGCTCAAGCCGGTCGCGGCGAACCTGTGTCTGGAATGCCACCAGGGTCGCGCCTCTACGGCAACCGTGAACGCAGCCCTCAGGGACAAAGAGGAAGACAAGGTGCCCGAACCGGCGCTGCGCTTCCAGAACGTCCACTACTTCGCTGCGGGCGCGTCGTTGTTCGGCAACGATGCCCAGGGCGCGTATCAGTATGCGGACAAAGAGTACGTGGGCCGCTTCGCGCATGTGCCGGGATTCGACACCTGCACCGGCTGCCACAACCCGCACGCGCTCGAGTTAAGCTTTGATAAGTGCACGTCCTGCCATGCCGGTGTCGAGGCGGCCAGCGAAATCCGGATCACGGCGACCGATCTCGACGGCGACAAAGACGTGAAGGAACCGGTCAAGGCCGAGATCGACGCAATGACCGAGAAGCTGTACGCTGCCATGCAGTTGTACGCGAAGGACGTCGCCAAGGCGGCCATCGTCTACGACTCGCATGCCTATCCTTACTTCTTTGATGACAAGAACGCCAACGGCAAGGTAGACGAGGGCGAGGGCGGCTACGCAGCCTGGACCCCGCGCCTGCTGAAGGCAGCCTACAACTACCAGTATGTCCTGAAGGATCCGGGCATGTACGCGCACAACGCAAAGTACGCGGCCCAGATTCTCTATGACACGCTGGAGGATCTTGGTAAGGGCGGCGTCAAGGTCGATCTGACCGGCATGGCTCGCCCCGAAGTCAAGAAGTAACGACATCAGGCTTAGGTGCCCGGCACTTGCGATCCGCAGGATCGTTAAAGTGCCGGGCACCTCTTTTTTAAATTGATCTGTTTACAAAGCTATGTTATCATCCCCTTCATGAACGGGACCACAACCATCGACATCCCCATCAATGGGATGGATTGCGCGGAATGCACCCAGCACGTGCGGCATGCCATCGCAGGCTTGCCGGGTGTGCGCGCAGTTGAGGTCTACCTGGCTTCTGAGCGGGCAACCGTGGAGATCGACCCGAGCCGGGTGACGCTGGACGCGATTCGCGCGGCAGTTGCGGACGCCGGCTATGCTGTGCCGGAGAATACCTCGGCGGCGGCTGCCGCCCCGGAAGCGGCCGAACGCGGCTTTGTCCGGCGCATCGGCGTGATCCTGGCCGCAGTCGTGGGCTTCGTCCTGTTCGTCATCGTCGCTGGCGAATGGCTTGGGTTGTTCGACAGGCTGACCGAGCGCGTGCCCCTGCCCATCGGTATCGCACTGGTTCTGGCAGCGGGGTTCACCGCATTCCGCAACGTCTGGCGCGCCACATTGCGCCGCCAGATCATCGCCCATCACCTGATGACCCTGGGCGTCATCGCGTCACTCATCGTCGGCCAGTGGGCCACCGCGCTGGTGGTTGTTTTTCTCATGCACGTCGGTGACTTCGTCGAGCGATTCACCACCGAACGCGCGCGCCGCGCGGTGAAGGACCTGGCTGCCCTGGCGCCGGATACAGCCCGGGTCGTGCGCGCGGGCGCAGAACTCATGGTTCCCGCCGATCAGGTGCAGCCAGGCGAAACCGTTATCGTCCGGCCGGGGGAGCAGATTGCGGTGGACGGCGAGGTACTGGAAGGCCGCGCGACGATCGACCAGTCCGCCATTACGGGCGAATCGATGCCGGTCGACGCGGGTCCCGGCAGCACCGTGTACGCTGCAACCATCGCGCAACTCGGTCACCTGCGAATCCGCGCATCCCGGGTGGGTCGCGAAGCTACTTTTGGCAAGGTTGTCCGCCTGGTCGAAGAAGCCGAGGCCCGGCGCGGCCGCGTGCAAACCCTGGCCGATCGCTTCTCCGGCATCTATCTGCCTATCGTGGCCCTGATTGCAGCGCTCACCTTCATCATCAGCCGTAATCCGCTCGCTACTGCCGCAGTGCTCGTCGTCGCCTGCTCGTGCTCGTTCGCCTTGGCCACCCCCATCGCCATGTTGGCGTCGATCGGCGCAGCTGCACGTCGCGGCCTGCTGATCAAGGGCGGCCAGTACATCGAAACCCTGGCCAGGGCCGAGGTGCTGCTCATCGACAAGACCGGCACCTTGACGCTTGGAAAGCCCCGGATCTCGGAAATCGTGCTGGTCGACGGCGTATGCGACCGGGATTGTCTCTTGCGCTACGCGGCATCTGCCGAGCGATATTCGGAGCATCCCCTTGCCCAAGCGGTGCGCGAGGCCGCGCTGCGCCACGGCCTGTCAGTGGCGGAGCCGGACGATTTCGAGTCGCTCCCGGGCCAGGGTGTGCGTGCAACCGTCGACGGCCGCCGCGTCACCGTGGGCAACCGGGCATTCGTGGGTGATGAAGGCTTTCCGGCGCTGAGCCACAACGGCGCCACCACCTTGTTTGTCGCGATCGACGGCCGCCCATCCGGGGTGCTTGCCGCGTCGGACACGCTGCGCAGCGAAGTCCCCGAGGCGCTGACCGCTTTGAAGGAAATGGGAATCACGCACATCGAACTGCTGACCGGCGACAATGCGCAGACCGCCGGCGCTCTGGCGGAGCAGTTAGGCATCGCCTGCCGCGCTGAGCTCCTGCCCGAGGACAAGATCCGCATCGTGTCTGAATACCAGGCAAATGGCCACAAGGTCGTGATGATCGGCGATGGGGTCAACGATGCACCTGCCCTGGCGCAGGCCGACGTCGGCGTAGCGATGGCTGTGGCAGGCTCTGCCGTGGCTGTGGAGGCCGCTCATGTCTCGCTGATGCGCGAAGATTGGCTGCTCGTGCCCGAGCTTTATCGGATCGCCCGGCGCACCATGCGAGTGGTCAAGCTCAACCTCGCATTCACGACGGTCTACAACATCGTAGGCGTGTCCCTCGCGGCGTTCGGCCTGCTCCCGCCGATTGTCGCGGCTGCGGCGCAGTCGATCCCCGACCTCGGGATCCTGGGCAACTCCGCGCGGCTGCTAAGGCAAAAATAACGGCCAATTGCCGGGACTTGCCGAAGCAAACGAAATGGGCTGATTTCCTGCTCCCCATGCACATTGTTGCCTGCAATTCTTTGCAGCCTTTCACCTGTGCTATAATCTTCCTGCATTGACTCTTCGAGTAACCTCACCACGTTCCAAGGAGGAAGTAAGATGTCGACAATGATCTCTCAGGTCTATGGCCGCGAGATTCTCGATTCTCGAGGCAATCCCACGGTTGAAGTGGAAGTCTGGCTGGAAGATGGCGAAATGGGTCGCGCGGCAGTCCCTTCTGGTGCATCCACCGGCATTCATGAGGCCCTCGAGCTCCGGGATGGCGACAAAGGGCGTTACGGTGGCAAGGGCGTCCTGAAGGCCGTCGAGCATGTCAACAACGAAATCGCCGAAGTCCTGTTCGGCATGGATGCCCTCGATCAGGCGGGCGTGGACAAGGCGATGCTGGATCTCGACGGCACGCCAAACAAGAACAAGCTGGGCGCCAACGCAATCCTCGGCGCCAGCATGGCCGTGGCTCGTGCAGCGGCAGAATCGTGCGGCCTGCCGCTCTACCGCTACCTCGGTGGCGCCGGCGCTCGCCTCCTGCCCGTCCCGATGATGAACATCATGAACGGCGGCGCACACGCCAACTTCGAAAGCACCGACTTTCAGGAGTTCATGATTGCGCCGATCGGTGCACCTTCCTTCAAGGAAGCGCTCCGCATGGGCTCCGAGACGTACCAGGCACTGAAGTCTGTACTCAAGAGCAAAGGATTCAGCACCGGCGTCGGCGACGAAGGCGGTTTCGCACCTAAGCTGGGCGCCAACTCAGAGGCCATTGAGCTGATCCTGACGGCCATCACCAAGGCCGGTTACAAGCCCGGCGAGGACATCTGCATCGCCCTGGATCCAGCAGTCAGTGAAATCTACGAAGACGGCACCTACCTCCTGCGTCGCGAGGGCGGCAAGAAGCTGACCTCCGCCGAGCTGGTCGACATGTGGGCGAGCTGGGTCAGCCAATACCCCATCATCTCCCTGGAGGATGGGCTGGCACAGGATGACTGGGATGGCTGGAAGCTCCTGACGCAGAAGGTGGGCGACAAAGTCCAACTCGTAGGCGATGACCTCTTCGTCACCAACGTAACCCGCCTGGCGAAGGGCATCCATGAAAACGCGGCCAACTCGATCCTGATCAAGCTGAACCAGATTGGCTCGCTGACCGAAACCATCGCCGCCATCGAGATGGCCCGCCGCGTCGGCTGGACCGCCATGGTTTCCCACCGGTCGGGTGAGACCGGTGATTCGTTCATCGCAGACCTGACCGTGGCCATGGGCACCGGCCAGCTCAAGACCGGCGCACCCGCCCGCTCCGAGCGCGTGGAGAAGTACAACCAGCTGCTGCGCATCGAGGACGAGCTGGGTGACACTGCAGTATACGCTGGCCGGACCGCGTTCCGCCAGCTATAGAGCGCTCTGACCGTAAGCCCAAATCAGGTTTCTCGGCCCGAGTCGGGAAACCTGGTTTCTTTTTTACTGGAGAGGCAGCGATGGCCGGCGATGTGCTGTACACCGAATTGCTCGAGGCGCTACAAGCAGAGGGCTGTGCGGTCTGCCGGCTCGCGCGGCGTGCCAGCGAAAGCTACCTGCGTGCCTTGATCTACGAGGGAGTGACCGACGTCAAGCTGCGCGAGGCTCTGCGCGATGCCCGCGGGTTGTGTGCGCGTCATGGCTGGCGCATGGCCAGGCATCGCGGCTCCGTGCTGGGCACAGCCATCATCTACCGCGACGTGATCAACACGCTGGTCAAGGCGTTGGAGGCCAATGCCGATCCCCCTGCCCGGCTCTTTCGCCGGGGACAGCCCGAGCTCAGCCGGGCGCTGGCGCCGTCCGCTGCGTGTCCGGCATGCCTACTCGAGCAGGACGCAGAGCGCCGCGCAGCGAAGATCCTCCTGAACCACATCGGCGACCGGGCAATTGCGGACGCGTATCGCAAGGCCGGCGGATTGTGCCTGCCCCACCTGGAAATTGCGATAGCCCAGGCCAGCCAGAGCGCCGTCAAGGAGCTGGTGGCCTGGCAGGCAGAGGCCTGGAGCCGGTTACGCGGGGAGCTCGACGAGCTGATCCGCAAACATGACTACCGCTTCCGGTCTGAGCCAGTCACCGAGGCCGAGTCGATCGCCTGGGAGCGAGCCGTCGCGGCCATCGCCGGCGAGCCGGAGCCGCAGGCGGAGTAGTAGATGCCCGGCACCTGATTATGGCGGGCGCCTGATTATGCCAGTTCGCGCGGCGTTGACGCCCCCTCGATCCGCGGGTATACTGTGAACGTCCCATAAATGGATTTGGTAGTGAACGGTCGATCTCATCCCACTGTCCCGCTAAACACTGGAGGAGAAATGACCCAACCCCAACCGCTTGAGCCCGACGTCCCGGTCGAGGTCGCCACAGAGGCTCATGATACTCCAGCGCCCGCCCGTCCAGGGCGCAAACGCTGGCCCATCGTCCTTGCCGCTCTGGCAGGCATCGGCTTCCTTCTGATTTTCTTTGTTGCTTCAACCGAACTGCTTCATTGGACGGAATCCACCCAGTTCTGCTCACTGTGCCATGTGATGAAGCCCGAGGTCACAGCCTATCACAATTCCGCCCATGCGCGCGCCGAATGCGGCACCTGCCACATCGGACCCGGCGCAGTGCCCGCCATCCAGGCCAAGCTTGCCAACGTTCGCTACCTGTGGGTTTATCCCACGAATCAGTACGAACGACCAATCCCGTCGCCCATTCACAGCCTGCGTCCGGTTGAAGTCGTCTGCGAGCAGTGCCACTGGCCCGAGAAGTTCTATGCCGACCGGGTCGTGGTGAAGAATGAGTATGCGACGGATGAAGACAACAGCCTGACCCAGGTTGCCTTCAACATCCGCACGGGCGGCCAACGCACGAGCGAGGCTCAGAGCCGTGGCATCCACTGGCACATCGCCAATCCCGTCTATTACATCGCCACCGACGAGGATCGGCAGGAGATACCGTGGGTCTCGGCCGAGTTTGACGGCATCGTCACCGAATATAGCACGGTGGACAGCGACCTGACATCTGGAGCGCTCGACAAGTACGAAAAACGAGCCATGGACTGCGTCGACTGCCACAACCGCGCGTCGCACAACTTCCGCCGGCCTGCCGAGGTCATCGATGAGGCGCTAGCGCAGGGGGTCCTGCCGATGCTGCCCTCTATCAAGGCCCAGGCCGTGAAGGTCCTGGAACAGCAGTATGCCACCGAGGAAGAGGCTGCTGCCGCGATCGCCGCGGTTGAAGAGTATTACGAGAATGAGCTGCCGGAGGTCTATGCTGGCCGCGATGCGGAGGTGCGGAACGCGGTCGCAGCACTGCAGGAGATCTTTGATCGCACCCAGTTTCCCTTTATGAACGTCACGTGGCAGAGTCACCAGAACAACATCGGCCACAAGGACTTTCCCGGCTGCTTCCGCTGCCACGACGGCAAACATCTGAGCAGTGATGGCCAGGCGATCCGGCTGGAGTGCAACATCTGCCACACGATCCCGCAGGTGGCCGCGCCGGGGCAGGTCCTACAGCCGATTTCAGCTGTACAACCGGCCAATGAACCGGACACTCACCGCAGCACGACGTGGCTCGCCGAGCACCGCGGCAAGTTCGATGAGACGTGCGACGATTGCCATACGGTCGACAGCGCGGGCGGCAGCGACAACGTGAGCTTCTGCTCCAACGCCGCATGTCACGCCACTGAATGGCGCTATGCCGGGCTGAACGCCCCACAGATCCGGGAGCTTTTTGCGGCGCCGTCGATACCCTCGACAGGAAAGCCTAACCCCATCCCGCACCCGGTCAGCACCACAACCGACTGCGACCTATGTCACGGGGCAGACAAGGTGCGGCCGTTCCCTGAGAACCATGCCGGATTCCCATCTGCCATGTGCGCAGGCTGCCATCCGCCTGCGCTGAAGGAGCAGGGCGAGACGCCGGCGCCGTTTGTAGCTCCAACCATTCCGCACCAGCTCGAGGGCGTCGCAGAATGCCAGATGTGCCACGCGCTCGATGGCATGAAGCCGTTCCCCGAGAACCATACCGCCTTCACCGTCGATGTGTGCACGAACTGCCATAAGTTAGCGAGCGAGAGTGAGTCTGCCCCGGATGCAACGCCGGAGGCGGTCCCAGAGCCCACACCTGGGACAGGAGTTGTCTCTGCGCCGACCATACCGCATGATACACTCGGCCGGGACAACTGCCTGGCGTGCCATGCCGTTGAAGGCGGGGTGAAGCCGGCGCCTCAGGATCACGCGGGACGCACGAGTGATTCGTGCCAGGGATGCCATCAGCCGGCAAGCTGAGGACCGCGTCACCCCAGGTGCCCGGCACTTTAACGATCCGAAGGATCGCAGTGCCGGGCACCTAGCTGACCTGTCTCGCGCGGCGCCCATCTGGCGCGATCAACTACGAACCGCCATCACATCGCCGCTCCACACGGTGTGCGTGGTGCCGCCATCATCACGCACCAGGAGCGCGCCTTCCGGCGTCACGCCCGTCGCCACGCCTTCCAATCTGCGCCCGATCATCGAAACCGTGACCCGACGGTTGAGGGTGTCCAAACGCTGTGCCCAGGCCGCATGTGGCGACTCCCCGCGAAGCGTTCGCTCGTACCATGCCTCGGTGCGACTAAGGATCGCGACCAGCAGCGCCAACCGGTCGATCTCTCTACCGGTCTCCGCCATCAAGCTCGTTGCGCTCCCGACCAACGCGCCGGGCGCGGCGAATGAGTCGAATGACACGTTCACGTTCAGCCCCAAGCCCAGGACGGCGTAGTTGAGCTGCCCACCGGCCGTCTCCAGCTCAGTCAACATGCCCCCTAGCTTCCGGCCGGCCAGCAGCAAATCGTTGGGCCATTTCAGAACTGCCCCAGCACTCGTTTCGGCTGAAATCCCCTCTACCGCGCCCAATCCGAGACACATGGTCAACTGGCCGGCAAGAGCCAACGGCAGCGCGGGTCGTAAGACCAACGACACCAGCAGGCATGTCCCCCGCGGGGCCCACCAGGAGCGGTCCTGGCGCCCGCGGCCTGCGGTCTGCTCGTCTGCCACGACCAGCAATCCATCCGGTGCGCCATCACGCGCCAGATCGTGAGCCGCGTCATTCGTAGAGCCAGTCTGCTCGAAGAAGACCGCCGGTCGTCCCAGCCGCCGCGTGGAGAGAGCACGGGAAATGGTTTCAGCACTCAAGTCGGGCATGTCGGCCAGTGTAGCACAGAATGCCCTGTTGCGTACACGGTTGCGCGGATAGTGGTGCAGTGCTACACTCGCATGAGAATCACGTCTCCCTCGTCGAAGGAACGCTCATGGACCACCTTTTCACACCCTGGCGAATGGACTACATCCGCAGCAGCAAACAAGACGGCTGCATATTCTGCGATATGCTCGAGATGGAGGACTGTGCTGCGCTGATCCTGTGTCGCGGGAAACATGCCTTCCTGGTAATGAACCGCTACCCATACAATAATGGGCACTTCATGGCGGTTCCATACCGGCACGTCCATACCGTCGAGGAGCTGACCCTGGAGGAGATGGCCGAGGTGATGGCACTGCTCGCCGCAGGGGTGACCGCGCTACGCAACGCCTGGAACCCGGAAGGATTCAACATCGGTGCAAATATCGGCGCAGCAGCCGGTGCAGGGGTGAAGGATCACGTTCATCTGCACGTAGTCCCGAGGTGGGTGGGTGATACGAACTTCATGTCCGTGCTCGGCGAGACGCGTGTCATCCCCCAGACCCTCGAACAAGCCTATGATGAAATCAGCGCCGCACTGGCGAGCGTGAAGCAGGCAGGCGCGTGACAGTCATTCAGCCGCTCCGTATTTACCATAAGCTGTGTGCCTCGGGACCGCAATCGAAAGGGCCACCCCTGGTTCTCGTGCATGGCGCCGGCGGAGACCTGATGCAGTGGCCTACCGGCTTGCGGCGACTGGCGGGACGCGTCGTATACGCGCTCGATCTGCCGGGGCACGGGAAATCAGGAGGCGAAGCCCTTCCCGAAATAGGTGCTTATACAGAGGCGCTGAGGGAATGGGCCGAAGGGTGTATGTTGCCGCCATTTGTACTGGTAGGCCACTCGATGGGCGGCGCAATTGCACTCGAATTCAGCCTGCGCCACATGGACCGGTTGGTGGGCCTGGTGCTCATCAGCTCAGGCGCGCGGCTGCGCGTCGCGCCACAGATCCTGACCGGCATCCAGACCGATCACAAGGGAACGGCTGACTTGCTGATCAGCTGGATGTACGGCGCATCGGCGGATCCAAACCTCCTCCACCTGGGAGCGCGGAGGCTGCGCATGGTGCGCCCGGAGGTGCTGCTCGCCGACTTCGTCGCGTGCAACGCCTTCGACCGCCGGGCGGAAGTGGCGCAAATCACCACACCCACAACCATCATCTGCGGCGATGCGGACGTCATGACGCCTCTTAAGAGCAGCCAATACCTGCACGAACAGATCGCTGGCTCACAGCTCGTCGTGATCCTAGGCGGCGGACATATGGCCGTATTGGAGCAGCCGGCGGCAGTTGCGCACGCCATCGACGCGTTCGTCGAACGCTTAGGCTAGCCTCAGAAGCCATAAAGGCCTCAAACCAGAGACGAGGTCGCCTCGGCGGCAACGAGCATTTCCTTCAAGACGGCCAGTGCGTTTTTCGCGGCGCGTCCCCGGTGGCTGACCTGGTTCTTGACGTCGGGCGGCAGCTGCGCCATCGTCTGGTCAGCCTCAGGCAAATAGAAAACCGGGTCATACCCAAAACCATTACTTCCGGCGGGCCCGAACGCGATAATCCCCTCACAGACGCCGTCCACGGTTCGCACGATTCCCTCCGGCGTTGCCAGCGCCACAGTACAACGAAACCGGGCCGTGCGCTGATTCCAGGGGACGGCGGAAAGGGCATCGAGCAATTTGCGGTACCGGTCCGCATCGGTTGCGTCGGGACCCGCGTAACGTGCGGAGTGGACGCCCGGCCGGCCGCCCAACGCGTCCACCTCCAGACCGGAGTCATCGGCCCATGTCCACAACCCGCTCAGCGCAGCATAGGTGGATGCCTTGAGCCTGGCGTTCTCTTCGAATGTCGCACCTGTCTCCGCCACTTCCAGCGTGATGCCCTCCGGGTCGAGATAAGTCACCTCCACCGGCAGATCGGCCAACAGATCGCGGTATTCCCGCACCTTGCCCTGGTTGTGGGTTGCCACCAGCAGTTTCCGCACGCCTCTCCCTCCTCAACGATCTCGGATCCGAAGCTTTCCTGGCAGTTTGATGGCGCTCTTTGTTTGGTCCATCCAAAGCCTCATGCTATCATAAAGGCTCTGACAGGAGCAAGGCCACCTGAGTGGAACTTGCGGAGGACCTTC
This sequence comes from uncultured Anaerolineales bacterium, assembly GCA_964387985.1. Taxonomy (GTDB): domain Bacteria; phylum Chloroflexota; class Anaerolineae; order CG2-30-64-16; family CG2-30-64-16; genus JALOOB01. The sequence goes on along the minus strand of CAYLZG010000126.1, from coordinate 1,608 downwards.
ATGAGCCAACACCCATTGCGTATCTTCTCGGGCTCCGCGAACCGGCCGCTCGCCGAATCGGTAGCGGACATCCTTCACATTCAATTGGGGAAATGCACGACCACCCACCTGGGGGACAGCGAGATTCACGTCACCATCGACGAGGCTGTGCGCGACCAGGATGTGTTCATCATCCAACCGTGTTCCCGTCCCGTCAACGACAACCTGATGGAGCTGATGCTGTACATCGATGCATTTCGCCGGGCATCGGCTCACGAGATCACCGCCGTCATTCCCTATTACCCTTATGGCCGCCAGGAGCGTATGGCGCACGGCCGCGAGGCCATCAGCGCCAAGGTGGTTGCGACCATGCTACAGAGCATGGGCGTGGGCCGCGTCATCTATTTCGACGTGCATGCACCGGCTACACAGGGCTTCTTCGACGTGCCGGTGGACCCGCTGACCGCGCTGCCGGTCCTCGTGGAGTATTTTCACAAGCCCGCGTTCAGCAATGCAGCAGTCGTTTCCCCCGACGTCGGCCGGGCGAAGCTAGCCGGCCTGTATGCCGAGATGCTCAACCTGCCGCTGGTCGTGATGCACAAGCGTCGCGAGGGCTTGAGCAAGGTAGATGTGTCGCACGTCGTAGGCGACATAGAAGGCAAGATTCCGATCGTGATCGACGATCTTATCGCGGGCGGCAGTATTCTGCAGGAGCTTGAGGTCCTCTTCGCGGCAGGTGCTCGGGAGGAAGCCCACCTGGCGATCACACACGGCGTTCTGCTGGATTCGGCCCTGCAACGACTCGATGACCCGCGGATCGCGAAGCTCGTGATCACAGACACCATCTGCCAGCCGCCTGCGGTGCGGGACCACCCAAAAGTCACCGTGGTATCGATCGGACACCTGCTGGCCGCTGTCATCGGCCGCATTCACGCCGGCCAATCCATCAGCAGCCTGATGGACAAGGCGAAGGTGTAGGATGCAAGAAGCGGGTCTTGCCGCGTGGGTCGCGGCTAACATCGGGTGGATCGTTGTGACGCTCGCGGTCATCGCTGTTACAGCGCTTGGACTGGCAGGCTGGCTCGCCTTTCGCCTCAACCGCGCCGAACAACACTACCGTGCGCTCACCACCGGCACGGACGGCGGCAACCTCCAGCAGGTGCTTACCGCGCATGTGCGCGAACTACGCGCGGCGGCGGACCAGATCGGCGAGCTCGACCTGTTGGCGCGTGGTCTGGAGCACGCCGGAAAGCGGCACATGCAGCGGCTGGGCTTCCTCCGCTTCAACCCCTTCCGCGACGCCGGGGGAGACCAAAGCTTTGCGCTCGCGCTCGCAGACCAGGAAGGCAATGGGTTTGTCATGAGCAGCCTGCACAGCCGTGACGTCACGAGAGTCTACGGCAAGCCGCTCGTCGGATGGGAATCCATCTACCCCCTGACGGACGAAGAGAGACAGGCCATCGAAAAGGCGAAGGCCCAACCCTAGGACTTCGGAGAAAAACTGTGTTCAGACGTGATTCCCGGCCTGCACCGGATCAGATTGATGTGGTTATCGGCCCGCGCGCGACCTTCGAAGGCCGGCTGCGGTGCGACGGCAGCGTGCGCCTGGACGGCACGGTCGAAGGTGGG
>CAYLZG010000125.1:6912-13314 GCA_964387985.1 uncultured Anaerolineales bacterium | reverse complement strand
ATAGAGCAGATGCCTTCTAAGCATAAGGTTGCAGGTTCGAGTCCTGCTGGGGGTACCAGAACGCAAGAGGGGAGGATCCCCCCAAGATCCTCCCCTCTTGCCAATACCCACTCAACCCCCGCCGCTGTGATCTCGTCACCCCGTCCTGGACTGACGATGAGTATAGCGGAACCTGGCCGCTGCTGTCATCGGCCAAATGTCCTGTTTTCTGTGGAGCTTACTGGACCTTTGACGCATCCTCGCAGCTACGTTAGTTGCACTGCTGCCGACGCACGGGCAGACTCCAGCAGCGCCAGGATGGTCGCGATGTTCTTGCTGCTGTCATCCAGCGGGATAAGCTGTCGCTTGCCATGGACTACTGCATCGTAAAGGTCCTCGACCTCGCTCAGATAGAGTTCTTGATCCGGGAAGCGCAAGATCTCGATAGAGCCATCACCTCTTTGAAGGCTCAGTTGGCTGTCGCCATCGGGCTTGAAAGCATTATCCAGGGTTATGCAGCCTTCGCTGCCGACGAACTCCATGACCATGCGCAGCGCAGACTGGAAACTTGAGTCGATCTGCACGCAAACGCCGTTTGTATAGCGCATCTGCCCAAAGAAAGAGACATCCACGCCTGTGGGGCCCATAATCTGCCAACCAAAGACCTCACTTGGGGCAGCCCCGCCCAAGGCCGTTCGTGCGAAGCTGATCGGATAGCAGCCGACATCCCAGATGCTGCCGCCGCCCAACTCCGGTTTCAGCCGGACATCGCCGGCGCGCGAAAGTGGGTAGCTGAAACCGCCCCGGATGAGTCGCATCTCGCCTATTACCCCCGACTCGATCAACTCACAAACTTTTAGCGTCTGTGGATGGTGGCGATACATGAAGGCCTCCGCGATGACCACTCCATGCTTCGTCGCTGCATCGGCAATCGCAGTGACATCTTGAGTGGAGAGCGCGATTGGCTTCTCACACAACACGTGCTTCCCAGCCGCGGCAGCCTTGATCGTCCATTCAGCATGCAGGCAATTGGGCAGCGAGATGTACACTACATCGCTTTCCGGGTCGGCCAGAAGCGCCTCATAGCTTCCATGGGCGCGTTCTATGCCTTTTTCCCTTGCGTAATGGCGTGCCCTCTCGAGCTCCCGGCTAGCTACTGCAAGTAACCGGTTGCGGTGCGAGACATTGAGAGGTGGGATCAACGCCCTGTTGATCCGCGCGGTGCCCATGATGCCCCAATGAAGAATCTTCTCGTTCATGTCTGGCTCCCCTCTGAGCTAAATATGGCCTGATTCCAAAGAGGGCGCAAGCAGCACTATGAGCTGTGGGCGTCAGGCCCAAACAGCGCCTCAAGCCCGCGCCACACGTCATTTCTCCAGGACGGATAGTTGTGCCCGCCATTGTATTCGCGATACTGCACGTTGTAACTTCGCTGTTGCAGCAGTGCGTACATTCGCCGGTTGGGTTCGAGCAGCCACTCGTACCTACCGACGTCCATCCAGATCTTCAACGGTTGAACGGGCATGTGGCGCACCAGGGGGACGGTAACCGTTTCCGCGCCGTCCAGCTCGAAGGCGCCTGATTGACTGAGCACATGGCCGAAAACGCCGGGAGCTCGCAGCCCGGTATAGAGCGCCATCAAGCCGCCCATGGACGCTCCGAGCACACCGTAGGCGCCGGGGTGCCTGGCAGGGTCCATCAAATGCAGGTGTTCCTGCGCGAGCGGTAGCACCTCCCCAGCCACAAAGCCGGCTGTGGCATCGTTGCAGGAGTACTCAATGCCGCGCGCTGGCCCTCCGTTGTCCAGCAGCGCGAGAGCTACGGGTCGGATTCGGCCCTGTGCGATGAGATTATCAACAATGTGGGTGAGCCGGCCCCGAGTGATGTAATCCCTTGCGTCATACACGACAATTAGCGGTACGGGAGCCCTGGCTGGTGGCTGATACAGGTGGACCCACCGTTTACCTGTTGCCAGGAGCCACTTGTTCTCGATACGATGGCGAGTCAGTCTGCCTTGTCGGAGAGCGTAGCCTCGCTCGGTGAGCGGCGTCGGCTCTCCGGCAGGCATGTAGAAATAGTTATTGATGTGCCCCATCCCGTTGGGAGTGGTATTCTGATTGAATGGGTCCGTGATCCGTGCTTCGTCTTTCGGTTCCGTGAGGAATGCGTATTCCATGTAAGCGTCTGCTGGGAGTGTCAGGGTAGACGACCAGAGGTCAGCGCTGGCCTCGACCCATGGCGCGGCTGAATAAGGGTCCCAGCCATTGAAGTCACCGATCAGATATGGCGGCCGATCCCCTTCCCAGAGGAAGACCGCCTGCTCACCATCGATCATTGGGGTGCCGTTGGTCTGTGCGCGGATCAGGAGAGGGTGAGTCATGTTGCCTCCATCGGCCTGGATCTTGTCACCACTGCCACTGCCTGGGGTCGCATCCTAGCATATGGAGGGACTGTTCGCAACCGCAGTGCAGTTCAGTGTGCGCGAGCTATTTGGCGCACGTGGCACAAATGTCTATAATCAGTCGTCAAAGAGAAAATGGGCGACTCGGCGCACGTCGACATCCGCGTCGGTCGCTTTTTGTTTGCCGCTTGGCCGAGCGGTCTCGGTATCAGTCAGACAGCGTGGCCAGGCCTGAAAGGGTGATCGGTTTGCTCGTTGCCTTATACGCAGTTGTTGCGCTCTGGTTAAGCCTGTACGGATTTCAGGCGTTAGCACTCACCGTGCTCTACTTCCGCCACAGGCTTGCCAGTTCGCCTGCGGCAGCCATCGCAGAGGGTGATTGGCCTTCTGTGATAGTTCAGCTCCCGGTTTTCAACGAACGCTATGTGGTTGAGCGATTGATTGACTCAGCTGCCGCCCTGGACTACCCGCGTGACCGCCTCATCATTCAGGTCCTGGATGACTCGACCGATGATACAACCGAAATCGCCGCCGCGCGAGCCGCACTTCACCGTGATGCCGGGATTGACGTGAGGGTCCTGCATCGAGACGACAGGCGCGGTTACAAGGCGGGTGCATTGGCTTGGGGCCAGCGACAGGTCGGCGGAGATTTTATGGCGGTCTTCGATGCGGACTTTCGCCCCCGCCCCGATTTTCTGCGCAAGACCATCGCCGCACTCGTTGCCTATCCGGACGTGGGCATGGTCCAGACCCGTTGGTCGCATCTGAACGACGAGTATTCCTATCTGACGCATGTTCAGTCCCTTGCTCTGGATGGGCACTTCGTCGTCGAGCAGACTGCGCGAAACCGCTCGGGTCTGCTGATCAATTTCAATGGCTCTGGTGGCGTTTGGCGACGGGCATGCATCGATGATGCGGGCGGTTGGCAGGCTGACACCATGACGGAAGACATGGATCTGAGCTACCGGGCCCAGCTGGCCGGTTGGCGCACCTTGTACCTGCCCGATGTCGATGCACCGGCTGAGCTGCCGGCGCAGATGGAGGCATTCAAACGACAGCAGGCCCGTTGGGCCCAGGGTTCGATGCAGTGCCTCCGCAAGCTGTCCCCGCTGATTCTACGCAGCGACCTGGCGTGGTACCAGAAATTGATGGCCCTGGTGCATATCAGCGGTTACCTGAGCCAGCCGCTCATAGTGCTCTTGCTCGTCACCCTGCTGCCAATCCTCTGGGTGGGCGAGGCGACGCCGTCATTTCTCGTGGCCCTCGCACTGGCCAGTGTCGGACCGCCTCTGTTGTATGCGGTGGCCCAGGTCGCCCTGTACAGCGACTGGAAGCGCCGCTTCGCTTACCTGCCAGCACTGTTGGCGGTCGGTGCGGGAATGACGTGGAGCACGACGCGGGCGGTCTGGCAGGGCCTGACCTCTTGGGGAGGCGTCTTCAAACGGACGCCGAAGTTTTGCCTCGAGGGCCGCTCGGGTCACTGGACTTCCAACGCCTACCGCCTGGGCGCTGATTGGACCGTCCTGGGGGAAATCGCTCTTTTCGTGTATGCTGTTGCGACCGCAGGCGTGGCGATTGCGCGCGGACAATACGGCATGTTGCCATTCCTGATGCTGTACGTCGTTGGCTATGCTGTTGTTGCGGCCAGCACGCTCTGGCAGGGCCGCGGAGTGCAGGCATCGTAGCTTTTGAAGCTGATTGTCCTTGTCTCCCTTCTGGAGCTTGAACATGGGGTACAGTGCATCGATCCTCGCTCTCAGCGTCTTCGCGCCTGCTTTCGTTACGCCTGCCGCGCAGGAGCCGGTCAATTCCGGGTTCGCTCTCGCGTGGGCTGTCATGGGACTCCTGGTGGTGTCATTGCTTTACGCACTCATTGCGGCGGTGCTCGCTGCTTCCGGCCGCCAGATTCCCGTGTTCACAGGTGGATCGGGCATTCTCATTCCTGTCTTGGCCATCGTCGGCCTCGGCGTCGCCTTCTACCTGACCTATGTCGAAACACAGAACGTCGCGGCAGTATGCGGTCCGGTGGGCGACTGCAATGCAGTTCAGACCAGCCCGTTCGCCAAGCTGTTTGGGTTCCTGCCTGTGGGCCTGTTGGGCGCGTTAGGATATGTAGCGATCCTGGTCTCGTGGGCTGTGGCGCGGCGTTCGGAGGAGACTGCGGGACGCCTGGCGGCGCTTGGCGTTTTCGGAATGGCTCTTTTCGGCGTGTTGTTCAGCATCTATCTCACCTATCTTGAGCTTTACATAATTAAGGCGGTTTGCATGTGGTGCCTGACTTCGGCAGTGATCATGTCTCTGGTGTTGGCACTATCGGTTGGGCCCGCCCTGGAGTCGCTGCAATCCGATCAGTGAACCTGAAGTTGCTCATCATTCCGCTGCATAGTACAATTGTCACATTCGGATAACCCTAATCGATTCAAAGGAGAAACACCATGTTGAGCAAGAACCTTGAGGCGGCCATCAACGATCAGATCAAGCACGAGTTGTACTCGGCGTATCTCTACCTGTCTATGTCCGCGTACGCAGAGTCCAACAACATGCCGGGTGCTGCAAAGTGGCTTGCCAAGCAAGCAGAAGAAGAGCAGGAGCATGCCCTGAAGTTCTACGGCTACGTCCATGATCGCGGTGGGAAGGTCACGCTTCAGGCTATCGCACAACCCCCGACCGAATTCACTTCGCTGCTTGACATCTTTGAGCAGGTAAAGCAGCATGAGGCTCTTGTTACCAGCCTCATCCACCGTCTCTACGACATGTCTCTCAAGGAAAACGATTACGCCAGCCAGGTGATGCTTCAGTGGTTTGTCACGGAGCAGGTCGAAGAAGAAAAGAACGCCGCCACTGTCGTGGACGCCCTGCGTTCAGTCGGCACACAGGGAACAGCCCTGTTCATGCTGGATCGCTGGCTTGGTGAGCGCTAGACGTCGTTTCACAGCCTGATCGAGTGAGGAAGTGGCGCTGATCCCCGGCCGGTTTGCCCCGGTAGGGATCAGCGCTTATTATTTGAGTGATGTTGGTACCACTTCTTCGGGACACCGGGTGGCGCTGGCTCAGAGAAAGAGGGGTCACAAAATGCGGTCGTCTGCGATCGAGGTTCTCGTTATACTCATTCTGTTGCTGATTAACGGGCTGTTCGCAATGGCCGAAATAGCGGTCGTTTCTTCCCGCAAAGCGCGGCTGCAACAACGCGCGGAGGATGGCGATCGTGGCGCAGCCGAAGCGCTGAAACTGGCACAGAACCCCGACGAGTTTCTTTCGACCGTTCAGATTGGCATCACCCTGATTGGCATTTTGGCCGGTGCGTTTGGCGGAGCCACTCTGAGTGGGCCGCTGGAGGCGCGTCTGAGCACGGTCCCTGCGCTGGTGCCGTACGCCGGTCCTCTGTCGGTCTTTCTGGTGGTCATGGTAATCACGTTTCTCTCCCTGGTGGTCGGTGAGCTGGTCCCCAAGCGAATCGGCCTCAACTCGCCTGAGAACATCGCGATCGCCGCGGCTCGCCCCATGCGTATCCTCTCCACGATTACCAAACCACTCGTTTGGTTGCTGACATCCACGAGCAATCTCATCGTCCGTGTGCTGCATCTTGCGAACTCAGACGAACCCAATGTTACCCAAGCGGAAATCGAGGTCATGATCGAGCAGGGGGCCCAGGCTGGAGTCCTGTCCGAGGCTGAGAGCGAAGTGGCGCAGAGCGTCTTCCGGCTCGCCGAACGACGTGTGGGGGCATTGATGACCCCGCGCATGGATATTGCCTGGCTGGAAGTGGATGCAGACCCTGCGGCGATCGCCGAAACCATTACGCAATCCGGTCACTCTCGATACCCGGTATGCCAGGATCACCTGGATAATGTGCTCGGCATCGTTGAGTCGCAGCAGTTGTTATCCGCCCTTCTGACAGAGCAGCCCCTTGATTTGCGCGCACTGCTCCGCCTACCGCTTTTCGTCCCGGAGACACTGCCCGCCGTGCAGCTCCTGGAGATGTTCTACGTCAATACTCAACATCTCGCGATCGTAATGGATGA
>CAYLZG010000125.1:5010-6902 GCA_964387985.1 uncultured Anaerolineales bacterium | reverse complement strand
CTCAAAGTGGATCCCGAGTCGGCGGATTTCTCGCTGGACAAACTGCTTCGGCCGCCGTTTTTTGTGCCGAATTCGATGCCGCTTCCCAAGCTGCTGAGAGAATTCCAGCGGGGGAAAAACCACCTCGCGATCGTGATGGACGAGTACGGTGGTACGCAGGGCCTTATCACTGCGCATGACTTGCTCGAGGTCATCGTGGGCCATGTCACCGAGCCCTTGGAGGAGGCGGCGGCCCGCGCGATCCGGCGGGAAGATGGCTCTTGGCTGCTCGATGGATTGCTGCCCGTTGAGGACTTTCGCGAGCTTCTCGACCTGGAGGTGTTGCCCGGTGAGCTCGATAACACCTTTGAAACACTCGGTGGCTTTGTCATGGCCCACCTCGGGCGAATTCCAGCCGCGGCAGACGCGTTTGATTGGAACAGCTTACGTTTCGAAGTGATGGACATGGATGGACACCGGGTCGACAAGATCCTTGTGAGTCCTTTGAGTGACGAATTCACGACTGCGGACTGATGGCGCATGGAGTGATAAGGCACGACTGTATCACAATTCGCATACAAGTTGACATCATTTGGCGCGTCGCGGTAGAATCGCTCATCAATTGTCGCCTTTCAGATTGCGCAAGCTTTCGCATCACGTTCTAGCCTGCGGTAACTCGCGTGATTCGCTGTTGGGAAAAGGAGCACAAGCATGGATGTCTTCGGCGCTCGGGCGCCTCTGCTCGGAGCAAGTGTACCGGTGCATTTCTATCGCCTGGATACGCTCGAGAAGAGCGGATTCGGTGCCATCTCCCGCCTGCCGTTCTCGATAAAAGTCTTGCTCGAAGCCTTGCTTCGGCAGGTCGATGGATTTGCAGTCACCGCTCAGGATGTCGCTCGACTCGCCGGATGGGACGCCCGGAATCCGGCGGAAATGGAACTTCCCTTCAAGCCCGCCCGCGTCATCTTGCAGGACTTCACGGGTGTGCCTGCCGTGGTGGACCTTGCTGCGATGCGATCCGCTACTGTTCGGATGGGCGGCGATCCCAGGCGCGTCAATCCTTTAATTCCAGTGGATCTCGTAATCGATCATTCTGTTCAGGTCGATCAGTTTGGTTCGCAGGCTGCGCTTTTTTTCAACGCGGAGCGCGAGTTCGCACGCAACCGGGAACGATACGAGTTCCTGAAGTGGGGGCAAAAGGCGTTTGACAACTTTCGGGTGGTTCCGCCGGCTACGGGCATCATTCACCAGGTCAACCTGGAATACCTGGCCAGGGTGGTGCAGGTCGGCCATGTCGAGGGTGACCCCGTTGCCTATCCGGACACGCTCGTGGGTACCGATAGCCACACGACGATGATCAATGGATTGGGTGTTCTGGGGTGGGGAGTTGGCGGCATCGAAGCAGAGGCCGTGATGCTGGGACAGCCGATCTACATGCTGGCGCCGCAGGTGATCGGCTTCAAGCTCACCGGGGAGCTGCCTGAGGGAGCTACTGCCACGGACCTGGTGCTGACGGTCACGCAGATGCTTCGATCACGCGGCGTGGTCGACAAGTTCGTAGAGTTCTTCGGCCCCGGTCTGTCCTGCCTCACCCTGCCTGACAGGGCCACAATTGCGAACATGGCCCCTGAGTACGGCGCGACAATGGGCTTCTTCCCGGTGGACCAGGAAACCCTCAACTACCTCGCGCTCTCGGGTCGTCCCGCGGATCTGGTTGATCTGGTCGAGCGCTACACCAAAGAGCAAGGACTCTTCCGGACCGCTGAGACACCAGATCCTGTGTTCACGGACATGTTGGAACTCGACATGCGGACAGTTGTGCCGAGTATGGCGGGGCCGCGTCGCCCTCAGGATCGTGTGTTGCTTGATGGTGTGGGCGCCAGCTTTCGCAAAGCACTGCCTGCGCATGCTCC